>NZ_MOMD01000001.1:0-299560 GCF_001983015.1 Frankia sp. CcI156
CCCCTGCACCTCACCGCCGTGCGCCCCCAGGACCCGCAGCGACCGCCGCATCCGGACCAGCTGCCCCGACCCGGCCTGTCCGAGATCGGTGGGAGTGACGGGCATGCGAGACTGGACCGGCAACGGGGCTCCCTACGGCTGGTGATCTAGGCAATCCCCGTCCTACCGGGACCCCGTTGCCTCACCGCAGCCACCCTCACCGTGGTGGCCCGCCGTTGTTCCCCCGGACCCCACGGCCCCACCGCCCCACCCACCCCACCGGCTGTCACAGAACGTCATCGGTGGCGTTTCCGCYGGCRCCGGAACCCACCCTCACACGCGCTACTCACAGCGACGAAACAGCAGCCGGGCCCGGATCCTCACACCACCACCGGCCCCAGCCCCCCGCACCCCGTCTCACACCGTCTACCTGCACAAACAGACTTTGCGGGTCACCCTGGTACCTGCATTCCTCGACGCCGGTGTGATTTGCGGCGAATTGAATAAGCGTCCTGATCGATGTCGAATGCAGATCGTATGCCCGGCCAATGGAGAGCAGGGAATCGCCGTTGGCGACCCGCCCGTAAATATCTCTAACGGATTCCGGGTCTGCGCAGTACGCTTGCTTTGCGTAGCGTTCTCCTCTAGTCGCCCAGAACGACGGAAGCGGACCATGGTGCGCGCCGTTCGCGATAATCATGGAAACGCCACGGTAGGTGGTTGCCTTGACCGTCTTGGACTTCTCCGCATTCGCGTGCTGAGCAACGAGAGTGACGATACGACCGGCGAAGTCAGTCTTGCCGAACTGAGGTTCGGCAACTGAGACGATGTCGCCACCCGCGGACCGAATGCTGAGCAGGATCTCCGCTTGCGCATCCGAGTCGTCACGGCGGTCAAGCCGCGACGACTCGGTAACCATCAAAGTCGTGTAATCCCGACGCTGGATATCGGCGATTGCTTCTCGCAGGGCAGGTTCCTGCGCTCCGTGGCTGGCCGAGTACCCGTGAAGCGTGAACCACTTGACGATCGTGATTCCGCGTTGAGRGGCTTCCTCGGTAAGGATCTTGACCTGTGACGTCTCGTCCTGGCTACCTGTAGAAACCCGGACAAATCCGGCGCCTAGAGTGCCCACTGTGCCACCCCTCGCTGCCAGCGTTGATCACGACCTACGCCGTGTACACTACCCGGCAACCTATGGCCGAATTTGTAGAGCATTCATTTATGACCTAGGTATTCCAGCGAGTCGGGGGTGGCCTCGTGCCTCTCGTGTGTACTCGGGCCGTTGGAGATGGCTTCTGCTCGTATGGTCGACAGGGGGMTTGTTGATCATGTCGAGGAGGTGGCGGTGAGCGCTTCGCCAGGTGTGGCAGGGACGGCTAGGCTGATCTCCATGGAGCGAGCGGCGCGGCTGACGGCTGTCGTCACGCACGAGGGTGACTGGTATGTGGCGCGGGCTTTGGAGGTCGAGGTGACCAGCCAGGGAGCCAGCGTCGAGGAGTCGCTGGCGAATCTTCGCGAGGCGCTGGAGCTGTACTTCGAGGACCAGCCGTTCCCCGTGACCGCCGCGGACGGTCCCATCGTCGCTCCGCTGGACATCCGCCTGTCGGCGTGACACCCGCGCTGCCTCGGATCTCCGGGGCGAAGGTGGTGAAGGCTCTGGGGCGTGCCGGCTTCGAGGAGGTCGCTACTCGTGGCTCGCACTGCAAGCTGCGGCACAAGGAGAGCGCTCGGGTTGTGATCGTGCCGCTCCACCGGGAGCTGGCGACGGGCACTCTCGCCTCTGTTCTGCGCCAGGCGGGCATCGAGGCGGAGGAGCTTAGGATGTTGCTCACCTGAGCCCGACGGGATCCCGGGTGCAAGCTGGAGGGGTGACCCTCTCAAAGCGTGCGTCCTGGTTCTTGATCGCAGTCGGCGTCTKGACGTGGGCCATCTGGCCGTTGCAAGTCGGGTTGTGTACACGGTTGCTTGGCACCCAAGCGCCCCTGAGCCACGCATCCCGTACGGTGCCTGCGCACGGGATCGGCGCTCACCCCGCCTCACTACCCCGGTCCCCGTAGTAGCCTCCCATTCAAGATCCAATCCAGGAAGAGATTGATGGGCCATTTGACCCGTGTTTGCTCCTACGTACGCAGCAGCAAGACTAGACGGTTTTTGTCGAACCCTGCACTTCCGCCAGCAAAAGCCGAAGAGTCAGGCTGTGCTTTTCAGGTGGGAGTCGATCCAAGGCGCAATGCCAGTGAATTAAGAACCGCACCGACAAGATCCACTTCAGTGGATTGATCTTGTTGGTGCGGTTGTCGTCGTGGAGCGGTCATATCGGTCGCGGTAGAATTCCGTGGTGACGAGTAAGAATGGGTGCGGCAGGCCGGCAGGAAGGTTGACGGATCATATTTCGCTCGGAGTGCTGACTGGCCTCGTTCACCATGATCTTGTGGACGATGTTCTGGTGGAGACGGGCCGGGTTGAGAAACGGTCCCGGAAACTGCCCGCACGGGTGATGGTGTACTTCACGCTGGCGATGTGGCTGTTCTTCGATGACGAACGAGGAGGTCATGGAGAAGGGCACACCCAGCRGGAATCGCGACCACGGCACGGATAGTCGCGCTGCGAGGTCGATCGGACAACCCGGCCCGGAGGGGCCGGCCGACGAAGAACCACGATCCGACGACCATGGCCTTCGACGTCCCGCGGCTCACGCCCGCAGGTGCTGGAGCGGCCCGGCGAAGGTCCGCATCACCTCGCTGAACGTCGTGTCGGGACGGTAGGCGGGCGGCTGGACCGATTCCCCGGCCCCGCTGCGGGCCGCTCCGAACCGCATGGTCCACAGCATCGTCTCGGCCACCGGGAGGGTGGCCACGACCGCGTCGTTCTCATCCTCCAGCTGGCCCGTCAGCCAGGAGACGCGGTCCGACTGCAGCGCGCAGACATAGATCACCTCGCCGGCCGCGTTGCCCGGGGCCGCACGCAGCCGCGCCGCCTGGTCCCCGGCGGCCAAGGCCTCGCCCAGCCGGTCGGCGACCAGCTGACGTTCCCACAGTTGCGCATCCTGGGCGATCCGGACGGCGACGCCACCGCACAGCCTCCGCTCGACGTGGATCTGCGCGTCGATCTCGGTGGCCTCACCGAAGTACCACGCGAGGACGTCGGGCAACGCGGCCCGCAGCTCCGCGGCGGACGGCTGGGCCATCGCCAGCCCCGGGCACTGCKGGGACCAGGCCGACCACGAAGGCCCGTCATGCCGCACGATCAACGAGACGGGCCTACCCACGATAGATCATCTCGCGCGACTCCTCCGCCGTCCCGCCGCTTTGATCAGTATCCGCGCTTCCCTCGCTGCCCGGGAGCACTTTGCGGTAAAGGCCGGACCGATTACGCKCAACACCGGCCTGTCCCGCACAACACCGACCTCTCCCGGCCGACGGTCTGGTCACGGGCGGCACTGACACGGAGGATGCGCAAGGGATCCGCAAGGCGGGCCAGGTCGGCGGGCCAGGTCGGCGGGCCAGACGGCGGGAGGGAGGGAGCGGTGGTGGGGGCCGACGAMATCCGGGGGCGCCGGATCGGACCAGACGAAGGAATGCTGTTGCGAAGGCTGCGTCTTGCCGCGCTCACCGATGCTCCTTCGGCGTTCTGGCAGACCCTGGCCGAGGCGAGCGCGCTGCCCGCCGAGGAGTGGGACGCCCGCGCCCGCGCCGGAGCCTACTCGTCCGCCGATCTGGTGGCCATCGTCGCCGTGGCTGGCGAGGCCGCCGGGATGGTGCAGGGCTTCACCCCGGTGGGCCGTCCCTGGTTACGGGAACTCGGCGCCATGTGGGTCGCTCCCGAGGCGCGGGGCACCGGAGCCGCCGACACCCTCCTGGCCACCGCGATCGACTGGGCCCGCCAGGYGGGCGCGGAGGCGGTGAAGCTCTGGGTGGTCCCCGGGAACCGTCCGGCGCGGCGCCTCTACGCCCGCCACGGATTCCTCGTCCTGGGCGGGCCGAAACCCGTCACCGACGATCCGACCGTCAAGGTCTTCGTTCCGATGCTGCTGCCGCTGTATCCCGCCCGGCCCCCGCCGCCCGCTGACAGTCCCCGCTTCGGGTGACGTCACCGCGACCGGTATCACGGGTGCCCCGGTGGGTTGGGGAACAGCTCCGGCGGTTATCCTTGACAAGCCCCCGAAAAATCCTCTACGGAGGACCAACACGAGGAGGTGGCCGCTGTGAGTCCTGGCGGGTGCTCCAGTAAAGGCCGCTTCCTGCTCGTGGACGTCAGCCAGCACTGAATCCCGGGCCGATGAGCGCGCACCGTCGCGCCCGGCCCGCGTCCACGGAACCCGGGTAGACGACGCCCGGGGCACTGTTCGGAAGTCCGGCCTGTTCGGACGCACGGCCCTCCTGTCCGGTGCGGCCGTGCCGTCGGCGACGTCGTCTCCGCCTCGGAGACGACGGTCACCGCTCTCCCGGCCCGACCGGTTCATGCCGGTAGCACGGAGCCATCCTGTCCCGGCCGCGCTTCCCTGATCCGTCCGGGTCGGCAGTCGCGTGGGCCGCGAGCAGTGCACAAGCAGGTGCGGTCGATCGAAGTCGTATCGACCAGAGGTCGCCGTGGCGATGCCGCCCGCGGCCTGCTCGAGGAATGYGCGCTCGCAGCTGTCCGGCAGTGGCTGGGGCGCGCGGAGGGGGACCTTCCATGAGCATCTCAACATCGCGGACCGCGGGACGTCGTCGTGCCTGCACCGAGCGTCTCGACCTGCCCGCCTCCGGCCGGGTCACACTGATCCCCCGGGGCATGGACCGGGAATCGGTCAGTCGCTTCGCGGAGGCCATCGCCCGTTTCCTGGGAACCGGGCGCTACCTCGCCATTCAGACCTGTATCGTGATCGTCTGGATAGCCTTGAACATCGCGCTACCGCTGCTGCGGTGGGATCCCTACCCTTTCATCCTGCTGAACCTGGCCTTCTCGACCCAGGCCGCCTACGCGGCACCGTTGATCCTGCTCGCCCAGAACCGACAGGACGACCGTGACCGTGCCTCGCTGGCCGAGGATCGGGCGGTCGCTGTACGTATGCGGGAAGACACCGAGTTTCTCGCGCGTGAGATCGCCGCGCTCCGGCTTGCCCAGAGCGATGCGGCGACCCGGCAGTACATGCGCGGCGAGCTGGCCGGCCAACTCGAATCTCTTCGCGGCGACATCGAGAGTCTGGTGCGGGACGCGGTTCGCGTTCCGCCCCAGACGGCGTCGGATGAACGGGAGCCGACCGCCGCACGATCGCCGTCACGGCACGGCGGGCCGACGCCCACCCCCGGTGGTGCCCCCCGGGAAACGAGCGACCCCGAGACCGAGGGCCCACCCGCCACGGGCAAGCCGAACATCGGGAACCCGGAACGCCCCCGGCGGCCCAAGCACCACAAGCGCAGGAACACCACGGGTGTGAGCACGACCGGCATCCCCCCTCACTCCACGGACGCCGGGTATGCCACCCGCACCGGGAACCGCGAAAACGGCGGTCCCGACAGGAAAACGACGCCGACCATCGCCACCGGTCCCACCCCGAAGACCACGCTCGACGACCCCACCCGGGAGGCCGGCGCGACGACGCACCTCAAGAACAGAGGAGTTACAACGCACGGGCACCATAGTCTCTCTGCCCATACGGGCTCCTCCTGGCATTCATTGGGAAAGCCKCAACCAGTGGATTCCTACCCAGGAAACGTCCACTCGCGACACGGGTCGTAACCACCCTTCTGCGGAACGGGTCAACCCAGTAGCGTTCGGYAGGTGCGTGTCCCCTGTCCGCCCCGGCATGACCCGCGTCGCCTCCGCGGAAGCCTCGGGCGGGCGCTGGTGGCCGTGGCGGTCCTCGGAGCAATCCTCACCCCGTTCCTGAAGATCGTTCCAGCGACCGCGGCCGTCCCCGCACCCACTCCCGGTCCCACGAGCGGCCTGGGTACCGCCGCGTCCCCCGCGGCCGGCCTCGGGCCGCCGGCTGCGGCCAGCGCCCCACCCGCGGTCCCGCCCACCGTCCCGCTCGCCGCACCGGCACCCACCGCCGCTTCCGACTCCGCTCCCCCGGCCGGTCTCACGGCCGCCGAGTGGCTTGTCGCGGACGCGGGAAGCGGCGCCATCCTCGCCGCCTACCGCCCACACGCCCAGGATCTCCCGGCCAGCACGATGAAAATCCTGACCGCGCTGACCGTGCTGCCCGGCCTGCCGCCGGACCAGGTCGTGACGGTCGACGAGAACGCCCCTCGGGTGGACGGCACGAAGGTCGGTCTCGTGCCGGGGGTCGGATACACCGTCCGTGACCTGGCGACCGCCATGCTGATCTCCAGCGGAAACGACGCGACCATGGCCCTGGTCCAGGCGAGCGGGGGAACTCCCGCCGTGCTGCAGCGGATGAACGCTCTAGCCAGGTCACTCGGCGCAACGGACACCGTCGCCGGTGACCCGACCGGACTGGACAGTCCCGGCCAGGTCACCAGTGTGCACGACCTAGCCGTGCTCGGTCGGGCGGCGTTGGACAACCCGACGGTGCGCGGCTACCTGACGATCCCGCGCGCCTCGCTCGCCGGCCGGGGGAGCACCCGCTTCGAGATCCAGAACCACAACGCCCTGCTGCGTTCCTACGAGGGGACTATCGGGGTGAAGAACGGCTACACCATCGCGGCCGGCGCGACGTTCGTCGGCGCGGCCACCCGCGGCGGCCACACCCTCATCGTCGCCCTGCTGCGGACGGCTCCCGCCTACGGCAAGGACGCGCGCGCGCTGCTCGACTGGGGCTTCGCGCACGCCGACACGGTCACCCCGGTCGGGTATCTCGCGAACCCCGGGGCGACGGCGGCGGCGTCGAGCGGGCCCGCGGGAGACCGGCCCTCCATCAGCCCGGCGGGTCCAGGGGTCGCGCCGACCGCCGGCACGGCAACATCCTCCTCTTCCTCCTCGCGGCACGGAGTCGCCCGCGCGGGCGATCCTGGCAGCGACATCGGCCCGATAACCTGGATCGCGATCGGCTGCACCGTCGTAGCATGCCTGCTCACCGCACTCACCCATCGGGCCGCCCGGGTACGCCGACGCCAGCGCCGGCGGCGGCACGCGGCGGCGGGCCTCCGGGACGTCGAGCGCCCGTCGGGTCGGCCGCCCGCACCGCGTTACGGACACGTGTCCGTAACGCTGAGGCCGGCTGCCGGACCTGATCAGTCCGATCTGCTGGATGTCCCCGAGGGTATGCGGCGGCGCAGAAATGCCCGTACCCGGGCGGGGAGGGGCACCGTGCCACGCGGGTTGCTCTCCGACGCCACCCGCACCGGTCCGGCCGAGGATGGCTTCGCCGACGACGGGTCGGATGAAGCAGGCGCGAGCGGCGTCGAGCCGTTCTGGGAGCCGGGCACCAGGCGGCGGGAGGCCTCCGGGTTCGGCGAGCCGCTCGACCGGTAGGACTCCGGCCCCGTGGATCCCGCGCCTGCCGCGCCCGCGCTCCCCGCCGCCGCGCGGTCGGCCGCCTCGGAGACGGTATGCCGGGCTGCCGAACCGGAGGGGAAGACGTCGGAGTTGTAGGGCGCCGTCACGGTCCAGGCCGCGACGAACAGCGTCCATCGCATGACAATGTTGATCCAGATGAGCAACCCGACGATCACCGCGAACGTACCGTACACCGGATTGCTCATGGTTTGCCCGACTAGCCAGGTGCCGACGATCTTGAGGATCTCGACTCCGACGGCGCCGAGCACCGCACCCCGGACCGTCCGCACCCGGTCGGTCTGCTGCGGCAGCCGCCAGAACAGATAGAGGAAAACCGCGGTGTCGATCGCGAGGGCGACAAGCAGGGCCAGTAGGCCGGTCACCCAGGYCGCGGCGGTGCTGCCGGACAATCCGATCCAGCTCAGGAATGACCCGGTGGCCGAGGTCGAGAGGCTGGTCACGACGAGTGAGGCCAACAGAGTCAGCCCCAGTCCCGCGAGCACCGTGACATCCCGCAGCCGCCGGGTGATGATGTTGCCGACATCGATGTCCTGGTGCCATACGAGACGGATGGCGTCCCGCAGCGCGTCGATCCACGCGAGTCCGGCGAGCAGGAGGCCGGCAAGACCGATAATGCCCACACYGACCTTGGCGTTGCCAATCGAGGCGACGTCGAGCTTGTCCGCCAGGCCCGGAAGATAGTCGTTGATCTGCCGGGTCAGGCTCTCCTGCACATCGGGGTACGCGTCTACGACGAAGCCGGTGACCGCGAAGGCCAGCGCGATCAGCGGGAAGAATGACAGGAACGCGAAGTAGGTCGCCGACGCCGCGAGACGATCACCGCCATCGGCTGTGTAGCGGGAATATGCCCGGACGAGGTGATCGAGAAACGGACGTTTCCGGCGTACCGCCACAGCGGTACCGGAAACCGTCCCGACACCGGCCCGTACCGCCTGACGAGGTCCCGTCACATTCGTTACTGTCCCCCGACGACGTGCGCTCACTCCCGAGATCCGAGTGTGGCGCGTCGCCCCCCGCCGCCCACCGGTTCCGGCCCACGCTCAGGGCGACCGAACGGGAAGAAGCGTAGTTGCCGCCAGCGCAGGTCGGCGCCTCTTTCGTACAGCCCGAATCCGTTGACCTCGAACTGCGCCTGATATTCGGCGAGCGCATCAAAGGCGCGATCTAACGCGTCCTCGGCAAGATCGTGCGCGACGGTGACGTGCGGATGGTAGGCGAAGCTGAGCGGCCGGTCGAGAGGACCGGACCGTACCACCGCCGCCAGTTTCTCGCACCGGAGAATACCCATGGCGAGGGCGACGAACACGACCGGGGACAACGGCCGGAACGTGCCGKATCCCCGCAGGCGGATGGTGAACGGGGAGTTCGTCCGCGCCGTCTGCGCGAGGTGGCGCTCGATCATGGGCAGCTCCACGAACCCGACGGAGGTCGGACCCAGCAGGGTGACGTGCGGGACGATGAGGGCTGCGTTCGGGTCGCCGAGTCGCTCCCGCCAGTCCTGAAGCTCTGTGCGGTACGGCTCGGGGATGCCGATCGCCACCCCGATGTCCACCCGAGTCGCGGAACCGAGCGGATCGACCGATTCACCGGGATCAACGGCCGGGACAACCTGGACGGTATGACCGTTCACCCCCTCAGTCATGCGGGACCGGCTCCCCGACGAAAGCAGTGACGATCGCTACTCTGCGTATCCACATGCCTGCCTGCGCCGGGTGAAGAACCGGCCGTCGGGATCGGTCTCGCCGAGGAAGCATGCCGACATCATGGCCCATGAGCCACGGCCGTCCCGCGCGGACCATGGGAAGGGGATGCGGATTCCAGATCATGACCAAAAGCTGACAATACCCTCGGGAAAAACCGGMATCCGACCGGAAATGCTCACCGACGGCTGCGCCGCACCCGCCCTTTCTCGCACGTCACGCCAAGCGGTTTGCGGACCACGAGGGGGCCTGCGCCAGGATCGCGTCCGCCAGCGGTGGCCAGACTCGCTGGGCCCACTCGCCAAAATCACGATCACAAAGAGTCACACATGCGAGGCGGGCGACGGGATCCACCCACAGGAAGGTCCCGCTCTGCCCGAAGTGGCCGAAGGTCGACGGCGCGTTGGAGCTGCCCGTCCAGTGCGGGTGCTTGTCGCCGCGGATCTCGAAGCCGAGTCCCCAGTCGTTGGGGGTCTGCTGGCCGAAACCCGGCAGCACGCCGGCAAGTCCGGGAAAGGCGACCGAGATGGCCGTGGCGAACGTCGCGGAGGTGATCAGCGTCKGGGCGAGGAGCTCGGCAGCGAAGCGTCGCATGTCGGCAAGCGTCGCCGTCACGCCGGAGGCCGGGGATCCCGTCAGYCGGGCATCGTGCATCCCGAGGGGCTCGAAGACCGCCTGGGCGAGGTAGTCGGCGAAGGCGATGCTGGTCGCCTTCTCCAGCGCCTCCCCCAGTCGCTCGAACCCGGTGTTGGAGTAGATGCGACGGGTACCCGGGGGGGCCAATACGCGGGTCCCCGAGAACGCGAGCCCGGAGGTGTGGGCGAGCAGATGAGCCACGGTGGACCTGGGGGGTCCGGCGGGATCGTCGAGCCCGATCGCGCCCTCCTCCACGGCGATCAGGACCGCATAGGCGCTGAGCAGCTTCGACACCGAGGCCAGCCGGAAGAGATGATCGAGTGGTCCGGTCCGCGCCACCTCCCGGACCCGCGGGGTCACCGCTGCGCCCGGCCACCCGGACCCCGCACCCGGTCCGACCGCCTCGTCCTCCCGACCCATCACCACGACCGCGACGGTCTCGACCGGCCACGCCGCCACCTGTCCAAGAGCGTCCACGTTCCGCACTGTACGAGGTTTTCCCGCCGGTCCCGACGACCCAGGCACCCGGTTCCACCCCGCGGGCCCGGCAAGGCGGGGCATGCGTCCCCCCGGGGGGCAGCCGGCTGCGAGACTGGCGGGCGTGCAGACCCCCACATCCCCGTCCGGCCCGCCCGCCCCGCGTGACGAGCACCTCGGAGAGAACCCCCCCACGGATACCCGAGGATCCGGCGTGGCCCCGGGGGACGGCGTGGCCCCGGGAGACGGCCCAGGTCCGCGGGAACGGGCGGAGAGACGTGACAACGCGGGAACCGCGGGACCACGATACGTGACGGCAGGGCCGGTCAAGGATGCTGACACGATCACCGTCGCCACCCCGATCGTGCGCGTGGACGAGGCTGCCGACCTGCTCTCCCGTACGATTGACGTCCTTGTCGTCGGGGGCGGCCCGGCCGGCAGCGCGGCGGCTCTGGGCGCCCTGCGGGAACGCCCGGACGCACACGTCGTCATCGCCGACGCCGCCGAGTTCCCCCGGGACAAGACCTGCGGTGACGGCATCGCCCCACACGGCCTGGACGTCCTGCGTGATCTCGGCGTGACCGATGCGGTCGCCGGGTACCGGCCGGTGGACCGCATGCGCCTGCGCACCCCAGGGGGCGCCGAGGTGGCCACTCCCTCAGCCCGAGCCAACTACGTGGTACCCAGGGAGGTCTTCGACGCCCGTCTCGTGGCCGCCGCCCAGGCACGTGGAGCTCAGCTGATCCGGCGGCGCGTGCGGTCCCTGGAGTTTACCGACCGGCCGCGCTTGGACGGTCGGGGACGGGAGCCRGTCGTCGTGGTCAACGGCTCGCTCACGGCGCGGGTCGTCATCGGCGCGGACGGCGCAAACTCCGCGGTACGCCGCGGGCTCGGGCTGCCGGGTAACCCCCCCGGGGCAATGGCGATCGCCGTGCGGGCCTATACCGAGGTCGCCTTCGGCGACGGCCCCCCCGAACAGTTCATCCACATGACCGACGAGGGTTGGCCGGCCTACGCCTGGTCGTTCCCGATCGGCGACGGCCGTGCGAACATCGGCTACGGGATGCTGCGGTCCCGGCTGGCCGGCGGGACGGACGGAACGAGTGCCAAGACCGTCCTGCGTCGCACGCTCGCCCGCATGCTGCCCGAGACACCGGCGCACCCGGCCACGCTGCGGGCCCATCATCTGCCGCTGTCGACCCATCGCCCCCGGCAGCCGAACGGTCCCGTGCTGCTCGCCGGGGATGCGGCCTCCCTGATCAACCCCCTGACCGGGGAGGGCATCTACTACGCGGTGCTGTCGGGGTCGCTGGCCGGGCATGCCGCCGTCCGCGCGGCGCACCCGGCCGCCGCGGGCCGGGTCTACCGACGCGCTCTCGACGCGGAGCTGGGACGGCATCTGCGGCACACGGCTCTGCTCGCCGGTCTCGCCGGGCGGCGCCGCACCCTGATGGACGCGGCGGTCCGGGCCGCCCGCACCCGTACCGAGCTGTACGACATGCTCGTCGAGATCGGGCTGGGYCGCGGCACCATCCCGACGAGTTCCCTGACCCGTCTGGCGATGCGGCGCACCATGACCGGCCTGCGCTAACCCGTCACGGGCCGCGCCCGACCCATCCCGGCAAGACCCGCGACGGCCACGGGCCGAGTGCGGTGGACAAGCCGTCACGGGCCGACGTAGGGAACGGCGAATGTGAGGATTATCACAGATACTCCAAACAGGAGGAGAATACTCACATCGAAGGCCCGTCCTCGCACCGCCAGCAGGCCGATCCGCCGTGCCGGCAGCACCAGACGGGCCAAAGCGGCCATCACCAGGACCACGCCGACGACCACCATTCCTCGGCGCCATCTGTCCTGGAAGACCAGCATCAGCCCGACGGTGACCCCGGCGAGCACCAACGCGAAGGTGGCCTCCTGCCGTAGCCAGCCGCCGATCCCGCCCCCGTCGCCACGCCTGCCGGGCTCGGCAGGCCCGGGCCCGGCGGGTGCGCCGGGCGTGACGAGTGGCGGCGGGGAGGCAGCTGGGACCGGTGTTCTCCGGGATCCGGAGATGGTCCCTGCCACGGGTGGCCCAGGCTCCGCACCGACCGCCGGCTTCCGGTGCTCCCCGAGGCCGACCAGCGGGGAGGACACCGAACGCCACGGGTCGTGCGATGGGATGCCGTCGCCCGCGACCCGCTCCGGTGGGGACGATCCGGGCTGACCCGGGGCGGCCGGCGGGGCCGGCGTCGGCGGAACGGGACGGTCGAACCGGCGCAACCCGCGATACTCGGCAGGAAGGCGCTCGTCACGATCCTCGCTCGGACGGAAGACGTCAACGCGGGCGGTGCCCGGCCACGACGGACGCCGCCGGTCCGCTTCCGCCCCAGCGCGGCGCGGCGGCAGCTCTGCCCGTTCCGCCCGGGGATCGGGCGCCTCATATCCGCCGGAATATCCGCCGGATCGGTGCCGCCCCCCCGGCCCGGGGCGGCCTGGATCATCCCCGGGTCGAGCCGGGCCGGAGCGGCGCACCGCGTCGGTCACCCTCGCCTCCGGCAGCGGTCGAGATCTCCTGCTGGACAGTGGTCCCGTACGGGACATGGTGGCGTCCCCGCCGTCATCGGCGACGACTTCCACCCAAGTGCAGGATGCATCGAACACCAATCCAACCAGGGCATCGGTCCTTACGGACACACGGTAGGCCGCCTGCGGCATCGGCGCCCACGGGCGCAGGGAGCACGGCGGGGCCACGCCGAGGCCACGCAGGGGTGGCCCGGGTGAACGGCCGGCCCGTCGGGCGGCGGATCCTCCACGACGGTGATCTGCCCGATGCCACGACCTGCCGAAGCGGGGATGACAGCCCTATATCACATGCCAGCGACCAAGGATACGATTACCCCATCCGAGCACATCACGCGCACAATATGCAGCACCCCCACCTATAGGCATCATGCAGGCTTAGGGCAGACTTCCGGCCGCAGTGCCCAAGTGGGATGGAGCGTGACGTGACAGACGAATCACCACACAGCAAGAAGCTGCAGGAACTGATGTTCCGGGCCTGGGAGACCTTCGGGGACGCCCGACACCTGGACAGCGACGACCGGGTGTTCGTCCAGGCGCTGGCGAGGCAGACGGCGGATCGGATCTCGGTGCTCTACGGCGCGAGCTGGCGCGACGCCCTGGACTGGGTAGCCCAGCGCTATGTGCCGAACGGCGACCAGCCCGGCGGTGTGCTCGCGGCGGCGGCCAGCCCAACGGCAACGACGTCCAACGGCAGCGCCAGCGGGCGCCGGGGCTCGGCGGCCGCGGAGGCGAACGCCGCCTCGTGAAGTGAGGGCACCGAACGGCGCACGGCGCCGTTGGGCGGCGCCACGGACGAACCACCAGAGCCACCAGAGCCGGTCGGAACATCGACCGAGGCCAGCCTGCCGGCGGGTCGGGACAGAACGTCCGGGGACAGACGACCGGGCACCGATCAGCAGTCGTCCGATCCGCCATGGCCATCCGGAGCGGACGGGTGGACGGGAGGCCGGCCCGGCGCGGCCAGATTATCGCTGTCCCAGGCCGATCATCGATCTGACAGCGATCATCTACCGGAGGTCGACCGGCATCCCGGACGCCTGCCCAGTGCCCCACCGGACACGCGCGCCGACGGGCCGGGGGCACCCGGCGTCGTGGCGAGCACCGGGACCGGGATCATCGGCGACGCCGTGGAGCCGACTCCTTCGATCGAACTGGAGTATCGGCGTACGGACGGGCATCTGCGATGGGGCCGCCGATTCCGGTGAAGACATGCGCCGGTGAAGACATGCGTGCCGGGGCCGCCGACGACCTCCTCGACAAAGGCTTCGGCCGATGGCTGGCGGAACACACGCCGGTGCCACCGGCCTGGGTGGCCCGCTGTCAGTGCGCGAAGTGGCGGACACCGCTGAAGTAGAGCGTGACGCCGGCCTCCCGGGCAGCCGTGATGACGAGCTCGTCGCGCACCGACCCGCCCGGTTCGACCACGGCCCGCACCCCCGCCTCGGCGAGCACCTCGAAACCGTCGGGGAACGGGAAATAGGCGTCGCTCGCGGCGACAGCCCCCTTCGCCCGGTCCCCTGCCCGGGTCACCGCGAGCCGGGCAGCGTCCACCCGGTTCACCTGGCCCATCCCGACTCCGACGGTGGCACCGCCGGACGCGAGGAGGATGGCGTTCGACTTCACGGAGCGCACCGCCCGCCAGGCGAACCGCAACTCGGCCAGCAGGGCCTCGTCCGCAGGTGATCCCGCCTCCAGCGTCCATCCGGACGGCTCGTCGCCCGGCGCATCGACGGCGTCCCGCGACTGCAGGAGCAGGCCTCCGCTGATCTGGCGCAGTTCGATCCCGCGCTGGTGCGGCGGCGGTGGGCACTCCAGCAGCCGGATCGACGGCTTACGAGAGAGGATCTCCACCGCGGCGGGTTCGTAGGCCGGTGCGACGACGACCTCGGTGAAGATCTCCGCGATCTGTTCGGCGAGCTCGCCCGAGACCGGACGGTTGGTCGCGATCACCCCGCCGAAGGCGGAGACCGGGTCGCAGGCATGCGCCTTGCGGTGGGCCTCGGCGATGGTGGCGCCGATCGCGATGCCGCAGGGGTTGGCGTGCTTGATCACGGCCACGGCGGGCTCGGTGAAGTCGAACACCGCTCGGCGGGCGGCGTCGGTGTCGGTGTAGTTGTTGTAGGACATCTGCTTGCCGTGYAGCTGACGGGCCGAGGCGAGGCCGGGCCGACCCTCGGCGTCGCTCTCCACGTAGAGCGCGGCGCGCTGATGGGGGTTCTCGCCGTAACGCAGGACCTCCGTACGGTGCCACTGCGCGGACAGCACGTCGGGCCATCCGCTCTCCCGCGCCACCTCGTCCGGCGCGACGACGCCGGCGAACCACGAGGACACGGCGATGTCGTACGCCGCGGTGTGGGCGAACGCCTTCGCGGCGAGCCGGCGGCGAGCGGGAAGATCATATCCGGATCCGCGGACTGCGGCGGCCAGCTCGGCGTAGTCGCCGGGTGCGACGACAACGGCGACCGACGCATGGTTCTTCGCCGCCGCGCGGATCATGGCCGGACCGCCGATGTCGATCTGCTCGATCGCCTCGTCCTCGCTCGCACCGGCGGCGACTGTCGCGGCGAACGGGTACAGATTGACGACGACCAGGTCGAACGGAGCGATGTCGAGTTCGGCCAACACCGCGGCGTGCTCGGCGTTACGCAGATCGGCCAACAGACCGGCGTGCACGTGGGGGTGCAGCGTCTTGACGCGACCGCCCAGCACCTCCGGAAATCCGGTCACGGTGCTCACCGGTGTGACCGCCAGCCCGTGACGGGCCAGGACGTCGGCGGTCGAACCGGTCGAGACCACCTCGACGTCGGCCGCAAGGAACGCCTCCGCGAGGACGTCGAGCCCGCTCTTGTCGTAGACGCTGACAAGCGCCCGTCGCAGCGGCCGCCGCCCGGTGGGGACCACTTCGCCGGGTTCGGATCCGCGGACAGCCCCGCCCTCGCCGGCCACACCTTCGCCCGATGACGTCATGATTCCTCCTGTACCCAAMCTTCTGCCGATGCGGGAGACCCATGCTCGCCCCGCCGATGTCCGGCCGGGGTCGAGTCGCCGCTCCCGGCCCGCACGATCCCGCCGATCGTCGCGACGAACAGTCCTCGCTCGACGCTCTGGATCCGTGCATGAAGTGTCTGCTCGGTATCGCCTGGCTCAACCGGCACCGCCCGCTGAGCGATGATCGGACCGGTGTCGACRCCTTCGTCGACCCAGTGCACCGTCACCCCGCTGACCTTCACCCCGGCGGCCAACGCGTCACGCACCGCGGTGGCTCCCGGAAAGGCAGGCAGCAGCGACGGGTGGGTGTTGATCGTCCGGAACCGGCCGATCACCCGGGCACTGAGAATCTTCATGTAACCCGCCAGGACCAACAGATCGGGCGCGAATTCGGCGATCCGCCCGGCCGTCGCGGCGTTGAAGGCATCCCGGTCCGGGTGGTCCTCGAGACGAACGGTGAACACCGGGACCCCCGAGGCCCGGGCCCGCCGTTCCGCTCCGGTGCCGTAGCGGTCGGTGCCGACCGCCACGACCGCCGCGCCGAACCCGGGGTCCGCGGTTGCGTCGAGGATCGCCTGCAGGGTGGTTCCCGCTCCCGAGGCGAGTACGACGAGACGAGCAGACACAAACACACTCCGTAAGCAGAATCAGGCGACGCGACGAGCCGCCCGCTGCGCAACCGCCACCTGCGGACGACGGCGGAACAATGGCCGGTCCGACTGTACTGACTCGACCAGCTCCGCCGCTTCCCACCGGAAACGCGCGCACCGGCGCCCGCCGGGCGCGGCCCGCCAGGCGGCCACCCGAGCCCGGGACTGCCGATCATGCCGCCGGAACCCATCCGGCGAGGAGATTTGCCAGCCACGCGTCGAGGGCCTGGGCGGACGGGACCTCGCAGGCCGCCGGAGACGACAGCCCGTCAGCCAACGAGCGCAGCCCCGCACACCCGTCCTCCTCCGTGCCGCCTGCTGCGCAGGTGCACCCGACGGAGGCCGCGGGGCCCGCCCCTCCCTCGAAGCCCTCGTCGAGTTCGCCGTAGTCCCGCCCGTCCAGCAGATCACCCGGCCGGCACAGGTAGAGCTCAGCCAGCCGTGACAGGACCTGCGTGGAAGGCGCCCGGCTGCCCTTGGCCGGCCAGCTCTCCCAGTACGAGAAGGTCTTACCGGTCTTGGCCGGCCCAGAACCGGGCCACCGCTCGTTCCAGCGGCGTGCGGCCTCCTCCTGCGTCCAGCCGTGCGCGAGGCGGAACGCGACGAGCGCGCTCAGGTGATGGCGGGCCTGCAGTCTTCGGGCGATGCGGCGATAGKACCAGCCCAGCTCCCGCAGGCGGAGTGCTTCAGCCCGGATACGGGCGACCGTGACCGCCACGACGACCTCCGTGAAGATGATCCAGTGCGGTCACGGTAACCGACTGCGCGGACAGTTTTCGGATGCCGACGGGGTGYCGGGCGGGCGGGGAGGGAGCGGGCGGGGAAAGATCCACGCCGGGCGGGAAGCTGCGGACCCACAGACCTCGACGAGGCCGCGACAGCGGGGCCGCGAGGCCAGTCAGGGGTGTCGTCGTGACAGCCGGGCTGACGACCATGAGCCGGATGGCTGCAGCCGGCGCCACCAGGAGGACGCCGCCGCGTCGTCGGCGACGAACGGCCGCTCGGCCCGACGGGCCGCCAGGTCGATGCCGCCGATCAACAGGAGTCCGACAAGCGCGGTCTCCCCCCCGGCAATCAGGCCGCACAGCCATCCGGACGAGGGACCATAGTGGTTGCCCTGACCCGTCACGGTCCCGACCTGTCCCATCGACACCTGGACCGCCAGACCCACGAGGGCACCGCAGACCACCGCCCCGAGCAGGACGGTCAGGAGGCGAGCCCGGGAGCGGCGTCCCAGGCTCGCCCGATGGACCATGACAGCAAGCACGACTCCGGCCACGACGGGCACCAGCGCCAGCACGAGCCACCCGGGCCTGGGCAACGCGCTCGGCGGAAGGGCCGCCAGCACCGGGAGGTCCGGTAGATCGGCCGGGCGGACGACATCCGCCCGGACCAGACCCGAACCCGTTCGAAATCCTGGTCCAAGGGCGTAGGACAGACCCCAGAGGACCAGGTTGGGCAGCAGCGCAAGCTGGGTCGCCGTGAGCCCGAGACCCCCGAGCGCGCCCACGTCGAGCGAGCGCTCGGCGGCGGCGACCTCGGGCTCGGTCGCCGCGAGCACCAGCGCGACCCCGAACGCGGCGGCCGCCAGCAACGCCATGAACGCCGCCGCGCCGGACAGCAGGGGGACGCGCAGCATCACGGGCAGCATCCGCCATGCCGTGCGCAGCCGATGGCGACCGGCCAGCGCGCCGAGCAGGGCTGCCGGTATCCCGAACGCGACCGTCCCCAGCGCCGCGGAACCGGGGGTCGGCCGTACCGAATGCGTGCGCACGATGACCGCGACGACCACGACGAAGAGAGTCTGGGCGCCCACGACGCCGATGACGTCGCCCGCCACGGCCCGCCAGGGGACCCCGGGGGCGCCATCCGACCGGCATCGGCCCCCGCGGGAGTCCCCGGGGTTCGCCCCCGAAGCGGCGGGGCGCCCTCCGCCGAACCGTGCGGGCCGCAACCGCGACACCCGGCCCAGCGGCATCCGACCGAGCGAGACCCGGTTCAGCGACACCCGGCCCAGGGGCGTCCGGCCCAGKGGCATCCGGTTGAGCACGGCATGCGACTGCAGTGGTGCCGCGCTCGCCCGCCGATGCGCCGCGCTCAGCGCCGCGGCCAGCGGAAAGAGGGCGAGGCCCAACGGCCGGAACGCGATGATCCCGTCAGGGAGCCGCAGCGTCGTTCCGTGAGCGGCAAGCCACAGATCGGCTCCGACGCGCAGAGCCGCGGCGGGTCCGGTGGAGGAGCCGGTGTCGGCTCCCCACACAACCAGAACGACGAATTCGATGAAGATCAGGCCCGCGGCCGACGCGGCGACCGCCTCCGCCAGAGGCCGTCCGCCCCGCTGCCAGATCCGATCGGTGAGGCGTCGCGGCAGTCGGGGCGGCTGCATGGAGGCGGGCACGTTAGGACGCTCGCACGCAGATGCGCGGCTCAGCGGACAACACGCCGTCGTCGGCGCGGGAAATGCCCGAAGTAGGACGAATAGTTATGGTTGGCCGGAGAGGTCGACCCACCGCATCCCCCACGCCACATCCCCCGAGCGACCGTCATGAACCACTCGCCGGGGCATCGGATCAACGACCGGGAGGAGACTCCTGCTGGMCGTAACCACCCGGCCCCGGCGGAGGCGGCTGCTGGCCATAACCCGTGGGCGACTGACCATGACCCTGCGACGGCTGGCCGTAACCACCCGGCTGGGCCGGCTGCCCATACCCGCCAGCAGGCGGCGCGCCGTATCCGCCCGGCTGGGCCGGCTGCCCATACCCCGTGGGCGACTGACCATGACCCTGCGACGGCTGGCCGTAACCACCCGGCTGGGCCGGCTGCCCATACCCGCCAGCGGGCGGCGCGCCGTATCCGCCCGGCTGGGCCGGCTGCCCATACCCGCCAGCGGGCGGCCCATAGCCCGGCGGCGGCCCGTACCCCGTGGGCGGCTGACCGTAACCGGGCGTGGGCTGCTGGCCGTAGGGCTGGCCGTAAGGCGGCTGACCACCATACGGAGGCCAGGCGCCCGGCTGACCGGGCCCGGTGGGACGGGCACCTGGCCGGCCGGGAATGGGCGCTCCGCTCGCCAGCGCCGTGAGCACCCCGAAGACGGTCTGCACGATCGTCAGCAGCAAGGCGAGGTAGAACCCGAAACTCGGCCCGGCATCCACTCCGCTCGGCACGTCGGGGAACCGAATCCATCTGATCAACAGCAGGAGGACGGCGAACGCCGAGACGGCCGGCAGTATCCACAGGATCGAGACCGGACCAACGTCCGGGATGCGGACGTTGGMGGCGACGCGCGCCGTCACCAGACCGGCGACCACGACCACCAGGAATACCGGGAACCAGGAGTTGAACCCGAGCCCCCAGGCGTTCTTGTGAGCCTCCGCCGAGCGGCCGAAAAATCCCAGGCTCACCGAATACCACGGCAGGAAGCTCACGATGAACGTGACCGCCCCGGAGGCGATCACCCCGATGTCGTTGGTGGCGACGCTACGACCGCCGATTTGTGCCACGACGGCAACCCCACTTCGTCTGGTCGGTCGGTGCGGGGACGAGAGTCGTCGATGCACCGATGCAGGAGTCTTGCAGCCGTCGGAAGCGAAGGGAAGACGTCCGTCCCGAAGCCCCGCGGCCGAGACCCCTACCTGTCCCGGTGCCGAGCCCCCGCGTCCCGCGGGGGCTCGGCATCAGGATAGGCCTACAACGACCGCATGATGTCAGCCATCAGCCGGGCGGTCTCCGACGGGGTCTTGCCAACCCGGACGCCGGCCTTCTCCAAGGCTTCCTTCTTGGCCTGCGCGGTACCGGACGAACCGGACACGATGGCGCCCGCGTGGCCCATCGTCTTGCCCTCCGGCGCGGTGAAGCCGGCCACGTAGCCGACGACCGGCTTGGTCACGTTCTCCTCGATGTGCGCCGCGGCCCGCTCCTCGGCGTCACCGCCGATCTCACCGATCATCACGATCGCGTCGGTGTTCGGATCGGCCTGGAAGGCGTCGAGCGCATCGATGTGCGTGGTGCCGATGACCGGGTCGCCACCGATGCCGACACAGGTGGAGAAGCCGAACTCCCGCAGCTCGTACATCATCTGGTAGGTCAGCGTGCCGCTCTTGCTGACCAGGCCGATGCGCCCGCCGGGGGTGATGTCGGCCGGGATGATGCCGGCATTGGACAGACCGGGGCTCGCGATACCCGGGCAGTTCGGCCCGATGATCCGCGTCGTCGCCTTGGACCGGGAGTAGGCGAAGAACTCGGTCGTGTCGTGGATCGGCACGCCCTCGGTGATGACCACCGCGAGTGGGATCGCCGCGTCGATCGCCTCGATCGCCGCGTCCTTGGTGAACGCAGGCGGAACGAAGATCACCGAGACGTTGGCGCCGGTCTGCGCCATCGCGTCGGCGACGGAGCCGAACACCGGCACGCCCTCGACCTGCTGGCCCACCTTGCGCGCGTTCACGCCGGCGACGACGTTCGTGCCCGCGGCGAGCATGCGGCGGGTGTGCTTGCTGCCCTCCGAGCCGGTGATGCCCTGCACCACCACCCGGCTGTTCTCGTCAAGCCAGATAGCCATCGGTTCGCAATCCCCTTCGCCCAGGTCAGGCCGCGGCCGCGGCGAGCTCGGCGGCGAGCTTCGCCGCGCCGTCCATCGTGTCGACCGGCTTGACCACCGGCAGGTTCGCCTCGGCCAGGATGCGGCGGCCCTCCTCGGCGTTGTTGCCGTCGAGGCGCACCACCAGCGGGGTGCTGACGTCGCCGACGATCTTCAGGGCCTGCACGATGCCGTTGGCCACCGCGTCGCAGGAGGTGATGCCACCGAAGATGTTGACGAAGACGCTCTTGACCGCCGGGTCACCAAGGATGATCGACAGACCGTTCGCCATGACCTCGGCGGACGCACCGCCGCCGATGTCGAGGAAGTTCGCCGGGCGCTTGCCGCCGAATTCCTCCCCGGCGTAGGTCACCACGTCGAGGGTGGACATGACCAGGCCGGCACCGTTTCCGATGATCCCGACCTCGCCCTCGAGCTTGACGTAGTTGAGGCCCTTCTCCTTGGCCTTCTGCTCCAGCGGGTCCACCGCGGCCACGTCGACGAACGCCTCGTGCTCCGGGTGGCGGAAGTCGGCGTTGTCGTCCAGGCTGACCTTGCCGTCGAGGGCGACGACCCGGCCGTCACCGGTGAGGATCAGCGGGTTGACCTCGACGAGGGTGGCGTCCGACTTGACGAACACGGTCCAGAGCTTGGCCAGCAGCTCGCTCGCGCCGTCCAGAGCCGCCTCGGGCAGCTTCGCCGCGACCGCGATCTCGCGAGCCTTGGCCGCGTCGACTCCCTTGAGCGGGTCGATCGCAATCCGGGCCAGCGCCTCCGGCTTGGTCGCCGCCACCTCCTCGATCTCCATGCCGCCCTCTCGGGAGGCCATGGCGAGGAAGGTGCGGTTCGCCCGGTCCAGCAGGAAGGATGCGTAGTACTCCTCGGCGATGTTGCTGGCTTCCTCGACGAGCACCGAGTGGACCGTGTGGCCCTTGATGTCCATGCCGAGGATCGCTGTCGCCTTCGCGAAGGCGTCATCCGGCCCGTCGGCTACCTTGACGCCACCGGCCTTGCCCCGGCCTCCGGTCTTGACCTGCGCCTTGACGACGACCCTGCCACCGAGCTCGGTGGCGATCGCGCGGGCCTCCTCGGGGGTGGTCGCGGTCTTCCCGGTGGGCACCGGTACGCCATGTTCGGCGAACAGCTTCTTCGCCTGGTATTCGAAAAGATCCACGGTCCGTCCAGTCGGATGCGGTCGTTACGGGTTGGGATACGTAGAGCTGCACAGAACGCCTGCGAGCCTACTGACGAGGGCGTTACGGCGCGCGCCACGCGCCGTGCACCACCGCCGTCGCTGGCGGCCCGCGGGTGGGATCGAACGGGCCGGTCCGGCGCATCCTTCGACCCGCTCCGGGGACCMGGCAGGGTCGTCGATACAGGACAGATACAGGACAAATGAGGTGGACACCTGTCGCACCGAGGGTGGCTTCCGCCTCGCCGCTCTCAGAGCGCGGGTCCGCCGGGAGCCGCTGAGCGTGACCGCCGGGATCTGCCCTAGGCCGTCCCGTGTCTGACGTCACGAAAGTTGAGACCCTCATTATGCCGGAAATCACATGGAAGAAACACCGATCGTGGCCGGCCCCTCCGGACCAGTTAGACGAATTTCAGGATAACGACGATCAAGATCATCGTTAGTCCGATCCCGAGCCAACCCAGGCCGATGCCGAAGGCCGCCACTGTGGCGCCACGCTCATCCCTGTGGCGGATCCGAACCCGCGCGACCAGGCCGACCACGACAGCCGCGGCACTCCCAATCCCGAAGATCCAGAGTACCGCCAGGAGAACCGACAGCATCGCGGCGCTGTTCCAGTGCCGGCGCCGCGACGCCTCGGCCCGCCTGGCGTCGGTCCACCGCCCGACCCGCGGCGCAGCCGGTCGACCCGCTGGCGGGAAGGCCGATGGATCCGGAGGACGCGCCGGCGGAGTCGGGTCGCTGGAGCGATAGGTCACCTCCGACCGTCCCGGATCGGACGCCACGTCCGCGGCGGTCGTGCCCCGACGCCCCGCGGGCGCCTGATCCGCCCACCCCCCCGGGGAAACCGCTCCCGACGATGGTGGCGGGGCGACCGCTGGCGGGGCGACCGCTGGCGGGGCGACCGGTCGCAGCGGAGCCGCGGGGGGTAATGGCACGGCGGGCCGAAAGGCCGATGCGGGTGGCGGCGGTCCGACCGGCCACAGGCCGGGTGCCGGGCCTGGTCCCTGCACATCCGGCGCCCAGCCGCCGGCCGAGCCGGCCGCCCCCGGCGCGGGCCGGGCCGGAACTCGCCCCGCGCCGGGGACACGCGGACCGGAACGATTCGGCGACGGGGAGGAGACCGGCGCGGGGAACGGGGCGGGCACGCCGAACGCCGGAGACGATCCGGTCCAGGTCCGCTCCAGGACGTCACCGGCGGCGGCATCGGCCTCGGTGACCCCACGCACCTCCCGGCCTACCAGCGCGGCCAGCAGCGAGGCGGCGTCCGGCCGCTCCCGCGGGGCCTTGGACAGCGCCCTCGCGACCTGGTTGAGCAGGTACCCGGGGAGCGCGTAGAGATCGGGAGAGTCCCGCTGCACCCGGACGGCAAGCAGGTCCGGCGTCTCGGCATGGAAGGGATGTCGCCCCGTCGCCGCGTACGTCACGCAGCTCGCCCAGGCAAAGACGTCCGCTGAGGCGTCCGACGGCTCGCCGCGCATCTGTTCCGGTGACATCCAGGCCAACGTGCCGATCACATGACCGGTGCGGGTCAGCGTGGCGCTGTCGGTCAGGTGCGCGATCCCAAAGTCGATCACCTTGGGTCCGTCCCAGGCCAGCAGGATGTTGGACGGTTTGAGATCACGATGGACGACGCCGGCGGCGTGGATGGCGACCAGCGCGTCGGCGAGGCCGACGGCAAGACCCCGGACGAGGTGGTCCTCCAGCCGACCGCGGGCCCGGACGGCCTCGGCCAGGCTGGTCCCCTCGACGTACTCGGTGACCATCCACGGCGCCGCGGCCTCGGTGTCGGCGTCGAGCACGGCGGCCACCGCCGTGCCTCGCACGCGCAGCGCCGCCCGCACCTCACGTTCGAAGCGGCTGCGGAACTCCTCGTCCTCGGCGAGATCCTCGGCTGCGACCTTCACGGCGACGGGACGCCGATCCGGGGCGAAACCGAGATACACGGTCCCCATCCCGCCGGCACCGATCCGGTTCTGCAGGCGGTACGGGCCGATCTGGCGAGGATCCTCCTCCATCAGCGGTGTGAGCATCGCTTCCCTCGCTGCTCCCCTCGCCGCACCGGTGTAGCGGGTTCGATCCGGGTTGCCACCCGCCGGGGGGCTGTGGATGAAAGACTATGTCCCGGCCGCCATCGGGCCGAGGGCACGAAGCGTCCCAGGCGTGCGGGCCTGCGAGCACCCGCTGGCGGGGAGCGCCCGTCCGTGTTCCACGACACCGCGGCCGCGACGACGGACATCCGGTCGGCCCCGGGCGCGAAGATGCGGACGTGGACAACGACACCCGGCCGGGCCAGAAGACGACCGCCGACTGGCGTGCCGCCCTGCTCGCAGGCATCACCCTGCGGCCCGCCACTGCCGCGGCCGTCAACCGACTGGGCTGGCCCGACTACGACGCTCGACCGGCCCTGCGCTGGGGCGAAGGCGCGGTGGCCGGCATCCCTGCCGTGGTCGCGGTCTGGGATTTCACGGTTTACGGGGGAAGCTTTGGCGAGCGGGACGCACGTKGGTTCGCCGAAGCCGCCACCGCGGCCGCGGCCAGCCGCCGTCCCCTGGTGTCGTTCCTGCGCAGCGGCGGCACCCGCCTGCAGGAAGGGGTCGCCGGACTCGTCGGGCTGCCCCGGGCCGCACTGGCGCTCGCCGCACTGGACGCGGCGGGGGTCGGTCACATCGCCGTCGCGGACCAGCCCACCACCGGTGGTGTCTGGGTGACGATCGGCTCCCGCGCGGACCTTCGGTGCGCGGTGCGCGGGGCGACGGTTGGCTTCGCCGGGCCTCGGGTGGTCGCGGCGGCCACCGGTGCCGCCCCGCCCCCGGGCAGCTACACCGCGGACTCGGCGTACGCCGCAGGGCTGGTTGACGCGGCGCCGGCGCCCGGTGCCATCCAGGTGTGGCTGCGGCGGGCCCTGACCGGCCTGGCGGATCCACCCGATCGGGAGAGCCGGGCCGGTCCAGGTACCCGGACCGGCCCGGGTGGCCAAACCACTCCGGGCAGATCGGGCGACCAGGCAGACAGAGGCGACCAGGCAGACGGATCGGACGGCGGCCCGTCACGAGCCGGCGACGGGACCACCCTCCCCGTCCCGCCCGACGATCCGGACACCCGAACCGGGTCCGACGGACCTGCGCCGGGAGCTGAACATGCCGCCGCGCGCTCCGGGTGGGCGCAGGTGCGGGCGGCCAGGGATGGCATCCGCCCGGACGGCATCGAGGTGCTGCGGACGCTGCTTCCCGACGGCGTCGACCTGGTCGGGCCGGATCCCCGGGTCGTGGCCGGTGTGGGGGTGCTCCTGGGCGACATCGCAGGGCCTGCGGGGGCTACGGGGCCTGCGGGGGCTACGGGGCCTGCGGGGCGGGGAGGGCCGATGCGTGCGGTGGTCGTGGCTGTCGGGGCCCGTCGCGGCGACGCCCCGGGGCCGGCCGGGTACCGGTTGTTGGTCCGCGCCGCCCGGCTCGCGGGGAAGCTGGGGATCGGTCTCGTGACCCTGGTCGAYACGCCCGGCGCGGCGAACGACGCGGACGCCGAGGCCGCGGGCATCGCGGCGGCGATCGGGGATGCGATGGCCGCGGTATTGGCCTGCCCCTCGCCGACGCTGTCGATCGTGTTGGGTGAGGGCGGCTCTGGCGGGGCTCTCGCCGCGGCGGTCACCGACGTCGTCGCCATGACCCCGGACAGTTACTTCACCGCGCTCTCCCCGGAGGGCACCGCCGTCACGCTTCGGATACCGGTCGAGCGGGCCGCAAACGTCTGCGGGCTACGGCCGACCGACCTGAACGCGCTRGGATTCGCCGATCGGCTCCTGTCCGCCACCACCGCAGCCGAGACGGCGCGCGACGCCGCATCGCTGCTCGCATCCCTGAGCCGGGGGGACCAGGACGATCGGCTGCGCCGACGGCAGGCTCGATGGTCGACAGGGCTACCTAACAGTCTGTAGCATCTTTCTCCGGTCTTTACTTGGCCACCGGGATATCTGCCGACCTGGGGGGCGAGCACCACGGCTGGCGGCACGGATGGTACGGCGAGGGAAGGCGAGCGGGCCATCGGCGAGTGGATACTGCCATCGTTGTCCGCGGCCACGGCCCGCCTGAGGCGGGCCGTGGCCGCGGACAACATCGCCGCTCCAGGGCGGTCGGTCCTCACCGGCCTGCGCACGACCCCGGTGAACGCCCGCGGGCTCGCCGTGGAAGCGGCCTGGATCGCCACCCACCTCGCCCTCTACCCGGCGAGTGCGCTGCGCCGGCAGCGCCCGCGCGAGCACGAGCCCTACTCGCTGAGCGCGCTCTCCCCGCTGCACCGCAGCCTGCTGGTCAACGCTCCCGACGCGGCAGGCACCCCGATCCTGCTGATCCACGGCCTGATCGACAACCGGTCCGTGTTCACCCGGTTGGGCCGGTCGCTACGCCGCCGCGGTTTCCGCCGGGTGCGCACGGTGGAGCTGCCGCTGCTCGTGCCGACGGTGCAGGAAGCGGCGCTCCGACTCGCCGCGTCCGTGCACGCCGCGATGACGGACAGCGGCAGGCAGCGCGTGCACATCGTCGCCCATTCACTCGGCGGGCTGGTGGCCCGCTACTACGTGCAGCAACTCGGGGGCGATCAGTACGTGGACACGCTGATCACTCTCGCGACGCCTCATTCCGGCACCCGTCTCGCCGGGCTCGTCCCCCGGTCGGTGCCGTACCGGCTCGTCACCCAGCTACGGCCGGGATCGGCGCTCCTACTCGAGCTCGCCGCACCCGCCCCCGGCTGCCGGACCCGGTTCGTCGCGATCGGCGCCGGGCTGGACAGCGTGGTGCGGCCCGCCGAGGCGGCGCTCGACCATCCCGATCTCGACATCGAAAATTACACCGTGCCGGGCCTCGGGCATCATTCCCTGGCGTTCAGCGGCAAGGTTGCCCACCTGGTCGCGAGCTGCCTCGCCGGGGCGGCGGACCGGCCGGGACTCTCGGGACCGTCAGAGCTTCTCGACGGGGGCGTACCGCAGGAGCAGGCGCTTCGTGCCGGTGTTCTCGCCGAAATCGATGGTCGCCTCCGCGGAGTCACCGACCCCGCCGGTGGCGACGACAACTCCGAGACCGAAACTGTCATGCGTCACCCGGTCGCCCTGACGCAACTCCAGGACGGCCCGAGCGGCCGGCCGCGCGCGACCCGAGAACGGCGAGTTCGGTAGCGGTTTACGCGCCGCCGGGGCGCCGGCGGCGCCCCGGCCGGTCGCGCCCGACCCAAAMCCGCCAGACGAGCCCCAGGACGTCCCCGCGGGCGCTGGCGGGGGATCGGCCAGCCGGCGCCAGTCAACCAGCGTGTCCGGCACCTCGCCGAGGAAGCGCGACGGCGGGTTGTAGGCCGGTTGGCCCCAGGCGCTGCGCATCACCGCGCGGGTCAGGTAGAGCCGGATCCGGGCCCGGGTGACACCCACATAGGCGAGCCGACGCTCCTCCTCGAGCTGGGTGGGATCTCCCAGGGTCCGCAGGTGCGGGAAGACGCCGTCCTCGAGACCGGTAAGGAAGACGACGGGGAACTCGAGGCCCTTGGCGCTGTGCAGCGTCATGAGAGTGACCACACCATCGGAACCGTCGTCGGTCGGAACCTGGTCCGCRTCGGCGACGAGCGAGACCTGCTCGAGGAACTCCGCAAGCGTACCCTCGGGCAGCCGCCGGGCGAACTCCTGGACCACTCCGACCAGTTCCTGCAGGTTCTCCACCCGGCCCTGGGACTCGACGGTGTCCTCGGCGAGGAGTTCCGACAGGTAGCCGGTGCGTTCAAGCACCCCCTCGACCACGGCCACCGGGTTGTCGGCCGCTACGGCGCGTAGCTCGGCGAGCAGCGCGGTGAACTCGCGCACCGCCTTCGCCGAGCGCGCGGCGATCCCCGGCACCTCGTCGACACGCTCCAGTGCCTGCGCGAACCCGATCCGCTCGACATCAGCGAAGCCCGCCAGGGCCGCCTCGGCCCGCTCGCCGATCCCGCGCCGGGGCACGTTCAGGATGCGACGCAGGTTCACCGTGTCGCTAGGATTGGCGAGGACCCGCAGGTAGGCAAGGAGATCACGGATCTCCTTGCGCTCGTAGAACCGCACCCCGCCGACCACCCGGTAGGGCAGCCCGACCCGGACGAAGATCTCCTCGAACACCCGGCTCTGGGCGTTGGTCCGGTAGAACACCGCGACGTCGGCGGGCCGCGCGAGCTTCGCGTCCGAGAGCCGGTCGACCTCCTCGGCGACAAAGGCCGCCTCGTCGTGCTCGTTGTCGGCGGCGAATCCGACGATCTTCTCACCGTCACCGGCGTCCGACCACAGTCGCTTGGCCTTGCGCTGGTTGTTACGCGCGATCATCGCGTTCGCGGCGGAGAGGATGGTCTGGGTGGAGCGGTAGTTCTGTTCCAGCAGGATCACTGCGGCGTTCGGGAAATCCTCCTCGAACTCCACGATGTTGCGGATGTTCGCCCCACGGAAGGCGTAGATCGACTGGTCCGCGTCGCCAACCACGCACAGCTCCGCCGGTGGGACGGCGCCCGAGGCCCAGGTACCCGGCCCGGCTGCCGGCTCGGCCGGCTCCACCGGCGCGGACCCGCCACCGAAGTACGCCGGTTGGCCGACGAGTTCACGCACCAGGACGTACTGCGCGTGGTTCGTGTCCTGGTACTCGTCCACGAGCACATGTCGGAATCGGCGCCGGTAGTGCTCGGCGACGTCGGGGAACGACTGGAGGAGGTTCACCGTCATCATGATCAGATCGTCGAAATCAAGGGCGTTGGCCTGAGCCAGCCGCTGCTGATAAGCGGCGTAGACCTCGGCGACGGTCCGCTCGAGGTGGTTCGTGGCCCGGTCCCGTGCGGCCTCCCAGTCGATCAGTTCGTTCTTCAGGTTGCTGATCTGCGCCGCCAGACCTCGGGCGGGATGCCGTTTGGGATCAAGATCAAGGTCACGGGTGACCAGAGTGATCAAACGCTGCGCGTCGGCGGCGTCGTAGATGGAGAAGGTCGAGCCGAACCCGAGACGCTTCGCCTCGGACCTCAGGATGCGCACGCAGGCCGAGTGGAAGGTGCTCACCCACATCGCCCGCGCCCGGGGACCGACCAGCGCCGAGACCCGTTCGCGCATCTCGTTGGCAGCCTTGTTGGTGAACGTGATCGCCAGCATCTCCCCCGGCCGGACCCCCCGGGCCGCCAGCAGGTACGCGATACGGTGGGTCAGCACCCGCGTCTTGCCGGACCCCGCGCCCGCGACGACGAGCAGGGGTGCCCCGATGTGCACCACCGCCGCCCGCTGCTGCAGGTTGAGCCCGTCGAGCAGGCCCTCGGCATCCAGGCGTGGCGAGGAGAAGCCACCGGGCTCGTCCCCGCCCACCGGCGGCGCCAGCACCGCCGGGCCGAACAGGTCGTAGGGCACGTGCGCACCGCCGTGGACATCCGTCCCGACCGACCCGGCGATGCCGGATCCGCCGCCGTGGGAATCGCCGAAAAAGCCGCTCATGGGACTCCGATCGTACGTTCGACGTCGGGCAGGTCGGACCGCGGCATGCCCGGATCGCACCCAACGGCCCGGTCCGCGGTGTGGTCCGCGAGATGCACCGACGGCCCCACCCGGCCGCGGTCCTCGCGCGTCCATGCCACCGCATGACCATCACACGTCCACGCCCAGTGGTCGTCGACCCGCGTGCTGACCAGCCTATTGTCCGTCGTTCCCGCCCCGCCCCGCGCGCGAGGGCGGGTCGTCGATGGCCGTGGTCCGCGTCAACGCCCGGCCCACCGGCGGTCAGGCGGCCCCGCGGCCAAGCGGCCACGCCACGTGGCCACGCGGCCACGTAGTCGCGTAGTCGCGTAGTCACGCGGTACTCGACGCGCTCGGCGGGATGGCCGCGAGCGCCTTCACCCTGCTGGCCACCCCCGGGTCGATGTTGCCACCCGACAGGATTGCCACCGTCGGGCCCTGCGCGAGATCACTTCGACGCAACAAGGCCGCGACCCCCGCGGCGCCGGCCGGTTCCACCTGGTGGCCGGCCCGGTGCAGCAACACCATCGCCTCCCAGAACGCCGCCTCATCGACCGTGACGATCTCGTCCACCAGGCGTGCGGCAAGGGCGAAGGTCAGGACCCCCGGAGCGTTCACCGCCATACCGTCGGCGATCGTGGTCGACGCCGGGACCACCCGTGACGAACGTGGCGCCGTCGGCTGTTCGGACGTCCGGCTGCCCGGAATCGTCCCGACTCCCCGCAGTGTTCCGGCACCGGGCGTCGTTCCGGCACCGGGCGTCGCAGCCCCACCGGGGGRCACCGTGAGCCGCCGGCCAGCCCGCAGCGACGCGGCAAACGCCGACGACAGCACGGACTGCACTCCGACCACTCGCGCATCGGGGCGMCGGGACCGCACCGCCGCGGCCAGCCCGCCGATCAGCCCTCCGCCGCCCACCCCGACCAGAACGGTGCCGAGATCGGGCACCTGATCGAGCAACTCCAAGCCGATCGTGCCCTGCCCGGCCACTACCGTCGGGTCATCGAACGGGTGGACCAGCAGCCGGTCTCCCCGGGCGGCGAAGGTGGCGGCCGCAGCGAGCGCCGCTTCCACCCCCCCGGGTATCTTCTCGACCCGGGCGCCCCACCGGCGCGTCCGCGCCACTTTGACCGGATTGGCCCCTACCGGCACGAAGATGGTCGCCTCGACGCCGAAGGCCGCGGCCGCGAAGGCCACTCCCTGGGCGTGGTTACCGGCACTGGCCGCCACCACCCCCCGGGCCCGCGTCGCCGGATCCGCGGTGGCCACCCGGTGGTAGGCGCCCCGAAGCTTGAACGAACCGGTGTGCTGCTCGTGCTCACACTTGAGCCAGACGGGCGCACCGACCGCCGCCGACAGGCCGAGATCCCGCACGACCCTGGTCCGTCGTGCCACCCCGGCAAGGACGCGGGCCGCGGCGCGGATGTCCGACGCCCAGAGTTCGGCGTCCGGGGCTACCGATCGGTCGTCTGCGGCTGCTGCGGTCATGGAGCATCTCCCGGCGGCTGAGCGGCCACCTCACCATGACCGCGGCAATAAAAAAGCCCCCCGCCAGGACAAGGCGGAAGGGCGAGGCGCGGACCCGATGATCGGTCGCGCGCCTAGGTAATGGCCATCTCGTGCGGGGTCACATCATCCAGGGTGCTCCGGTCCCGCCCAGACGTCAAACGTGCCCGTCGGCGGGGGTCGTCCGACGGGCACGCGCTCCGATCCGGGATCGTCACTCCCACTCGATCGTGCCGGGAGGCTTGGAGGTGATGTCGTACACCACCCGGTTAACCTGCGGCACCTCGTTGACCACCCGGTTCGAGATGCGTTCCAGCAGGCCGTAGGGCAGCCGGGCCCAGTCGGCGGTCATCGCGTCCTCGCTGGTGACCGCGCGCAGGACGATCGGGAAGCCGTACGTACGCTCGTCACCCTGGACGCCCACCGACCGCACGTCGGCGAGCAGCACCGCGAAGACCTKCCAGATCTCGCGGTCCAGGCCGGCCTTGCGAATCTCCTCCCGGATCACCGCGTCGGCCGCCCGCACCACGTCGAGCCGCTCGGGCGTGACCTCGCCGATGATGCGGACGGCGAGGCCCGGGCCCGGGAACGGCTGGCGCCAGACGATCTCCTCGGGCAGCCCCAGCTCCTCGCCGAGCCGACGGACCTCGTCCTTGAACAGGGTCCGAAGCGGCTCGACCAGATCGAACCGCAGGTCCTCGGGCAGTCCACCGACGTTGTGATGCGACTTGATCTTCGCGGCCGTCGGCGAGCCGGATTCGATCACGTCGGGATACAATGTCCCCTGCACGAGAAAGTCGATCGTCGCGCCCTCCGCCTCCGCCCGGACCTCCAGTTCGCGGGCGGACTCCTCGAAAACCCGGATGAACTCACGACCGATGATCTTCCTCTTCCGCYCCGGGTCGGTCACTCCGGACAGCGCGGCGGAGAACCGGTCGGCCGCCTTGACATGGACCAGATCCACGCCGGTAGTCGCGACGAAATCGCGTTCGACCTGTTCCGCCTCGYCGGCCCGCAGCAAACCATGATCGACGAAGACGCAGGTGAGCGCGTCTCCCACCGCCCGGTGCACGAGCGCGGCAGCGACCGCGGAGTCCACCCCGCCGGACAGACCGCAGATCAACCGTCCGGTCCCGACCTGGGCCCGGACGGCCGCGACAGCCTCGTCGACAATGTTGATCATCGTCCAGGTGGGCCGGCAGCCCGCACCCACGAGCAGGAAGTGCCGCAGCACGTCCATGCCTCGCTMGCTGTGGACCACCTCCGGGTGGAACTGCACGCCATAGAGACGACGCGCGGGGTCCTCGAAGGCGGCGACCGGGGCCGACGGCGTGGAAGCCGTTACCCGGAAGCCGGGCGGCGCGGCGGTCACCGAGTCGCCGTGCGACATCCAGACCTGCTGGACAACGGGCAGACCGTCGAAGAGAACCCCGGGATCCGACACCGACAGACGAGTTGCTCCGTACTCGGCGGTTCCCGTGCGCGCGACGGCGCCGTCAAGCGCCTGAGCCATGACCTGATGGCCATAGCAGATACCGAGAATAGGCACTCCGGTAGCGAACAACGCAGGATCGACCCGGGGCGCGCCAGGCGAGTAGACGGACTTCGGGCCGCCAGAAAGGATCAGTGCGGACGGACGCCGGGCGAGGATCTCGTCCACCGACATATCCCACGGGACGATCTCCGAATACACATGACATTCGCGTATGCGCCGGGCGATCAGTTGGGCATACTGAGCACCGAAATCGATCACCAGCACGGTGTCATAGCCCGCAGGCCCCACCGCGGACGGGCCGCTGGGGCCGTCCGCCGGGGACCGCGGAACATCCCGAACCGCGCCGGTATCCGTCGGCTCCGCACCACGGCCAGCACTGCTACGCTGCAACTCGCTCACCCCGCAAGCCTACGGACACGGCGACCCCACCGGTCCGTCCAGGCGCCCAACCATCTCCCACGGCCTTCACCGGAACAGACGAAGCGCACCGGGCACCGCCGCGAAGGCGGTAAGGGCTCATGTAGGAGATGTCTAGGATGCCGAGTTTGCGCCTTCAGCCCGGTTCACTCACCCCGACAAGCGCTTCGATCATCAGTGACGCCCGATGTCGGGCTTCCCCGGCGGTTACGGTAGTGGTGACTCCGCGCGCAGTAGCGACAACTGACGTGCGGCCACCAAGGCGCTTACGGTAGGCGCCTTTCGGATGCCGACTTCGTACCGCTATGGTGCCTGACAAGGGACATCCGGGCCCGATACCGAGCCATCCTGGTACGACCTGTTCCGGGAGGCTGGCGGAGAGGTTGCGAAGGTACGTGCGCAGACAACCGATGGCCAGCAGCACGGGCATCGCCGCAGACTCGGAGCCGACAGTGGCGCCGGGTTCGCCCGTGGACGCCGAAGACGGCGGGCAGCGCGATGGTCGATCCGCCGCGCCACCGAACCCAGCCGGGTCGGGACTGGCGCGCCTTCGTCGCGCCGCCGCCAACCCCACCAACTGGCGGGTACGCACCAAGCTGATCGCGATTCTGGCCGTGCCTGTCATCGCGATCCTCGCCTACTCGTCCATCGAGGCGGGTACGGTGCTGACGAGCACGCGGGACGTCAACCGGGTGTCCGATCTGACCGAGATCAGCCGCTCCGCGGCCGGGCTGGTCCACGCCCTGCAGGCCGAGCGCACCTACAGCACCGGATTCGTCGCCAGCGGTCCCGTCGGCGCCCGGGACGGGAGCACGATTCCAACCCGCCGGGCGGCGGTCGATGAAGCCTACAGGGCGTACAAGTCAGCTGCGAACGAGCGGCGAGGGTCCTTCGGCAGCGAGGTACGCCGCGCTCTCGACGACGTCAGCAGCCGGATGGACACGCTGCCCGCCAAGCGGCAGACGATCGAAAGGCTGATCGACAGGAAGGCGGTCGAGACCGCCTTTCAGCCGATCATTGACTCACTGGTCAACCTGATCCGGCTGATCCCACAGGGAAATGACGACCAGGAGCTCAACGCCGGGGTCAACACGGCCTACTTCCTGATGTCCGGGACGGAACTTCTCGCCGAGGAGCAGACACTCATCCACGGCCTGTTTACCCGCAACGGGAACCAGGTCTTCACGGCAGACGACTATCGCGAGTTCCTGTCGGCCGAGACCCAGCGGGGCCGCCAGCGCAACGATCTCGAGAACGCCGCTCTACCGAACCAGCTCGCGGTCTACGAACCGACGATCGACACCGAGACCAACGGGGACATCCGCAACACCCAGAATTACGTCGAAGAAATTCTGAACGCGCCCATCGGTCAGCCGCTGACCGCGCTGGAAGCCGAGAAATGGGACCAGGCGACCCAGCGAACCATCGACACCGGCACGGAAGCCGTTGACAAGCTCCTGGGCCTCGTCGACGCCCGCGCGGGCACCCTGCGGGGCAACATCCAGCGCCACGCGCTGCTGTCCGGTCTGCTGATCCTGCTCATCCTGGCCCTCGCCCTGCTCGCCGCACTGATCGTCGYGCGATCGCTGGTCCGCCCCCTGCTGGCGCTGCGGACTGCCGCGCTGGACGTCGCCGACCATCGGCTTCCCGAGGCCGTCCGTCGGTTGCGCGATTCCACCGAGCTGGACATCGACGACTCGATCGAACCGGTCGGTATCGACACCGACGAGGAGGTCGGCGAAGTCGCGCGGGCTTTCGACGAGGTTCACCGGGAGGCGATCCGGCTGGCCTCCGAACAGGCGTCGCTGCGGAACAACGTCAACGCGATGTTCGTGAACCTCTCCCGGCGCAGTCAGGGACTGGTCGAACGGCAGCTGCGTCTCATCGACGAGCTGGAGAACCGCGAGCAGGATCCGGACCAGTTGTCCAACCTGTTCAAGCTGGATCACCTCGCCACTCGTATGCGGCGGAACAACGAAAGCCTGCTCGTCCTCGCCGGCACGGACACCGCTCGGCGCTGGACACACCCCGTCCCACTGAACGAGGTCGTACTGGCGGCCATCTCCGAGGTGGAGCAGTACACCCGCGTCAAGCAGACCTCGGCCGCCGCGGTGTCCATCGCCGGCAACGGTGTCAGCGACGTCGTCCATCTGGTCGCCGAGCTCCTCGAGAACGCCACCTCGTACTCGCCGCCGGCCACCAGCGTCCTCGTCACCAGCCGCTCGCTCGGTCCGGGGGCCGGGGCGATGATCGAGATCGAGGACCAGGGCATCGGCATGCCGGCCAAGGAACTCGAACGGGTCAACGACCGACTGGCGAACCCGCCGGTGGTCGACGTGTCGGTGTCACGGACCATGGGCCTGTTCGCGGTCGGTCGGCTGGCCAGCCGCCACGGCATTCACGTCCAGCTGCGTGAGTCCGCCTCCGGAGGTATCACCGCTGTCGTCCGGCTGCCTGCCAAGCTGGTGACCGGAGACGGCGGGGCCGGCACGGGACCGGCCCGGCCCGCCGCGCCGGCGTTGGGAACCCGCGTCGGCGACTCGCCGGCCATCCCCGGTTCCCCGACCGGACCGCGTGCCCCGCAGCGGCCGGAACGCACCGGCTCGGGAACTCCCGAACCGGTGGACGGCAGGGTCGCGTCGACGAACGGCACCGGGGCCAACGGGCACCGGACCGCGAGTGAATCCGACGGACCAGAAAGCCTCTTCGACGACTCCAGCGGGCCCCGGCGGTTCCCCAGCACCGGGCCGTTCCCTCTCACCGGGCCGCTGGCCGCCGCTCAGCTCGGATCCGACCGGACGGGTTCGCCGCCCACCGCGGATGATCGCGACTTCGGGCCGGACGACTTCGCTCCCGGCCTCGACGGCGGCACCGAGCGCGACAGCGAGACGGATGGCATCAGCGCCGCTCCGCCGACCCTGCCGCACGATCTACTCGGGCGGGGAGGAAACGACGAGGACCACCCGGTCCCGGGAGCCCGGGAGCGGCCCGGCTCCAGTGGGCAGGACGATCCCCGTGACCCACGGCAGCTCGACGACCGGGGGCTCGACCTCGATGCCCTTCGCGGCCGCGGCCGCACCGCTCCCGGTGGCCGGCTCGAACCGCCCCCCGACGTCGTACCGGACACCCAGACCATCGACCGGCGCGGATTCGGACGACGGGACGATCCGGTCACGGACGAGACGAGACCGGTGTCGTTCGGGGACAACCGCTGGGGGACCAAACCACGTTCCGGCGGCGCCACCGGGCCCGGTCGGACCGGGCAGCCCGACACCACCCCGACACCGCCCGGCCCGACACCGCCCGGCCCGACACCGCCCGGCCCGACACCGCCCGGCCCGACACCGCCCGGCCCGACACCGCCCGGCCAGAGCCGGCCCGATGCCGGTGAGCGGCCCCGGTCGGCCGAGGAGCCGCCCCCCGGGGCCGGCAGCGTGTTCGCCCGCTCCGAGAACCGGCCCGTTCCGCAGGAACGATCGGAGTCCACGGAGTCCACGGAGTCCACCGGTCCCCGCGACCGGCTGGCGTCGGCGCTCGCGTCCCGGCGGTTGCGCGACACCGGGACGACAGAGGCGGTCTCCGGCGAGGACACCGGCGAACAGACCACGGCAGACCGGGACACCGACGACATCGAGACGTCGCCGATCTTCGACTCCGTGTCGGCGTGGTTCCAGCGACGTTCTCCGTCCGATCGGGCGCCCGCCCAGCATTCGACGGCGGCCGCGGCGGCCCGCCCCACCGGGCCGGGTGCCGGTGGGGCGGCGCCACCGCCCCGTTCCCCGGTCCGTCCGGGGCTCGGTGGGGCCTTCGGGCAACGCGGCCCCGCCCGCTCCGGAGTCGATCCGCTCACGGCTACCCGGACACCGGCACGGGAGGAGCCCGCGACGGACGCGCCGTCAGCGGCTCCGCCCGTCCCGGCCTTCGCGGCCCAGCATCAGACGGCCCCACACCATCAACCAGCAGGGCAATACCAGCCAGCACAGCACCAGGCAACGCCCCAGCAGCCCCCGTCCCGGGAGAACTGGACATCTCCCGGGGACGCCGGCTGGCAGGCGGCCGAGTTGTTGCGTCAGCCGAGCACAGGCGGCGTGACGCGGTCGGGCCTACCGGTGCGAGTTCCCATGACCCATCTCGTGCCCGGCAGCGCCGAACCCGCGCCCCGCCGGCGTCCCACCGACACCTCGGCCAGATCTCCTGAGGCTGTAGGAGGCCGGCTTGCCAGCTTCTACCAGGGCGTACGGCAGGGACGTGATGTCGGAGTCGACACCGCGAGGAATCCTCGACGTGACGCGCAGGAGGAACGGTGACACCCGTGAGTTCTGAAGCCCAGAACCTCAATTGKTTGATCAACAATTTTGTCGATCGCGTCCCGGGTGTCGCCCACACCGTTGTGGTGTCCGCAGACGGCCTGCTACTCGCCGTCTCCGACGGTTTCCCCCGGGATCGCGCCGACCAGCTCGCCGCGGTGGCCTCGGGACTKGTGAGCCTGACCCAGGGCGCCGCCCGCGTCTTCGAGGCGGGCGGCGTCACCCAGACGGTCGTGGAGATGGAGCACGGCTTTCTCTTCATCATGGCAATCAGTGACGGCGCGAGCATGGCAGTGCTCGCGGCACCGTCCTGCGACATCGGTCTGGTCGGCTATGAGATGGCACTGCTGGTCAGCCGGGCGAAGGACGTCCTGACCCCGGCGTTGCGCGCCGAACTGCAGGGAACCCTTCCGCGGTGACCGGACGGCAACACAGGGAGTCAGGGTGAGTATCGATCCCGAGGGCACGCCCGGGCCGGTCGTCCGTCCGTATGCGATGACCGGTGGGCGCACTCGGTCGCGCTATGAACTCGCCATCGAGGCACTCGTCTTCACGACGCCTCTCGGCGAGGAACGAGCGATCGGCCTCAACCTGGAGCAACAGACCATCGCCGCCATGTGCCGGYAGGTGCGATCCATCGCGGAGATCGCAGCCGGCCTCCGGGTGCCCCTCGGGGTGGCCCGCGTGCTGGTAGGCGATATGGCGGACGAAGGCTTCGTCCGCGTCCACCAGCAGCCTGACCGCGACGAGGCACCGGATCTCGCGTTGCTCGAAAGGGTTCTCAGTGGCCTTCGAAAGCTCTGACAACAGGCGGGTCAACTCCGCCGTCGCCACGACCTCGGTGAAGATCGTGGTAGCGGGCGGATTCGGCGCCGGGAAAACCACATTCGTGGGTTCGGTGTCCGAGATCGTCCCGCTGCGCACCGAGGCCGTCATGACCGAGGCGGGAGCCCACATCGACGACCTCACCCACCTGATGGACAAGACCACCACCACGGTCGCCATGGACTTCGGCCGAGTCTCGCTGGACGAAGATCTGATCCTGTATCTGTTCGGCACCCCCGGGCAGTACCGCTTCTGGTTCATGTGGGACGATATCGTGCGGGGAGCCATCGGTGCGATCGTGCTCGCCGACACCCGCCGACTGGCCGATTGCTTCGCCGCGGTCGACTACTTCGAGCAGCGGCAGTTGCCCTTCGTGATTGGCGTCAACTGCTTCGACGGGATCCTGCGGCACTCGATCGAGGACGTCCGGGAAGCACTGCAGGTCAGCCCGGCCGTTCCCGTCATCACCTGCGACGCCCGCAACCGCGACTCCACCAAGAGCGCGCTGATCGCGGTGGTCGAGCACACGATGTCGCGGGCGACCGCAGGGACCTGAGGTGATCCGCCCCGGGGCGGCCGGTGCCAGTCGCCCCGGGCAAGCGAGCCGACCCGAGCTCAGACGGGCGGGGGAAGCTTGCGGAGTTCGGCATCCAGCGGGACCTTGGTATTACCCGTATTGTTGACAATCTTGAGGTCGAAATCGTTCGCCTGCTGGTTCTGGTTCCACTGACCACCGACGAGGGCGATACGAGCCACGTTCTTCGGGACGTTGGGCTGAGCTCCGAACGCCACGGGTCCGACGATGGTCTGGGCGTCGACGTCGCGGATGGCCGTGGCGACGGCTTCTCGGTTGTCGAGGGAGTCGACGTTGCTCAGCGCCTTGACGGCGACCTCRAACAGGGCGTACGAGAATCCAAGGATCTGGGTCCACCCTTGGCCGCGGGCGCTGGTGAAGTCGTTGGCCAGCTCCAGGGACGTCTTGTTCGTCAGCGAGCTGCGGAAGGGATGCGCCGGTGACCACGCCACCTCGGTGGTAAGACCGTCACCACCGGTACCGAGGCCACGCACATCCTCCTGGAAGTAGATCGCCTTGGAGATCGTCAGGGCGTTCGGCGAGTAACCGAAGGTCCTGGTCTCCTTCCGGAAGGTGGCGAAGTCCGCGGCCCGGGACACGCCGACGACGGCCTGCACCCCGTTCTTCTCGAATTCATCGATATAGGTCTTGAATGAGGGCGCCCCGCTTGCGTAGCCGGCTGACATCGGCGACGTCAGCCGGAGATTGTTGTAATTGCGGATGGTGGGAATTCCGAAGTCCGGGTTGGCGAACGCGCGGCCGTCGTCGTCGTCCGGATACATGAGCCCCACCTTGGTGATCCCGAGCTGGCTCCACATCGCGACGTAGGTCGCCACCAGGTCCTCCATGCCCCAGAAAAAGTGGTAGGTCCAGCGGAAGGGCATGTCGACGTTGCCGCCCCGGCCATTCCACCAGGCCTGCCACGGGGCGATTGTGGAGATACAGGGAACCTGGTTGATCTCGCACTGGTCCGCGACGGGAACGGCAGTGTCGGAGGTGCCACCGACCAGCACGATGTCGACCTTGTCCTTGAAGATCAGGTCGGTTGTCGCAATCCCGGCGCCATGGCGGTCCGACTCGGAGTCCCGGACGAAGATCTCGACGGGATAGGTGCGGTTCCCCACCTTCACGCCATCGGCCAAGATCGTGCGCATCGTCTGCACCACATACGAGTCGACCACGCTGTGGCTGCGGAACGCCCCCGTCCGGGACGTCACATAGCCGAGACGTACCTTGCGCGCCGCGCTGGCCGAGGAGGATGAGCCCCCACACGCGGCCAACAGCCCGGCGGCCGGTGCCGCGACCGCCGCGGTCCCGGCCCAGCGAAGCAGACCACGCCGGTTAACGGTCCGTCGGCCGCTCTCCCGGGGAACGGGGACGCCCCCGTCCGCACCGCCAGCCACATCCGTCCTGCCAGCGGCGGCACACCGTCCGCCACCCTCACCACGGTCAGACCTGAGCATGGCACCTGATCCTGCCCCATGCCATCCTGAATCCGACAACGGGGGTCGGAACTCGGCAGATCCCGGGCTACCAGAGGCGCCTTAGATCCGACATATCGGTGTTTCACTTACCGTCAGCGTGGGGATGGATCTCCTCAGTTCACCCCGCAGTATCGGTGCGKTGCGCTGCCACTCGCGGTGAGTTCCAGCGTGCCCTGCGCCTTGTCGCGGATTCCGGCCCCGGGCTTGGCGATGTGCACCCCCGAAAGATCCTTCAGTGGCCCGCTGGTGAACTTCACGTTGCCGATCACATTCCCGCCGTCGTTACCGGCCACCRGCGTGATCGTGTACTGACCGGCGGTGCCGTCCCAGCTGTAGGCACCGGCGGTCCGTTCGACCACGAGCACACCGACGACATTGTCGGACAGCTTCAGGGGATTCGTCCCGGTAACCAGCCGGCATTCCCAACTGCCATCAATCATCGCCTTGCCATTGATCGCGTCCGGGCTGGTCGTGGTGGGCGTCGGCGAGCCACTGGGGGGAGCCGGCGAAACCGACGGCGCGCTCTTGCCGCCGCCATCGCCGCGCAGGAGTGCATAGCCGCCGACCGCGAGCAACGCGAGGACCAACGCAACGGCCAAAGGACCGATCCAATCCTGACGAAGCCAGGCGAGGCGATCCTCGCCGGAGAAGTCCTCGCCCTCCGGCTCATCCCGGGCATCCCCCTGTTCCCGCAGCCCCACCGCGCGGGCATCACGTCCGTAGGCCCGCCGCCCGGGCCCGGAATGGCCGCCGACCCCGGCGCCCTCCTCATGCCGGCCAGCATGTCCACGGCTCCTGGCGCCGGTTCCGCCCGCGCGACCGGCCCGGTCCGCGGTGCCACGCCGGCGCTCGCCGGCGCTCGCCGCACCCCCCTCACCCGATCGCGTCGATCCTGATGACCGGATGGGCTGGGGAGCCGAGACCGGTTGGAGACTGTTGGTGTCGGTCACCGGATTCGGGGTGCGGCGGCGGTCGGCAGGCACACTGCGACCACTCGGTTTGCGCACCGACCGGGAGGGCTGCCAGCCGCTGTCGTCATCCGGCGCGGCGCCGGCACCTCTGGCCTTTCCCGATCCCCGCCGGGGCACCAGGGACGTCCTCTCCGAGGGAGACTCGGGTCGGCGCCCCACCGGCGACAACGGAGTTCCGACCAGGCCACGCGCACCGGTCCCGGCCGGCAACGCGGAGGCGTCTGGCCGGTACAGCGGACGAGCGGTCGTCATCGTCTCCTCGACCCGAGGTACAGCCAGGTCGCCGGGCCTGCCGCTGGCCCGCGACGCATCGGCGTCGACCTCGGCAGCCGCCCGCCGCTCCGGGGCCGCGAGCGCCCGGCCGCGGGCCGGAGCGGACGGCCCGTTCTGGCCGGACAGCCGGTCGGTCGGACCGGCCAACGAGTCCCTCGGTCCAGACACCCGATTCGCCGGCACCCGCCAGTCGCTCCCCGTCGCAGCCTCCACCGGCGATCGTCGCCGGGCCACCGGGAGCGGTCCGGAGAGCGKGTCCTGGCGGCCGGGGACCAGTCCGGCGATCCCGTTGGGCCCGTTGGGCGGGAGAGAACGGACGGCATCTCCGGTGYCGGGCAGGGGAGTCCGCCAGCCTGCAAGATCCGCTCCGCCGTCGCGGGGGTCCCGCGGACGATCCTGGCGGGAGCGCAGACGGTCCTGGCGGAAGTGTGGGGGCAGGCCCCCGGTGGCCGGGCCCTGCCGGCCGACGGTGAGGTCGGCGGAGGCGGGGAACGCGCCGTTCCCGCCGGCGGCCTTACCCACGGGAAGGCCGTTGAGGCCCCCGGCGCCGTTGACCCCGGAACCGCCATTGACCCCGGAACCGCCATTGACCCCGGAACCGCCATTGACCCCGGAACCGCCATTGACCCCGGAACCGCCATTGACCCCGGAACCGCCATTGACCCCGGAACCGCCGTTCGGGCCCCTTTTTCCCGGACCCGGGTCCCTGCCGGGACGACTCGACGCCGATCCCGGCAGATAGGCTTCCGCGCCCCCGAATCCGCGGGGCGGAGTTGATGAGGTCGCGCCCGGACCAGCGGATCCGCCGCCACCGGGACGGACCTCGCCGGCCTCCCGGTTCGGGGCGCCCGGGCCCACTGCGGGCGTGCCCACACCGGGCAGTTGAACACGGGGCAGTTGAACACGGGGCGAGCTGTGCCCGTTCCAGGGATCCGTCGAGGAGTATGCGGTTTGGGGCCCGGCATCAGACGGCGGCGCGGCGGCGGTCACGCCAAAGCTCTCGGGCACCACCGGGAAGGCCGGGYCGGTGACCCGGCTCGGGGTGCCCGACTGGCCCGGAACTCCCCTGAGGTCCGCCGGCGACGTGGGAACGGCCCGGGACGGCAGCGCGGGAACCGGTCGGGCGGAGATCGGAAACCCACCGGTGAACGGGTCCGCGGAAGCCCCACCCCCCGGTCTCGCCCCGGAGGTGGTTCCCGCCGCCCCGCCGGCCCGTGGGGAACGGCCCATGTGCACCGGTCCCGACGGCGGACCGGTTGGGACCGGGTAGGTCTCCTGACCGGGTCCGCCCACCTGCGGGTCGGACGGCGTCGTAGCCGTCCTGGACGCCGCGGACGGTGGCGGGGAGGCCGAGGGGAGGTAGGACGTCGGCCGGGACGCAGCCGGCGGCGGACCGGCGGAAACCCGAGGACCCCTGGGAACAGGAGGAGCAGGAGAAGCCACCGGAGCGGCGGATGACACCGCCGGGGTGGACGGGCCCGCGGGAGCGGGGGGGGTCACCGAGATGCCCGGCGGGCGTCCACCGGCGGGTCCCGGCGCCGGACCGTCCCAGGTGGTGGTCACGTCGAAGGGATCGGCGGGACGCGCACCGCCGCCTGCCGGCGGCATGGCTGGTCGCGGTCCCGGCGCCGGCTCACGCCGGGACCGGGGGTTCGGATCCCAGGATGTGGGCGCGGGCTCACGGGAGACAGGACGGGCTGCCTGCTCGCCCACCCGCTCCACCGCGAAGAAATCGTCGTCACGACGGGGGGCAGCCGGGCGCCCCGTGGCACCGTTGCGGTCGGTGTCATAGGTCGTCACAGAACTATCACCCGCCTCCGGGTGCGGGCGCCGGGCGTCGGCGACGTTATCCCAGCTTCAGGCATCATGGCCGCTGAACCGCTGTATTTGATCATAGGGCGGCATCTCCTGCCCCCCCTGGTCAGCACGATGCGGGCAGTCATCGTGTGGACGTGCGTCGGGTAAATGTGTGATCTGGTCACGCCGCCGGGTCCCCCGCCCAGCCGGACGAATGCACGTGGAGCAGCCTCGCTCCGGCAGGGGCGGTCTCGGGATGTGTCCCGGAGAATCGCACCGCCATGACCGCCCACCGATGCGCGAAGGACGTCCTATCACATCACCGACGAAAAAGCAATAGCACTCTCGTCCGTCGTCCCGTAGCTCATCCAGGCATCTGACAATAGTTCTATCAGCCCACTGTACACTGGTAATCGTCATCGCTTGTCACGGCAGGCGGCATAGATCTCCCGCACGATGCGCTGCGACGACTCGGACTGGACGTTGTCACTGAACCGCTGGTACTCCTCCTGGGTGTAGCCGGCTTCCAACTTCTCCAGCGTGCAGGTGCAATAGCCTTCGTTACCGTTGCTGACGTCGAGGCACGAGCTGAGATATGCCTGACGGACCTCCGGGGAGTAACGGCCCTTCTCCGCCGCGGCCRGGCCGGCCGCGGTCCCGGAGTCCGATCCACCGCCGCCGAGGGCGAGGAATCCGATGACGCCGAGCCCGAGGCAGACGAGAACGACGGCGGCGCCGATCAGCAACGGCGGACGGTCGCGCACGTGCTGGACGAACGCGGTGACCCGTGCCGGCAGCCCGCCGGCCTCGTCGCGCCGGGCCGTCGCCCCGCGCCGAGCCGTCGCCCCGCGCCGAGCCGTCGATTCACGCCGGGAGATGGGCCCGGACGGTGCCCATCCACTGTCGTGCTCGTCGAACGACCCGGCGTACGGCCCCGGCTCGTCGTCCGGATCGTCGTCCCACCGCGATGTGCCGTCCGCCGCACCGCCGGCGGACGGGGCGTACGTCGCCGCCAAGCCCCCGACACGCCGGATCTCGCCGGTCGAGTCGCCGTCGCCCCAGGTCGTCTGCGCCGCGGCCGGCCCGGCGGACGCAGCCACCGGATCGACGGGATCCGCCGCACCCGCGCGGCGGGCCGGACCGGTCAGATCGCCCCGCTCCGACGGCCCGTGCGGTGCAATGACGTCCGCGGCCGGTTCCCCCCACCGGCCGCGCTGGCCGGTGGGGCCGTAGGGTGCCAGCCCCCGCGCGTCCGGCTCTGACGGCGTGGCCACCACCCCGCCCATGGTGCGGGGTGGATCGGTGAGCGCCCCGCCCCAACTCGGCGGTGCCGGAGCCGCTTCCACGGCACCGGGTCCGGCACCGGGTCCGGCACCGGGCGACGAGCCGGCAGCACCGGGCCGCCCACCAAACGAACCGCCCTGCGCTCCTACCTCGGACCCGACCCGACCGGACCCGGGCTCCCCGGCCGGACCGGCACCGAAGGCGGGCCCACCGGGATGGTTGCCGAATCGCGCCGAGGCCGACGAACCAGCCGGCGGCGCTGCCGATGACGGCTGCCAGGTCTGGGCAGCCTCGTCCCAGACGTAGGCACCGTCGTCGCTGACCCAACGGCCGTGCTCGTCGAGGCGCATCTGTCGTCCTTCATGCCGGAGACGGACCGCTTCCAGGGTGCCATGTCGGGTAAGAGGCCGGATCGACCGGGTACCGCCGGTGGTGACACACCATGGGCACATCCGTCGAGCTCGCGCATCAGCGAGCGACACCTCACGCGACGGCTACCGCCTCGCGGGACGCCCGACGACCACGCATGACGTGCGTCGTCGGTCACGGACCGGCGGTCACCATGATCTCCGCCTTCTGGAACTCCTTCAAAGTTGCGTATCCCGTCGTCGCCATTGCCGTGCGCAGACCGCCGGCCAGGTTGAGGACACCGGTTCTGGTCGCCGTGCCCGGACCGGTCACGATCTGCGCGAGCGTCCCGGTCGGGGTCACCGGCGACCAGCGTCCCCGCGGCAGGTCGGAGTGCAGCACGTCCATCGGCCAGGCCCCGCCCTGGCCCGGGGCCTCCCGTGCGGCCGCGAGCGCCGCGTCCACCATGACCGCGTCCGCGCCGCAGGCCACCGCCTTCGCGACGTCGCCGCCAGTCCGAAGATYACCATGCACGACGACGTGGACGTAGCGGCCGCCCGACTCGTCGAGATAACGCATGCGCGCACCGGCCGCATCCGCGATCGCGGTGGCAAGCGGCACGCCGACCCCGAGCTCGTCCCGGGTGCGGTCACCGAAGCCGGACCCGACGCCCACGATGACACCGGCCGCCCCGGTGCGCATGAGGTGCAGTGCGGTGGAGAACGACGCGCACCCGCCAACCAGCACCGGGATGTCCAGCTGGCCGATGAACCGTTTGAGGTTGAGCGGCTCGCTGCGGCGGGACTGATGCTCCGCCGAGACCGCCGTACCGTGGATGACGAGCAGATCGATCCCGGCGGCCAGCACGTGCGGGCACAGGGCCTTGACCTTCTGCGGACGCAGCGCCGCGGCCACGACCACCCCCGCGTCCCGAAGCTCGGTGAGACGCTGCGCGATCAGCCCCGGCTGGACCGGCGCGGAGTACAACGCGCGCAGCCGCTCGGTCGCCGCGTCCGGGCCCTGGGCGGCCCCGATCTTGCTGAGCTCGGCGATGTGGTTCTCCGGCTCCTCGTACCGGGTCCACAGCCCCTCGATGTGCAGAACACCGAGACCACCGAGCCGGCCGAGCGCGATCACCGACGCGGGTGAGGTCACCGCGTCGGCCGGAGCGGCCACGAGCGGCAGGTCGAACCGGTAGGCGTCGATCTCCCAGGCGAGCGAGACGTCCGCCGGGTCACGGGTCCGACGGGACGGAATGATGCCGACGGCGTCGAGACCATACGCGATCCGCGCGCTCTTGCCGATGCCGATCTCGACCTCTGCCACTGCTGGCGCCTCCTGATTGGGCCGGCGGGCTCGTGCCGACCGGAAAACTGACGTATCTGCTCCACGACTGACCGAACATCCCGGTGACCATCCGATCGGGTGGCCACCGGCTCGTCCCACCCTGCCGAGGTGACCGCGCCCGAGACACGACGGCCGTCACCGGCCTGGGGACGGCCCGGCGACGGCCTGGTCGGTCGCGCGACGCGATGGCGTCAGCGCGCGGAGTTGTAGTTTGGCGCCTCGACGGTCATCTGGATGTCATGGGGGTGGCTCTCGATCAGCCCCGCCGAGGTAATACGGATCAGCTGCGCCTCGTCCTGCATCCGCCGGATGGTGGGCGAGCCGGTGTAGCCCATCGCCGCCCGCAGACCGCCGACCAGCTGATGGGCCACGGCCGCCAGCGGACCCCGGTAGGGCACCTGGCCCTCGACGCCCTCGGGAACCAGCTTGTCATCGGAGAGCACATCGTCCTGGAAGTACCGATCCTTCGAGTACGACCGCGCGCYGCCGCGGCTACGCATGGCGCCGAGTGAGCCCATACCCCGGTAAGCCTTGTACTGCTTGCCGTTGATGAAGATCAACTCTCCCGGGCTCTCGTCGACACCGGCCAGCAGGCTGCCCAGCATGACCGTGTCGGCGCCGACGGCGATGGCCTTCGCGATGTCACCCGAGTACTGCAGGCCGCCGTCGCCGATCACCGGCACACCGTGCTCCCGGGCGATGCGCGATGCCTCGTAGATGGCCGTGACCTGGGGGACGCCGACGCCGCTCACCACCCGGGTGGTACAGATCGAGCCGGGCCCGACCCCGACCTTGATGGCGTCCGCCCCGGCCGCGATCAGCGCCGCCGCGCCGGCTCCGGTCGCCACGTTGCCACCGATCACGTCGAGCGGCCGACCGTCCACCCCGGTCGGCATGTCGGTCTTGATCCGGCGCACCACGTCGGGCACGGCTCGATGATGCCCGTGCGCGGTGTCCACGACGAGGAAGTCGACCCCGGCGGCGACGAGGACCTGGGCGCGCTTGTAGGCATCCTCCCCCACGCCGACGGCGGCGCCGACCATCAGCCGGCCGTCGGTGTCCTTGGTGGCATGCGGGTACTGCTCCCGCTTGGTGAAGTCCTTGACGGTGATCAGACCGCGCAACCGGTCACGCTCGTCCACGATCGGCAGCTTCTCGACCTTGTGGCGGCGGAGCAGGGCGAGCGCGTCCTCCGGCGAGACGCCCACCGGTGCGGTGATCAGCGGCATCGGAGTCATGACGTCCTGCACTCGACGCGAGTAGTCCCGCTCGAAGCGGATGTCCCGGTTCGTCACGATGCCGACCAGCCTGCCGTCGGATTCCGTCACCGGGACACCCGAGATCCGGTACCGCGCCATGAGGACGTTCGCGTCCTCCAGGGTGGCGCCGGGTCCGCAGGTCACCGGCGCGGTGATCATCCCGGACTCGGAACGCTTCACCATGTCGACCTGCTGCGCCTGTTCGTCGATCGAGAGGTTGCGGTGCAGCACCCCGACCCCGCCCTGGCGCGCCATCGCGATGGCCATGCGGGCCTCGGTCACCGTGTCCATGGCCGACGACACCAACGGCACGGCGAGATCGATGCTCCGCGACAGGCGGGTCGTCGTGTCCGCCTCCGCCGGTACCAGATCGGAGGCGGCCGGAAGCAGCAGCACGTCGTCGAAGGTCAGCCCGAGCATCGCCAGCTTCGGCGGTACCGCGGCGGCCTCGGCCCCCAGCAGGTCGGGACGCGCGCCGACGTGGGTGCCCACCCCGGCCGGCAACGTGAAATCGGTGGCGAGGGGACCGTTCATGGCACCTTCCATTCCGCGTTGACCGAGGCCGCGGACCCAGACCGACGCCGCGGCACGAGCCCGCCCGCCGTCCTGGAGTGACGGGCCGCGCGCAACGGCGAAAAAGTCTACCTACTACCAGAACCGGGTTACCAGAACTGGGCTACCAGAATCGGGCACCGAGCGGCGGCACGGACTCCATCGTAGAGGTCACCGGCACCTATCGGCGGTTCCAGCGTGACCGACATCGCCATGGATGACATCTTCCTATACCACAGCGCCGTCCAACGTGCCTGATCCGGACCCACGCGCCCGGCAGAACAGCGGACCGACCACGACGGACCATGTCCGGAGGGCCRCACATCGGTGCCGAGACTCCGGATCGGGACCACTAAGCAGTCCGGGCAAGCGTAGCGTGGTCGTCGTGAGCGACGAGCCTGTCGACCCCTTCGCGGGCGACCCCGAGGATCCGGCTGCCGAGCTCGCGCGCCTCGACTCCGTTGACGACCTCGACCTGCTCGAACCGCTGTCCTTGCACGAGCGGGAGGAAGTCCTCGCCGAGCTGGGGGACCTCGACGTCTTCCGCACGCTGCTCGAGYCGCGCGGCTACCGCGGCCTTGTCGTCGACTGCGAGGGCTGCGCCGAGCCCCACTTCTTCGACTGGGACCTGCTGGTCGGCAACCTGCGCAACCTTCTCAACGAGGGGCGGACGAGAGTCCACGAGCCGGCGTTCGCGCCGAACCCGTCGTGCTACGTCAGCTGGGAGTACGCTCGCGGCTTCGCCGACGGGATCTACGAGGCGTCCGCCGCCTCGGAGGCGGACTCGCGCTGAGGCGGCCCCGCGTCGCCGCCTGGCCGGACACCCGGCCGGGTAGATCCCGCGTGCCGGGGATGACCCCGGCCGGGGTGGATGCCGCGCGCCGGCAGAGCGCGGCCGGCGGTGGCCACGCTAATTCCCGCTCAGGCCGTGTGACCGGCCGACCACCGGGGTAGGCGTTCGACCGTCAACAGAAGTTCCGCCGGACCTGCGGATCCGGCGCGGTCGGTCGGCCATGACGGAACACGGCGCCGGCCGGGAGTCCCGCGGCCGACTCGGACCCTGATCCGCCTGAGATCCCTGGACATCCAGGGACTTCCCGACCGTGTAACGGCCGGGCGGAACGACCCGTGACGCAGGCTCACCCGGGTGAAATTTCAAGATCATCCAAAGGGTGGCCCAGTACTACGGTGAAGCGGCGGCGCTTGCCGCTCAGGTCGAAAGGGGGCTCAGACCGATGACCGACGTCCGACGACTTCCAGGCCCCGGCGCGGAAAAGTGGGAATGGCAGCTGCACGGGGCGTGCCGTGGTGAGAGCACGGAGCTCTTCTTCCACCCGGAGGGCGAACGGGGGCCGGCCAGAGCCGCCCGTGAGGCCGCGGCCAAGGCGGTCTGCGCCCGCTGCCCGGTCATCCGCGACTGCGGTGAGTACGCGCTGACCGCCCGGGAGCCCTATGGCGTATGGGGCGGGCTGAGCGAGTCCGAACGGGATGCGATCCTCACCGGCCGCTCCCGGCGGGGGGCCGCGAGACGCACCCCGGCCCGCCCCGGACTCGCACCGGCCTGCTGAAGGAGGGCCGCCGGGTGCCGATAGGCGGACGGGTCGGGATATCCGGTCCTGGTCTCCTGGATCACCCACGACGGGTGAGTGACCCGGCAGCGACCCAACGCGCCGACGGCCCAACGCGCCGGAGCCCGGTCGATCCTCTGGGACCGACCGGGCTCCGGACGTACCGGGGCCCGGGGGCCGGGCCGCACCCGGCGGGGCCCCACGACGCCAATCCGGTCAGAAACCCGGGCCCTGCGGGTGGCTGTGCCCGTGGCCGTGGCCGTGGCCGTCCTGGGGAGCGGGCTCCGCCGGCTTCTCGACGACCAGGCCCTCGGTGGTGATGAGCAGAGCCGCGATCGAGGCGGCGTTCGCCACCGCCGACCGGGTGACCTTGACCGGGTCGATGACGCCGGCCGCGATCAGATCGGTGTACTCGCCGGTGGCCGCGTTGTACCCACGACCCGGCTCGAGCTCCTTGACCTTGGAGACGATGACCGCGCCCTCCAGACCAGCGTTGCGCGCGATCCACGACAGCGGGGCGTCGAGCGCGCGGCGCACGATCCGCACCCCGGCGAGCTCGTCCCCGGTGCGACCGAGCCCGTCATCGAGCACGGACGCCACGTGGGTGAGCGCGGAACCGCCGCCGGCGATGATGCCCTCCTCGATGGCCGCGCGGGTAGCCGACACGGCGTCCTCGAGGCGGTGCTTCCTCTCCTTGAGCTCCACCTCGGTGGCGGCGCCGACGCGGATGACCGCGACCCCACCGGCGAGCTTGGCCAACCGCTCCTGCAGCTTCTCGCGGTCCCAGTCGGAGTCGCTGACCTCGATCTCCTGCTTGAGCTGACGCACCCGATCGGCGATCGAGGAGGCCTCGCCAACCCCGTCAACGATGGTGGTGTTGTCCTTGTCCACCACGACCCGCCGGGCCMGGCCCAGGTCGGCCAACGTCACCGCGTCGAGGGAAAGACCGACCTCCGAGGCCACCACCTGGCCGCCGGTGAGCACGGCGATATCCTGCAGCAGTGCCTTGCGGCGGTCCCCAAACCCGGGAGCCTTGACCGCGACGACCTGGAAGGTCTTGCGGATCGAGTTCACCACCAGGGTGGACAGGGCCTCGCCCTCGACCTCCTCGGCGATGATCAGTAGCGGCTTGCGCTCCTGGACGACCTGCTCCAGCACGGGCAGGATCTCGTTCAGCGCCGAGATCTTGCCCGGGTAGAGCAGGACGTAGGCGTCCTCGAGCACGGCCTCCTGGGCCTCGGCGTCCGTGACGAAGTACGGCGAGATGTAGCCCTTGTCGAACTGCATGCCCTCGGTCAGTTCAAGGTCCAGCCCGAGGGTCTGGCTCTCCTCGACCGTGATGACGCCGTCCTTGCCGATCTTGTCGATCGCCTCGGCGATCAGTTCCCCGACCTGCGGGTCCTGAGCGGAGATGGCGGCGACCTGGGCGATGGTCTCCTTCGAGTTGACCTCGATGGCCTGCTTCAGCAGTGCCGCGGAGACGGCCTCGACGGCGGCCTCGATGCCCAGCTTCAGCGTCAGTGGGGCGGCCCCCGCGGTCACCTGCTTGAGACCGAAGCGCACCATCTCCTGGGCTAGCACGGTCGCCGTCGTGGTGCCGTCGCCAGCCACGTCGTTGGTCTTGGTGGCGACTTCCTTCGCGAGCTGGGCGCCCAGGTTCTCGTAGGGGTCCTCCAGCTCGATCTCGCGCGCGATCGTCACCCCGTCATTGGTGATCGTCGCGGCGCCGTAGTGCTTGTCGATGACGACATTGCGACCACGCGGGCCGATCGTCACCTTGACCGCGTTGGCCAGGGCGTTCACCCCGTGCTCGAGCGCGCGGCGGGCGTCCTCGTTGAACGTCAGAATCTTCGGCATACCTGGTTGTCCTCCCGACACCGAATACCGGTGAAAAACAGCAGGAGCGCGCCCCGCCGGCGAGCCCGGCGGAAACCGGGCGGCCGCCAGCGGGACGCGCCCCTTGGTGCTACCGGCGAGCGACCTACTTCTCGATGATCGCGAGGACGTCGCGAGCGGAGAGCACGAGGTACTCCTCGCCCGAGTACTTGACCTCGGTGCCGCCGTACTTGCTGTAAAGCACCACGTCGCCGACCTTGACGTCGAGCGGGACGCGCTTGCCGTCCTCGAACCGACCCGGGCCGACCGCGAGAACGATGCCCTCCTGGGGCTTCTCCTTCGCCGTGTCCGGAATCACGATCCCGGACGCGGTGGTCTGCTCCGCGTCGGAGGGCTGCACGACGATGCGGTCCTCGAGCGGCTTGATAGCAACCTTGGTGGCGGTCGTCACGATCGACCTCCCCCTTCCTGCGCTGGATGAGAGAGCGACCCTGGCGGCCTGCCGTCGCGGGTGAACAGGCGCCTGTTGTCGCTGGCACTCTCACGTGCCGAGTGCCAACTTAGCACCCGCGCCGCAGACGTCAACCAAGACGGTCGGATCTGTCAAGACGGCGGGAATTCGGGTCGTCCCGAGCCGGCCTGGCCAAGGCCCGGCTCTCCTTCGCGACGGCCCGTTCCCGCCGGTCGGCGCCCGGCGCCACGAGGCCCCATGAGCACATGAGCACATGAGCACCCGGGGACATGGGGGGCACCATGAGGACATGATCTGGATGTGGGAGGCCAAGGCGGCGCCCGGCCGGGCGAGCGGCCTGCGGGACTGGGCGATCGATGCGCTCGCGGGGCGGGACGGCGAGGTCTACGTCAGCAGCCAACGGGGCGAGGATCTCGTCGTCATCATGCTACGGACGCCGCCCGATGCGGGCATGTCCGTACAGACCACCGGGGACACCCGCTGTCCGCTGCCGAAGCCACCGGCCGAGCTGGCGAACGGCGATCCGCATACCTGGCAGTTCGAGCAGGTACACCCGCCGCACTGATCGGCCGCGTCCGGCACTGCCGCGTCCGGGCCGTGTCCGGCACCCGGCCAGGGCCGGATCACCCGGAGGCCGAACCACCCATCGGAAAGGGACCGCCAAGCGGAACAGGACTACCCGTCGGACGGGGCCGACTGACCGGGGCACGTCCCGTCCGGTGCGCACGCCATCCCAATGTCCCGCGCGTCGATCTCCCGCCTGGCGGCGTCGCAGGCGGCCGCTCCGTGCGTGGGGTCCACGGCAAGCATGTGGGCAGCGACACGCCGCAACAGATCGATGAAGGTCGCCCGTTCCGCCGCAGTCAGCGGGGAGAGCACGTGCTGATCGACGAGAAGCCGATCCTCCTGGCTGGCCCGGTACAACTGGACCCCGTGCTCCGTCGCGGTGATGATCCGGGCCCGCCGGTCCGCGGGATCGGGGTGCCGCTCAACCAGGCCGGCCCGCTCCAGATCATCGACCAGGCGGACCATCACCGTCCGGTCGATGCCGAACCGACGGGCCACCTCGATCTGGTTGCGCGCCTCACCCTCGACCGCGGCACCGAGAACGTGCAGCCCACGCAGCCCGCCGGGCACCCGGCCGACGGCGGCGGCCGAAGCGGCCGCATAGCCGTACCGCACCTGCCCCAATAGCCAGCCGAGGTCCTTCCCCGGGCCGTCGGGGAGGCTCTCCAGCCCCGGGGGAAGCCCGGCGGCCACCGCCGCGTCGCTCACCCTCACAAGGTACAGGCCCACAGAGGAATAATCTACCGCGATATAAGTGCTTAAGTAGACAATCTACTGTTAAGATGTTCCATGAATCCGATCTTCCCGTCAAAGAAGATCGATCATATTGATGATCGAATAATGATGGAGGGTTCCCCCGATGCCGCACCTGCTGCACGTCGACTCGAGCCTCGCCACCGAGAGCTCGACGTCCCGATCGATCGCCACCATCTTCGCCGAGGCCTGGCGCGAGGCGCACCCAGACGGGATCATCACCTATCGTGATCTGTCTGTCACCCCTCCTCCGCACCTGGACTGGGCGACCGTGTCGGCGAGGTTCACCCCGCCCGAGCAGCTCTCGGCGGAGCAAGCCGAGGCGGTCAAGAAAGGAGAGGAGCTGATCGCCGAGGTGGAGGCGGCAGACGAGTACCTGCTGTCGGTACCGATGTACAACTACGCGGTGCCGTCGACGTTCAAGGCGTGGATCGACCAGATCATCGTCATGGGACGCACGGTGCGGCAGGCTCCGGACGACAGCGCCCTCACCGGCAAGAAGGTGACGGTGGTCACCGCCCAGGGCGGGTCCTACGGGCCAGGCACACCCAAGGAGGGCTGGGATCACCAGCAGCCCTACGTGGCACACATCCTGGCGGCACTCGGCGCCACGGACATCGAGTTCATCCGCGTCGAGATGACGCTCGCCCCGGTGAATCCGGCGCTGGCCGAGTTCATCGACCTGTTCCAGCGCTCCARGGCGGAGGCGGCGGCCGCGGCTCGGCTACGCGCCTCCGTCTGAGCCGTCCGCCCCACCCGTCGCGCGCCCGGCCGTAGACAGGCCGGGACGCCGGCGGGATACGAGGAGAGGACGGCTGGCCGGGCTGTACCGCCTGGTGACGGTGGGGTCAGGCGGGTGTCAGGGCTCGACCCGAGAGGTGATGAGCAACGTCGCCTCGACGCGGTCGAGCAGCTCCGCGTAACCAACGGTGTCGATCTTCCGGACCCGCATCACGTAGGCATCTCCACCGGAAGGCTGGTAGTAACCGCGGCGCAGCCCAATGTCGACAAAGCCAAGCCGGCTGTAGAGAGCAMGGGCCGCCTGGTTGTCGGTGCGGACCTCCAGCCCACAGTTGCGGGCACCGGCCCGCCGGGCGTCGCGCAGCAAGGCGATCATCAGACGGGCGCCCACCCCCCGCCCGCGCATCCGGGGCACGACGCCGATCGTCTGGATGTAGGCGCCGTCCTCGGCSAGCGCCAGCCCCGCATAACCGACGATCGCGGACGTGTCGTGCGTCGGGACGCCCTGTGGACGCCACAGCGCCGTCAGGTACCGCCGCTGCTCGCCCTGCGCGAGTTCGGACCAGAACAGCTCGGCCGTCCACGGATCGATGTCGAATAMCGTCTGCTCCAGCTCGGCGACCATCGCCACGTGCCACCAGCGCATCGGAGCCAGGAGCAGATCCGGCCCATCCGGACCGGCGGGGTGTGGTCGCGGCTGCGTCAAACCGTGACCGGCTTCGGTGTGTGCGGTTCGGCCGCGTCCGGCCGCCGCAGGTAGAGCGGGACGAGGGGCTGGGGAGCACGCCCGGCCAGCACGTCGGCCCCGGCGAGACCGACGAGCAGCTCTGGCCGGGGATAGCCGTCGTCCGGCTGACCTGCGCCGGGCGCGGGCACCTCCCCGGCGGTGGCACCGGCCGTGGTACCGGCGAGTTCGGCGAAGATCTCCGGGTAGAGCACCGTTCCCGGGCCGACGACGCGGTCGACACCGAGGCCGCGCAGGAACCGGACGACGTCGGCCGGACGGCCAACGGCCGGATCGCCGACCCGCACCCCGTCGCGGTAACAGGCCCAGAAGACCTCGCGCCGACGGGCATCCGTCACGACGGCGACGGAGCCGCCGGTGGCGGCACCGATGGCATCCAGCGAGCACACCCCGTGCACCGGCACGCCTAGTGCGTCGGCGAAGGCGGCGGCGGTCACCATCCCGACCCGCAAACTGGTGAACGGCCCGGGACCGGCGCCCACGACCACGGCGTCGAGATCGGTAGGGCGGGCACCCCCCTCGGCGAGCACCGCGCGCATCGACGGCGCCAGCAGCTCCCCGTGGCGGCGGGCGTCGACGGTGACCATGACCGCTCGCGGCCACACGTGCACCCCGGGCGCGGCGCGCTCACCACCCGTCCCACTCACCGGCCGCGCGGGGTCGGACGACGTCAGCTCGGCGAGCGCAACCGAGCACGCTGCCGTGGATGTGTCAAGAGCCATCACCAGCACTCGTCCAGACTACGGATCGCCTCGCCGACCACGGCGGGCACCCACCCCACCACCACGATGCCACCGATGTCACGCCGSGCGCGGCGGGTCGATGCGGGGAGTCTCAACTCACCGGCGCACGTGCGCGCAGCCGTTCGATCCAGCTGGCCCCGGACGGGACGAGGCGGACTATCCGAGTCTCCCCGACCTCGTCGGCACGTGGCCGGGAGATCACGATCTCCAGATGATCCTGCGTGAGACGTTCCGCGAGACCGGCACCCCACTCGACCACGGTGACCGAGGTGTCGACGTCGGCGTCGAGGTCGAGATCGTCGACCTCGACGACCCCACCGAGCCGGTAGGCGTCCACGTGCACGAGGGGAATCCGCCCGTCCGGGTAGATCCGGGCAAGCACGAACGTCGGCGAGGTGACCGTTTCCCGCACGCCCAGCCCGGCCGCGATCCCCTGGGCCAGAACCGTCTTGCCCGCGCCGAGCGGGCCGGAGAGCACGAGCAGGTCCCCGGGCCGCAGCAGGGTAGCCAACCAGGCCCCGAACTCCCGCATGCGCTCCGCCGTGGACACCTCGACCGTGTTCATGCGCCTTCCGTCGTCGCCTCGCTCCGGGGCCCGCGTGGGGAGACGGAGAATGTCTCGGACCGCGCCGACCGACCGGTCCGTCCCGACCCCGACCGACCGGTCCGTCCCGACCGACCTGTCTGTGCCGGCGCCGACCGACCTGTCTGTGCCGGYGCCGACCGGCCTGTCTGTGCCGACCCCGACCGCGGGCGCGGCATGGCGCGTGGCGCCGTCGCCTGCCGCGCAATCTCCCGGATTGCGGCGTTCACCACGTCCGGGCGTTCCAGCATGATGGCGTGCCCGGCGCCCTCCTCGACGATGAGCTCCGCCCGGGGCAACGCCTCCGCCAGGGTACGGCTGTGGGCGAGCGGGGTCATCAGGTCAACGTCCCCGACGATGAGCACGGTCGGGATCTCCGCCAGTCGCTCGGCCGCCGCGAGCCGATCGTGGTCGAGCAGGGTGGGCAGGAACGCCGCGATGACCGGGATCGKGGTGTCCGCGACCATGGTCTCCAGGAAGGAGACCACCGACGGCGGCAGTTCGGTCGATCCGAACCCGATGYGCCGCGTCAGCTCCCACGACAGGTCGCTGCCCCGCCGCCGGGCACGTTCGWGCAGGCTCGGCGCGTGCCGCATACCAACCGCGAAACCCGGCAGAACGCGGCGGACCACCCCGGTCACCGACGCCGGCAGCCCGAAGGTCAGCCGRGCCAGCTCACCGGCGCTGGTGGCGAGCAGGGCCACCCCGACGATGCGGTCATCGAACAGTTCCGGGTGGGTGTCGGCCAGGCCCAGCACCGTCATGCCGCCCATCGAATGGCCCACCAGGATAATCGGCCCCCGGGGGACCCGCTCGGTGATCACCCGGAAGAGGTCGTCGGCGAGTGCGTCGATAGTGCAGTTCTTGACCTCGGACGGCCCGGAACGCCCATGCGCCCGCTGATCGTAGAAGACCATCCGGCCGAGGTCTGTCAGCGCCCGCTGCTGCAGGATCCAGGAATCGGCCGTGACGCAGAACCCGTGGACGAACACCAGCGTCACCGGGGCGTCCGACGGGCCGGTCTCCTCGATATACAGCGGAACACCGTCCCCCGCGATCACGGTGGTGACCCAGCCCCCGATCGGCCCMATCCGCGCGTCGGACGCGAGATCGGCCGTCTCACGCCGACGGCGGATCATCCGCCGCTCGGCGACCAGGCCCGCCGCGACGGCGGCGGCACCAACCACCCCGAGCGATCCCGTGGCCCGAGCCGTGCGGGAACCCGCGATCGCACCCACGGTCTTCGCCATCGGCGCCACCTCTCCTCGGTGCCTCTTCTGCACCGATGATGCACCCGGCCACGCCGGCCGACGGGCCCCCCGGCCGGGACGTGGGGGGCGTCGGCCGGGACCTGGGGACGTCGGATGYGCGGCCGGGGAAGATCACCGGTCCTGTGCGCGGATCCCGTGCTCAGGCGAAGCCCGGCATCGGGAAGGCTGCGGTCAGCTCGGTGACCTGCTCCCGGACCCGGGTGATGGTCGCGGTGTCGCCGACCACGGCGGCCTTGACGACATCGTCGATCCAGCCGGCGAGCACCGGCATGTGACCGACCCCCAGACCGCGGGTGGTGATGGCGGCGGTTCCCAGCCGGATACCGGACGGGTCGAAGGGCCTGCGCTGGTCGAAGGGCACCGCGTTGTAGTTCAGCTCGATCCCGGCCTGGTCGAGCGCCCGGGCCGCGGGCTTGCCACCGATGTCCCTGCTGGTCAGGTCGATCAGGATCAGATGGTTGTCGGTACCGCCGGTGACCAGGTCGAAGCCCCGCTCCACCAGGGCCTCGGCCAGCGCGCGGGCGTTCGCCACGACCGCGTGCGCGTAGTCGCGGAACGCGGGTGCCGYCGCCTCGCGCAGTGCGACGGCGATCGCCGCGGTGGTGTGGTTGTGCGGCCCGCCCTGCAGGCCCGGGAACACCGCCTTGTCGATCGCGGTGGCGTGCTCGGCGTCGGAGAGGAGCATCGCCCCACGCGGGCCGCGCAACGTCTTGTGCGTGGTGGTGGAGATCACCGGGGCGTGCCCCACCGGCGAGGGGTGTGCCCCACCCGCGATCAGCCCGGCGATGTGCGCGATGTCCGCGACGAGCACCGCCCCGACCTCCCGCGCGATCGCGGCGAACCCCGGGAAGTCGATCGTCCGAGGGATCGCCGTACCGCCGCAGAAAATAATCCTGGGACGCTCGGCCAGAGCGAGGTCGCGCACCTCGTCCAGGTCGATGCGGCCGGTGTCGGCGCGCACGCCGTACCGGACACTGCGGAACCACGTGCCGGTCGCGGAGACGCTCCAGCCGTGGGTCAGATGGCCGCCCATCGGCAGCGACAGGCCCATCACGGTGTCCCCCGGCTCGGCGAAGGCCAGATAGACGGCGAGGTTCGCCGGGGAACCCGAGTACGGCTGGACGTTGGCGTGCTCGACCCCGAACAGCGCCTTGGCACGGTCGACCGCAAGCGTCTCGATCGGATCGATGACCTGYTGGCCCTCGTAGTAACGCCGACCGACGTAGCCCTCGGAGTACTTGTTGGTCAGCACGGAGCCGGACGCCTCCAGCACCGCGGTAGAGACGTAGTTCTCCGACGCGATCAGCCTGATCGACGAGAACTGGCGCGTGGCTTCGGCCTCGACGAGACCGGCGAGTTCGGGATCGGCGACGGCGAGGTGGGGAATCRGTGGTTGATGCACCTTGACCTCCGGCAGGTCTGATCCGGCCGGGGGTGCCCAGGCGCGCGGCACCGTTCCGCTCGATCGCTCCCCGGTGGTCAGTTCCACCTCGATGCGCCAGTCACGACTCCGGGCCGAGTCTAGGGGATGAGCCCCGCCCCACAGCACCGGATCCACGCCGGTGCGACGCGTCGCGACGGCACCGGGCGTCGCGAAGACGACAAATGTCGTGAAGACGACAAGCCGGGCGCAGGCCACAGCACCGACGTCCACCGGACCGGGTGGGAGCGGGCCGACTACCGTGGAAGTGCCGCCCCGGCTGGATCGGCTGGATCGGCTGGATCGAGAAGCCGGGAGCGGACGGATCCAGTGGGATCAGATCGATCAGCGAGTGTGGACCGGAGGCGGAGATCGTGCGGCTGAGGTGGCACAGGAGCAAGGACATCCCGGCGAGCGCAGGCCGTCGTCTGACGGGCCCGGAGCGCGCCGCCGCACTAGGGGTGCCGGACGACACCGAGCCGGCCGAGGGCCCCGGCGCCGCGGCTCCGGCTCCGGTGCCGGCCGGGCCGGTGATGCTGACACTGACCACCCGCTCCCGCCTCGAGGAGGCCGAGCGCGAGGCCGCCGTCTCCCGTCCCGTGCGTCGGCGGATGGAGCGCGGCTCGCTCGGCGGCCACGTGTCGCCCACCGGCGGTCACGGTTCCGGCGGTGCCTGYGGCCCCGGCGGCTGCGGCTGAGCCCGCATCCCGCATCCCGCATCTTCGACTCGTCCGGCGCCGCCCGGCGGGCCGTCAGACGTAGCGGCGGGGGACCCGAGCCCCGACCCGGCTGACGATCTCATAGTTGATGGTGCCCAGCGCCGCGGCCCAGTCGTCCGCGGTCGGTTCGCCGCGGTCGCCGGGGCCGAAGAGCAGCACCTCGTCGCCGGCCGCCACCTGGTCGTCACCCACGTCGAGGACGAACTGATCCATGCAGACCGTGYCGGCGATGCGTCGGCGCCGCCCGCCGAACAGCACCTCCGCGGTGTTCGTCGCGGACCTGGGGATGCCGTCGGCGTAGCCCAGCGGCACCACGGCGAGCGTCGTCTCGCGTGTTGTCGTGTACCGGTGCGCGTAGGAGACGCCGGTTCCCGCCGGTACCCGCTTGGTCAACGCGGCGTGCGTCGTCAGCGTCATCGCGGGGCGCAGGCCAAAGGCCGCCGGCGGCCCGATCTCCGGACCCGGGGACAGTCCGTAAACGGACACTCCCGGTCGAACCAGGTCGAAATGCGCCTCCGGGCTGACCAGGGTAGCCGCCGAGTTCGCCAGATGCCGCACGGACGGGTGTAGCCCCGCCTTCGTGGCGATGTCGATCGCATCCCGGAAACGCCCGATCTGACCCTGCACCGTGGGATGCCCGGGGGCGTCGGCGAACGCGAAGTGGCTCCACACACCGATCACCTCGATCACGCCCTCGGCCTCGAGTGCCGCCCCGGCGTCGCACAGCGCCGGCCAGTCGGCCTCCGTGGCTCCCGCCCGGCCGAGGCCCGTGTCCGCCTTGAGGTGCACCCGGGCGGTACGGCCGGTCCGCCGGGCCGCGGCGGCGGCCTCCTCGAGCGCCCAGCCCGCGGACGCGGACAGGTCGACATCCGCGGCGATGGCGGCGGCGAACGATTCACCGGGCGCCGCGAGCCAGGACAGCACCGGGACGGTGAACCCGGCCGCGCGCAGGGCGAGCGCCTCCTCAAGGAACGCCGTGCCGAGCCAGGTGGCCCCGCCCTCCAGGGCCGCCCGTGCGCACGGGATCATGCCGTGGCCGTAGCCGTCAGCCTTGACGACCGCCATGGTGGCGGCGTCGCCTGCCCGGGCGACGAGGGCGGTCACCGACGTGCGGACCGCGTCGAGATCGATGACGGCACAGGAACGAAGATCATTCCCGGCCGGAGAACCGGCTCGCTGTTCGGTCACGCCGTCACGCTACTCCGCGTGGCATCCGTCGCCGGTCAAGCAGGTCGCCGATGACCTGGGGCAGGAGGGCGGGCAGATCATTCGCTGCCAGCGGCGCCGGGGCCCGCTCGGCGGCCCGGCCGTGCAGATAGGCGCCGACCGCCCCGGCCGTCGCGGGGGCGAGCCCGGCGGCGAGCAGCGAGCCGATCAGGCCGGTCAGCACGTCACCGGTCCCGGCGGTCCCCAGCCATGCCGATCCGGTCGTGTTGACCAGCGCCGATCCATCCGGCCGCACGACGAGTGTGCGGGCGCCCTTGAGCAGGATCACCGCTCCCGTCGCCGCCGCGGCCCGCCGGAGAACAGCGAGCCGATCGTCGGCGAGTTCGGCGACGGTGGCCTGCGCGTCCCGGCCAAGGGCGACCGAGACGAACCGCTGGAACTCGCCCTCATGCGGTGTGATCAGCACCGGCGCCGCCCGCTCGGCGACGGCGGGCCGCGCCGCGATGATCTCGGCAAGCGGGTCGAGGCCCCCCGCGTCGACCAGGACCGGAAGGTCCGTCGCCAGCAACGCCGTCAGCAGGGTACGGACCGCGGGTCCCGGCGCCAGGCCTGGGCCGATCGCCCAGGCCTGGACCCGGCCGGCGGCCAGCATCGTGTCGGCGTCACCGGCCTCGATGACGGTCACGACGGCCTCGGGATGCGCCATCCGCACGAAATCGCCGGCCCTGCTCACGACCGCGCCGACGGCCTCGCCCGCGACCTTCTCGGCGTGCCCCGCGGTCACTACCCGCAGGTACCCGSCGCCACCACGCAGCGCGCCGCCGACCGCGAGCACCGCGGCGCCCGGATAGGCGTCGCTGCCGGCGACGAGGCCGAGGACCCCGCGACTGTACTTGGACGCCGTCGGGCTGGGAACGGGCAATGCCGCGGCGACGTCGGCGTCGTCGAGAGCGCACAGGTCGGGTTCAGGCAGGTCCAGTCCGATGTCGACCAGCTCGACGGGGCCGGTGTGGGCGGCACCGGGCATGAGCCACAGGCCGCGTTTGCGGGTACCGAAGGTGACGGTACTGCTCGCCCGGACCGCCGGCCCCGCGACGGCCCCGGTGTCCGCGTCCACCCCGCTGGGGACGTCGACCGCCACCGTCCGTTCGGGGGGTGCCAGAACGGCGAGCCGGGCGTACGGCTCGCGCAGCCCGCCCCGGCCCCCGATGCCGAGCAACCCGTCCAGCACCAGATCGGCGGCGGCGAACAGGATACGCAGCCGCTCATCGTCGATCGGCTGCCCCGCACCCGCCGGACCGCCCGCGCCCACCACCGGACCCGGATGGTGCAGTCGGCCACCGGCCGCAAGCAGGGCTGCGGTGCCTTCCGGGTGGGTGCGGCCGGGTGCCACCGCATCAATCCGCGCCCCTCGGGCGGCCAGCCGCGCTCCGGCCCAGAGGGCGTCACCACCGTTGTCGCCACCGCCGGCGAGCACGACGACGCGGGCACCGTAGACCCGCCCGAGGCGTCGTGCGGCGTGCGCGACGAGCCCGTGCACCGCCCGCTGCATCAGAGCGCCGGGGGGCAGCGAGGCGAGCAGCGGCGCCTCGGCACCTCGAACCTGTTCGACCGTATGGGCATTGCGCATGCCGACATGCTGCCCCGCTCCGATCCGCGGGCGCCCGACAGGCCGGCACGGACCCACCGGACCCACCGGACCCGACCGTGCTCAGGTCTCGGCGACGACCATCGCCACGGCCACGCCGCCGTCGTGGGTGAGCGAGAGGTGCCAGGACGCGATGCCGAGCCGGGCCGCCGCGGCGGCCACCGTGCCGATGATCCGTAACGACGGTCGCCCCCCGGTACCGAGAACAACCTCGGTGTCGTGCCACTCGAGACCGGGGGGTGCGCCGAGAACCTTGGCGACCGCCTCCTTCGCCGCAAACCGGGCAGCCAACCGCTCAGGCCGGGCGAGGCCGCGTTCGGTCGCGGTGAACAGCCTCATCGCGATGCCCGGCGTGCGCGCCAGCGTCGCGGCGAACCGGTCGACATCCACCACGTCCACTCCGACGCCCACCACCGCCACCCGGAAAGGTTCCCACAAACGCGGTGTTGCGCCGCCGTCGGCACCGGGGTGGCCGTGAGGTCCCCGCCAGCCGGTTCACGCCCATCTCGCCGAGGGCGCCCGCGCCCCGCTGATCAACGCTTCGTCGATCAGTGCGTCGCAGCCCGCCCTGGGGCCGATCCGCCGTTGCCGTCGTCCTTAGCTGTCGCCATCGGGAGCGGTGCGGCCCTTGTCCGCGCCGGTGCCCGTGGCGGCACCCTCCGGTCTCATCGGGGGCTCGACGTCGTCCCCGGCGAGGATCCGGTAGAGACCACGGCGGGTCTCGGCGAGCAGGGACCGCGCCGCGGCGATCTGCGCTTCGTCTCCGGCCTGGGCCACCTGGACGATGGCCGCACCGACGGCGAACGCCAGCGTTCGCAAACTGGTGAGATCGTCATCGACCGCCGCCGCAGCAGTCTCCCACGGCTTGCGCTCCCCTGCGCGTGCCTCGACGTGCGCCCGCCCGGCGTCGGTGAGATGGAAGACTCGCTTGCCCTCCGCCTCCTCCGCGCGCACGAGACCCTCGTCGGCCAGCAGTGACAGGACCGGGTAGACCGACCCCGGGCTCGGCCGCCAGATGCCACCGCTGCGCTCCGCAAGCTCGCGGATCATCTGGTAGCCGTGCATGGGCTCCTCGGCCAGCAGCGCGAGCAGCGCCTCCCGGACGTCGCCCCGCCCCACCTTCGGCCCACGGCCGCCGAAGCTGCCGGGGCCACCGAAGCCGGGGCCGCCGAAGCCCGGACCGAACCCCGGACCGGGAAAGCCGCCGAACGGCCAGCCCGGTCCGCCCCGGCGGCCTCTCGGCCCGCCTCCCGCGTGCCCACCGTGCTCACGATGCCCACCGTGCTCACGATGCCCACCGTGCTCACGATGCCCACCGTGGCCGCCACGGCCGACGCGACCGGCCCGACCGCTCTCGGGGTGGTCCTGCTCGCCGGCCACCGCCTCCGACCGGCCACCACACTGCCCCCAAGCGCTCATCGCCTCGAAGAAGTCYCGCAGCCGGGACGGGCCGAACCCGGCCTCGCATCCCCAGTGGCCCCATGGGCCCGGCATCACCTGTGAAACCATGATCATTCCCTTCGAATCGGCGCGACCGGAGCAATCCGCTCACGCTCCATCACGTAGGCTCACGATATATCGCGATGCAATCGATGACAAGACCTACTCGGCTAGGCATCCCCGAACCGCGCGAATTCCGTAGGATTGAGCAGTGATCATTTCGGGGTCCGGGGAGAACGGGCACGGCGGAGACGCCGTCACCCCGCTCGAGGCAGCCTTCGAGGAACGCGCCTGCGCACAGCACGCCGGCACCGACGTCTTCATGGAAGGGGTGAATCTGGCTCTTCTCGGTCGAGTCGAACAACTCCGTATCCGCCCCACCAACGCATCCGGCACGGTGGACGACGACGGTTCGTACGAGGTCCGCCTGGAGGCGGCCGACGACGGGCCACGGACGGGCTGTACCTGCACCGAGGGATCCACCGGCTCGTTCTGCCGGCACGCGGTCGCGGTCGCCCTCGTGGCCACCGGCTCGGCGGGGCTCGCCGAGGACGACGAGGGGGAGGACGGCACGATCCTCGGCGAGGAGACCCTCTTCACCGACGACCCGGTCCACGCCGCGATGCGCGTCTTCCTCAGCCGCGCCCCTCGCGCCGAACTTGTCGAGACCCTGCTCGACGCCGCCGACGACAACGACGCCGTCGCCGATGCGCTGTGGGAGGCGACGGTCGCCTGGCACGGCCGTCAGCACGGAGCGACGCCGTCCACCTGACCGGCAGGCCCCTGACCCGCAGGCCCGAGCCCCCGCAGCCCGATGCCAGGGGCCCCACACTGCGCCGAAGGCGCCGTCGACTACCCCAGGAAGCTCGCCGAAGGCGAGCTGACAGAAACCCCGAACGGCGCCCGATGCCAGGGGCCCCCACACTGCGCCGAAGGCGCCGTGTGGGGAAGGCGCCGTGTGGGGAAGGCGCCGTGTGGGGAAGGGCTTACTCGACTGTCACCGACTTCGCCAGGTTACGCGGCTGATCGACATCGAGGCCGCGCGCAAGCGCCAGCTCGCACGCGAAGACCTGCAGCGGTAGCGTCGTGACCAGGGGCGCGAACAGCGACGCGGTCGCGGGCACGCGGATGAGATGATCGGCGAACGGTTCGACGGCGGTGTCGCTCTCTTCCGCGATCACGATCGTGCGGGCGCCACGCGCCCGGACCTCCTGGATGTTGGAAACGATCTTTCCGTGCAGGTTGGCACGACCCCGCGGGGACGGCACAACGACGAACACCGGCAGGCCGGGCTCGATGAGCGCGATCGGCCCGTGCTTGAGCTCCCCCGCCGGGAACCCCTCGGCGTGCATGTAGGCGAGTTCCTTGAGCTTGAGGGCCCCTTCCAGGGCCACCGGGTACCCCACATGACGACCGAGGAATAGCACCGCCTTCGCGTCGGCCAGGGCGCGGGCGAGCTCCCGCACCGGCTCGACCGTTCCCAGCGTCCGTTCGATCAGCTCGGGCATGCGCTGGAGCCGCTCGACGTACGCGGCGACCTCGTCGCCGTAGAGCACGCCGCGCACCTGGGCCAAGAACAGGCCGACGAGAAGGCACGCGGCGACCTGCCCGAGGAAGGTCTTGGTGGACGCGACCCCCACCTCCGGGCCGCAGCGGGTGTACAGCACCGCATCGGACTCCCGAGGGATCGTAGAACCGTTGGTGTTGCAGATGGCCAGCACCCGCGCCTTCTGCTCGCGCGCGTGTTTGACCGCCATCAGCGTGTCCAGCGTCTCGCCGCTCTGGCTGATCGCGATGACGAGGGTGGACCGGTCGAGCACCGGGTCGCGGTAGCGAAACTCCGAAGCCATCTCGACCTCGCAGGGCAGCCTGGTCCAGTGCTCGATTGCGTACTTCGCGATGAGGCCGGCGTGGTAGGCGGTGCCGCAGGCGACGATGAAGACCTTGTCCACGTCCCGGAAATCCTGGCCAGACAGCCGCTCCTCGTCGAGCACGATCGCACCGTCGGCGGAAAGCCGACCGCGCAGCGTGTCTGCCAGGGCGGTCGGCTGCTCGCTGATCTCCTTGAGCATGAAGTACGGGTAGCCGCCCTTCTCGGCGGCGCTGGCATCCCAGTCGACGTGGTAGCGCCGACCCTCGATGATCTGGCCGCCGAAGTCGGTCACCGTCGCACCGTCCCGGCGGGCCTCGACCACCTGATCCTGCCCGATCTCCAGCGCCTCCCGGGTGTGGGCGATGAAGGCCGAGACGTCGCTGGCGAGGAAGGTCTCCCCCTGACCGAGCCCCACGACCAGCGGGCTGTTACGCCGGGCCCCGACAACCACCTCCGGGAAGTCGCGGTGCAGCACGACCAGGGTGAACGCGCCTTCCAGCCGCCGGCAGACCCGTCGCAGCGCGACGGTCAGCGGATGCGCGCCCCCGTCGTACCCGCGGTCGGCACCAGCACCAGCACCAGCACCGGTGCCGGTGCCGGTGCCGGTGCCGGCAAGCTCGACTTCGAGGAGATGGGCGACGACCTCCGTGTCGGTCTCACTGGCGAGCTCGTGGCCGACCGTCTCCAGCTCGACCCGCAACGCGGCGAAGTTCTCGATGATCCCGTTGTGGATGACGGCGATGGCGCCGGTGCAGTCGGTGTGCGGATGGGCATTCGCGTCGGTTGGTCCACCATGCGTGGCCCACCGGGTATGCCCCATGCCTGTGGTGCCGGGCATCGGCCTGGAATCCGGATTCTCGGCGAGCAGCTTCTCGAGGTTGGACAGCTTGCCGGCACGACGCGCCGTCCGCAGTGCCCCGGCGCCGACCACGGCGACACCCGACGAGTCGTAACCGCGGTACTCCAACCGCCGCAGACCGTTCAACGCGACATCCAGGGCCGCCTGGTCGCCGACGTAACCGATGATCCCGCACATGCGGCTCAGCGTACGCAGGTTCCCGGGGGTGAGAGCGTACCGGGGGAGGCTCGGGGCAAGGTGTCCGCTTGTGGCCGCGGCGGGACCGGTCAGCGGCGGGATCGGTCAGCGGCGGGATCGGTCAGCGGCGGGATCGGTCAGCGCGCCGGCGGCAACGCGGTGCGCACGACGGCGGCGAGCCGCTGTGCGACCGCCCGCGCGGCGGCGTCGGTGCCCGCCTCGACCATCACCCGCACGAGGGGTTCGGTGCCGGACGACCGCAGCAGCACCCGACCCTCGTCACCGAGTTCCGCCTTGGCCAGGGCGACGGCCCGCAGCAGTTCCTCATTGGTGTCCACCTGTGTCCGGTCGACGCCACGCACGTTCACCAACACCTGGGGCAGCCGGGTCATCGCCTTGGTGAGCTCGCCGAGYGGTTGTCCGGTCTCGGCGACCCGGCCCAGGATCCGCAACGCCGTCAACAACCCATCGCCGGTCGTCGCGTGGTCCAGGAACACCACGTGCCCGCTCTGCTCACCGCCGAGCACGTAGCCTCCGGCGCGCATCGTCTCCAGCACGTACCGATCTCCGACGGGTGTAGTGACGACGGTGATACCGGCCTCCCGCATCGCGTGGTGAAAGCCCAGATTCGACATCACGGTGACCACCACCGTGTCGTCGACCAGCTCACCCCGCTCGGCCAGCGCCAGAGCACACATCGCCAGGATCTGGTCGCCGTCGACGACCTCACCGGTCGCGTCCACGGCGAGGCAACGGTCCGCGTCGCCGTCATGGGCGATGCCGACGTCGGCGCCGTGCGCCACGACCGCGGCACGCAGGCTGTCGAGATGGGTGGCACCGCTGCCGTCGTTGATCGCTATCCCGTCGCCGTCGGCGTGCAGCGCGACGACGTCGGCTCCGGCCGCCCGCAGCACCCGAGGGGCCAAGGTGGAGGCGGCGCCCTGGGCACAGTCGACGACGACCCGCAGGCCGTCGAGCGGCACCGGCAGCGTGGCCAGCAGATGCGCCGCATACCGGTCGAGGAGAACCGGTTCGTCGCGGACCCGACCGACGTCGGCGCCGACGGGACGGCGGCTGGGAGGTAGGGCCATCCGCCGCTCGATGGCATCCTCGACCTCGTCGGGCAGTTTGAGGCCGCCGGYGGCGAACAGCTTGATGCCGTTGTCCGGCATCGGGTTATGGCTGGCGGAGAGCATGACGCCGAACATCGCGCCGCTGGCCGCGACGGCGTGAGCCACCGCGGGCGTGGGTGCCACCCCGATCCGGGCCACGTCGGCACCGGAGGCCGCGAGCCCGGCGACCACCGCGGCCTCCAGGAACTCCCCGGAGGGCCGCGTGTCCCGGCCGACGACCACTACCGGCTTACCGCGGCCGGAGGGCCCGCTGGTCCGGTTCGGCCCAGCGAGGACCTCGACCGCCGCGGAAGCCAGCGACAACGCCTGCTCCGCGGTCAGATCGATGTTGGCGACACCTCGGACGCCGTCGGTGCCAAAGAGCCTCACCATTGAGGTCTCCCTCGTCGAAGATCGTGGCGGAGACCGAGGGGGGCACCGGTGGCACCGATCCCCTCCGGGAGCACGCCTCCGGGGGCACGCCCGCGAAGGGGATCCAAGGTCAGCGCTTGCTGTACTGCGGAGCCTTGCGGGCCTTCTTGAGCCCGTACTTCTTACGCTCCTTGACCCGAGCGTCACGGGTCAGGAAGCCGGCCTTCTTCAGGGTAGGCCKGGACTCCTCCTCCGCCRGCGTCAACGCGCGGGCGAGGGCGAGCCGCAGCGCACCGGCCTGCCCGGAGACGCCGCCGCCRTGCAGCCGGGCGACGATGTCGTACGACTCCATCCGATCCAGTGCCTTGAGCGGCTCGTTGACGAGCTGCTGGTGCACCTTGTTCGGGAAATACTGCTCAAGCGTGCGCCCGTTGAGCGTCCACTGCCCGGTCCCCGGGAGCAGACGCACCCGGACGACCGCCTCCTTGCGCCGCCCGGTGGCGCGGGGATTGCCCTGTACGTCGGTCACGACAGCCACGTCGCGTTCCTTCCTCGGTTGATGCGTGGTTCCCGGGGCCGATACCGCCGGGCGGGAAGAGCCCGCCCGGCGACCGGCTCAGGAGGTCCGCGGCTACTGCGCGACCTGGATGATCTCGAACGGGGTGGGCTGCTGCGCCTGGTGCGGGTGAGTCGGACCCGCATAGACCTTCAGCTTGGTCCCCTGGGCTCGGCCGAGCTTGTTCTTCGGCAGCATGCCCTTGATCGCCTTCTCGACGATGATCTGCGGACGGGTGTCGAGCAGCTCCCCGTAGGAGGTGCTGCGCAGACCGCCCGGGAAGCCGGAGTGCCGGTGGTACTGGGCCTGCTCCCGCTTGTTCCCGCTCAGGGCGACCTTACCCGCGTTGATCACGACGACGAAGTCGCCGGTGTCGATATGCGGAGCGAAGTACGGCTTGTGCTTTCCACGCAGGAGCGTGGCGGCCTGGGTCGCCAGCCGACCGAGCACCACGTCGGTGGCATCGATGACGTGCCACACACGCTGGACATCCGCGGGCTTGGGCTGGTACGTGCRCACAGGTCTGCCTTCTCGTTCGGACGATCCCGCCAGGAGACTCCCAAGGGGCCTCTCGCGGATCTCGTCAAGAATGTGGAGCGCGCAGACGGGACGTGTCACGCGCARCAGTCTTTGAGGTTACCAGGCGATCGAAGCGGTCCACCGGGGGGCACGGAAGGCTGGAGTATCGGGAGTACGGGAGTACGGGAGAGCACCGGGAGTACGGACATGCAGTCGGTCCGGCCACCGACCATGGACACCTGACCGCGCTGAATCCCGCCGACAACCTGGCTATTCTCACCAGGATGACGGAGATGGGCAGCGGGCGATCTGACGGGCGCGAGGGGCCCGGGGCCCCCGGGCACGAGGGGCCGACCCCGCTGTCCGGAGGCGCCTGCCATGATCGGGCGTCTCCCGCGCCTGCCGAGGGCCGTCGGTCGGCCGGCGCGTCGAAGGGCGCGTCGGAGGGCGGCGGTCCGGCCTGCCGGGGAGGCACCACGGGCCCGACAGCGGCGACGATTCCCCGCCCGGGTGGCGCGCACCCCGACCTCGACGGCTGGACTCCCCCGGCCGACGATCCCCTGTTCGGGGGGTCCCGGACGTACTCGTTCTCGCCGAAGCCGACCTCCCTGCGGATCACGCCGCCCGACACCACGCCGCCCGACGTAACACCGTCCCCGACCACCACGAGCTTGAGCACGGGGCCAGCCGGGACCGGCGCCGCATCCGTGCCGCCGTCCGGTCCGACCCGCTATGAGCGCCCGGCATCCCGTCCACGGGACTCGGACACGCCGGCCTATCCGGGTGTCTCCCCACGCCCGGGTGTCTTCCCCGACACGGATGCCGTTACCGGCGGTCCCACCCTCATCGGTGAAACCGGCGAATCCCACCCACCCCCCGCGGCTGACAGCGGATTCGGCGACGGCGATCCGGTCGACGGCGATCCGATCAACGGGTCGGCACCGTCCGCCACCGCCGCATCGAGCGCCCGTGGCGCGTACCCGCCGAGGTGGGGGCGGAGCACTCAGGACCAGGCCGGGGACCGTGGGGTCCGCAGCGCTCGGCGGCTGCTGGCCGGCGTCGCCGGGGCCGTCCTCGTCCTCATCGCGGCGGTCGCGGTCGTGGCGGTGCGCAGCGGGGACAACGGGCGCAGCGGGGACAACGGGAACAAGACGCCCACCACCCGGCAGACGCTCCCACCGATCCCGGCAGGCTTCCTCGACAGCGCGACCCTCGACTCCGATCCGGTGACCGCCAACGAGTTCTTCTCCGACGAGCAGGTCGAGGCCGAAGGACGGAACTACCGACGGCTCGCCCGCAAACTGGACAACAGCTGCCCGGATCTCACTGGTGATCTGGTCACACAGCTCAAGGACCGGCGCTGCCGGCAGGTGGTGCGGACGCTGTTCCTCAGCACCCCGAGGGACGGCGAACGCCAGGTGTTGGCCGGCGTCACCGTCTTCGTCCTCGACAAGCTCGCCACCGCCACCGCCACCGCGGACATCCTCAACCAGGGACGCGGTGGCATCGTGCCCCTCCCCGTCCCGGCCAACTCGATTCCGAACGCGCGGATCACCGGCCCGGGTGGGAACAACTCGTGGCGGGGCGCGATCACCCGCGGGCACTACCTCATCTACACGCAGGTCGCCTACACCGACGGCACCCAGGGTGCGGGGATCGATCCCGCGCTGCGGAACGCCCAGACCGATCTGAGCACGCTCGCGACCGAGCCCATCGGAGACCGAGCAGTACTCGGCCACGGTCCGCGCCACTGACTCACCGGCGACCACTGACTCACCGGCGACCACTGACTCACCGGCGACCACTGACTCACCGGCGACCGGGGCCCCCTCAACCGGACGGCGTGGGGGGAATCCGGACGGCCCGGGTGACCTCGGCCCGGGCGGCCAGCTCAGGATCGGGCGGGTAACGCACGTCCACCAGCGTCAGGCCGTGTGCCGGCGCCACGGTGACGGCGGGGTCCCGGACACCTCGGTGCAGCACCGCCGCGGGCCATTGGGGCGGCTTGCGGCCCTCCCCGACGGCGAGCAGGGCGCCGACCAGCGCCCGGACCATGGAGTGGCAGAAGGCGTCGGCCTCGACGTCGGCCACGACGACCCCCTCAGGCCGGCGGAGCACATCGAGGCGCAGCAGCGTACGGACGGTCGTCGCGCCTTCCCGGCGCCGGCAGAACGCGGCGAAGTCATGCTCGCCGACCAGGAACAGCGCCGCCGCCGCCATCGCGGGCACGTCGAGCGGACGAGGCCAGGCCAGGGTGTCGAAGCGCCGCAGGGGTTCGGCTCCATACGGAGCGTCGGTGATCCGATAGACGTAGCGGCGGGAGAGCGCGGAGAATCTGGCGTCGAAGCCGGGCGGTGCCGGGGCGAGCCCGATGATCCGCACGGCCCGGTCCAGGACACCGTTCAGCCGCCGCGCGAGGCCGCYGAGCGGCACGTCGTCCGGGAGATCAACGTGCGCTACCTGACCGACGGCGTGGACACCCGAATCGGTCCGTCCGGCGACGGTGAGCCGTACCGCCGGCAACCGCGCCACCCGCATGAGGGCGTCCTCCACATCGCCCTGCACGGTGCGTTGGCCGGGCTGGCGGGCCCATCCCGCGAACGGCGTCCCGTCATAAGAGAGGTCCAGCCGCAGCCGAACCAGCCCGTCGGTCATCATCATCACCGGCGGGCAGCCGCCTCGCGACCCGCGGGACGACGTCCCGCGGAAACTCCCGGATCGGACATCTGCCTCTCCCCCGTGCAAGCGACGACGCGGCGGTGCGGCGGCACTAAAACGAAAGCCCGCCGCCCATGATGGGCGGCGGGCCTGCGCGGATCTACTCCAGGACGCGAGATTCGGCCAAAGATTTCGGCCTTCGGCCCGGATCTCAGTTTGCGGAGTTCTGCTCCCCGGCGCCGGAGTCGTCCCCGATGCCGGAGTCGTCCGTCTGCGCGGTCGTCGGCTTGCCGGCGGCCCCTTCGGCGGGGGTCTCCGCCGGCTCCGCGGCCTCGACTGCCACAGCAGCCGCGGTTGGCGACTCCTGGGCCAGCTCCTCCGCAGCCTCCACGGTGGCACCGGTGGGCTTGCGACGAGCCTCGAAACGGGTGCCCCGCGCCCGCTCGGCCTCACTGACGGCCTGCTGGCCGACGGTCAGCGCCTCGACCAGCTCGATCCGGGCCAGCGGGGCGTTGTCACCCTTCCGGTTGCCGATCTTGACGATCCGGGTGTAGCCACCGTTCCGGTTCGCGTAGCGCGGACCGATCTCGGTGAACAGGGTGTGCACGACCGAGTTGTCGCRTACCTGGCGCATGACACGCCGGCGGGCGTGCAGGTCCCCCCGCTTGGCGAAGGTCACCAAACGCTCGGCGTACGGACGCAGCCGCTTGGCCTTCGCCTCGGTGGTGGTGATGCCGCCGTGCTCGAACAGCGCGGTGGCGAGGTTGGCCAGCAGCAGCCGCTCATGTGCGGGGCTGCCGCCGAGCCGGGCGCCCTTGGTTGGCGTGGGCATGATGAGTGCTCCWCGTTCCTTTCACTGTCCTGCTGGTCACCGGCCTAGCCAGGCTGCCCGCCCGAAGGACGCGGCTCTCGCCACCGGAGGGTCGCCGAGGGCCCCCGCCGGAAGCGGAGGCCCTMGTGGAGATCAGTACTGCTCGGTCTCGATGAACTCCGCGCCGTCGTCGGACGGGTCGGAGAACGACGGGCTGTACGCGTCGGTGCCGTAGGTGTCCACCGCCTGGCGCGGGTCGAACCCGGGCGGGGAGTCCTTGAGCTGCAGGCCCATCGCGCCCAGCTTCGTCTTGACCTCATCGATCGACTTCTGCCCGAAGTTACGGATGTCGAGCAGGTCGGCCTCGCTACGGGAGACCAGCTCGCCGATCGTGTGGATGCCCTCGCGCTTGAGGCAGTTGTAGGAGCGGACGGTCAGGTCCATCTCCTCGATGGGCAGCGCAAGGTCGGCCGCCAGCGCCGCGTCCGCGGCGGACGGGCCGATGTCGACGCCCTCCGCCTCGGCGTTGAGCTCCTGAGCCAGCCCGAACAGGCCGACCAGGGTCTTGCCGGCGCTGGCCATCGCATCTCGCGGGGAGATCGACGGCTTGGTCTCGACGTCAACGATGAGCCGGTCGAAGTCGGTCCGCTGCTCGACGCGGGTCGCCTCGACCTTGTAGGTCACCTTCAGCACCGGCGAGTAGATCGAGTCGATCGGGATCCGCCCGATCTCCTGGCCGGCCTGCTTGTTCTGGGCCGCGCTGACATACCCGCGCCCMCGCTCGACGGTCAGCTCGATCTCAAGCTTGCCCTTGTCGTTCAGAGTGGCGAGCCGCAACTCGGGGTTGTGCACCTCGACGCCCGCCGGCGGGGCGATGTCCGCCGCCGTGACCTCGCCGGGGCCCTGCTTGCGCAGGTACATCACGGTCGGCTCGTCGTTGTCGGAGCTGACGACCAGTTCCTTGAGGTTCAGGATCAGGTCGGTCACGTCCTCCTTGACGCCGGGCACGGTGGAGAACTCGTGCAGCACGCCGTCGATGCGGATGCTGGTGACCGAGGCACCTGGGATGGAGGACAGCAGGGTCCGGCGCAACGAGTTACCGAGGGTGTAGCCGAAGCCCGGCTCCAGCGGCTCGATCACGAAGCGTGAACGGAACTCGGAGATCGGGTCTTCGATGAGGGTGGGACGCTGAGCGATCAGCATGAGAACGTCCTTCCGACCACGGCGACCGCCATATGACGCCGTGTGGTGCGGGCCCCCTGACGGGAGCCGGTGGGCGGAACATCGGTCCATTCCACCCACGGGTGGTGTCCGGGCGGAGGCCCGCCCGGACTCCAGTGTGCTCCGCCCCTGGCTGCGGGGACGACGCCGGTAGATTTTACTTGGAGTAAAGCTCGACGATCAGCTGTTCCTGCACCTGGGTATCGATCACCTGCCGCGCCGGCAGCGAGTGCACCAGGATCCGCAGCTGGCTCGGGATCACCTCCAGCCAGGCTGGAACGGCCCGACCCTGACCCGCGGTCTCCCGGGCCACGAYGAACGGGGTGAGCTCCCGGGCCTTCGGCGCGATCTCGACGATGTCGTTCTCGCTGATCCGATAGCTGGGGATGTCGACCTTGCGGCCGTTCACCTGGACGTGGCCGTGCCGGACAGCCTGACGGGCGGCGTCCCGCGAGGGTGCGAAGCCACCCCGGTACACGACGTTGTCGAGCCGCGACTCAAGGATCTTCAGCAGCTCGTCACCGGTCTTGCCGGCCCGGCGATTCGCCTCGTCGTAGTAGCCCCGGAACTGCTTCTCCAGCACGCCGTAGATCCGGGCGCACTTCTGCTTCTCGCGCTTCTGCAGCAGGTACTCGGAGTCCTTGGTGYGGCCACGGCCGTGCTCGCCCGGCGGGTAGGGCCGGATCTCGATCGGGCACTTCGGGGTGTCGCACTTGCTGCCCTTGAGGAACAGCTTGGTCTTCTCGCGGCGGCAACGCTTGCAGTCCGCGCCGGTGTAACGGGCCATCTAATCCTTCTCTCTCGTTTCCTGGCGCGAACTCGAACACGACGCCACGACACCGGCCGGCGTGGAGCCCCGGCCACGRCCGCCTCGCCGCATGGTCACACCCTGCGCCGCTTGGGCGGGCGGCAACCGTTGTGCGGGGTCGGGGTGACGTCCTGGATCGCACCGACCTCGAGCCCCGCGGCCTGCAGGGAAYGGATCGCGGTCTCCCGGCCGGAACCCGGGCCCTTCACGAAGACGTCGACCTTGCGCATCCCGTGCTCCTGCGCCTTGCGGGCCGCGTTCTCGGCCGCCATCTGGGCGGCGAAGGGCGTGGACTTGCGGGAGCCCTTGAAGCCGACATGACCCGCCGAAGCCCAGGAGATCACGTTCCCGGACGGGTCGGTGATGGAGACGATCGTGTTGTTGAACGTGCTCTTGATGTGAGCGTGTCCGTGGGCGACGTTCTTCTTTTCCTTGCGCCGGACCTTCTTGGYGCCGGCTGCGCGCGTCTTGGGAGGCATATTCGCGTGTGGTCTCCGTGTACGAGGTCGTCGATCAGTGGTCGGCGGCGGACCCGAACGGTCCGCCGGGGACCCTGACTACTTCTTGCCAGCCTTCTTCTTGCCGGCGATGGCGCGGCGCGGGCCCTTGCGGGTGCGCGCGTTGGTGTGCGTGCGCTGGCCGTGGACGGGCAGGTTACGCCGGTGACGGAGCCCCTGGTAGCACCCGATCTCCATCTTGCGGCGGATGTCCTGCTTGATCTCCCGGTTGAGGTCACCCTCGACCCGGTAGTTCGCGTCGATCCAGTCGCGCAGCCTGACGATCTCTTCCTCGCTCAGATCACGAACACGCGTGTCCGGGTTGACCGCGGTGGCGGCGAGGGTGTCTCGGGAGCGGCTGCGGCCGATTCCGAAGATGTAGGTCAGAGCGATCTCAACCCGCTTCTCGCGGGGAAGGTCGACGCCGGAGAGGCGTGCCATGAACGGATGTTTCCTTCCTGCGGCCGGAGGTCTCGGGCGATGCCGTCCCGGCCGGCGCCGGGCCGGGCGGGCCCCGGCCTCCGACCGGGGGTGGGTCGTCCCGAAGAGGACGCCTGGCATCGCTTGGATGCGGTGGGCCGCATCTCGGCGGGCGGCACGTGCTGYGCCACCCGCCGGGACGAGGCGCACCCGTCAGGACATCAGCCCTGACGCTGCTTGTGACGAAGGTTGTCGCAGATGACCATGACTCGCCCGTGGCGACGGATCACCTTGCACTTGTCGCAGATCTTCTTGACGCTGGGCTTGACCTTCACGGCTGTTGCGGACCTCCTGCGCAGCCGCGGGCCGCGCGTGGCGATTGAGTGGAGCTACGGGCGAGTGAGAAAAGATCGACTACTTGTAGCGGTAGACGATGCGGCCGCGGGACAGGTCGTAGGGCGAGAGCTCGACCACGACGCGGTCCTCCGGCAGGATCCGGATGTAGTGCTGGCGCATCTTCCCGCTGATGTGGGCRAGAACACGATGACCGTTCTGGAGCTCCACCCGGAACATCGCGTTCGGGAGCGGCTCCACCACACGGCCTTCGATCTCGATGGCCCCGTCCTTCTTCGGCATGTCCTCCGCTGTCCTGACGTCGACTATGGGACGGCGGCTCGGCCGCGACCGGTCGGCCCCCCGAAATGTCCGGAAAAGCCCAGGTCAGAGGCTTGAACTACCCCGAGAGGAGCCCGAACCCACCAACCACACTGCCACCGACCGCAACTGCCATGGACAGGACTGCTATCGACACGGTGGAGCACACCGGCGTGAGAAGACCGCCAGCTAAAGAGTGTACGCTGCGACCCCCGTCAAGGGTCAACACGACCCCCGTCAAGGGCCGACGCGACCGACGCGACCTCAGCCGGTTCAGCCGGTTCAGGACGGGGCGTCAGCCGGCTGCCCGCAGACGACCCCGAGCTCGGCGAGTTTCGCCGCTCCGCCGTCCGGCGCCGTTAGCACCCACGGCCCACGGGGAGTGATTGCCACCGAGTGCTCGGTGTGGGCGGCGAGGCTGCCGTCGCGGGTCACGACGGTCCAGTCGTCGGGGAGCACGGCCGTGTCCGGCGACCCCATAGTGATCATAGGCTCGATGGCCAGCGCAAGGCCCTCGATCAGCCGGATGCCACGGCCAGGCCGGCCGTGGTTGAGCACGTGGGGGGGCTGGTGCATCTCGCTGCCGATGCCGTGGCCGCCGTAGTGGTCGACGATCCCGTAGCCATGTGGACGGACATGCCGCTCGACGGCGGCGCTGATGTCGGTGAGCTTTCCGCCGAGCTGGGCTGCGGCGAGGCCCGCCCACAGCGCGCCCTCGCACGTGTCGATCATCGCGAGAACCTCCGGGGCGACCTCACCGACCGGCACGGTGATCGCGGCGTCCCCGTGCCAGCCGTCCACGATCGCCCCGCAGTCGATCGAGATGATATCGCCCTCGCGCAGCACCCGCTTGCGGGTGGGGATGGCGTGCACTACCTCGTTGTTGACCGAGCTGCAGATCGAGGCCGGATACGGCGGCTGGGCATAGCCCTTGAAGGACGGGATACCGCCGTCGTCCCGGATCGTCTTCTCGGCAAGGGCGTCCAGCTCGGCCGTGGTGACCCCGGGGACGACCGCCTCACGCAGCCGCGCCAGCGTCTTCGCGACGAGCAGGCCAGCAACCCGCATCTTGGCAATCTCTGCCGCCGTCTTGATCTGGACGTGCTCTCGTCGCGCCACGCTCGTCGCCCCGGTCCGTGTTCGTGTTGTGTCCGTTTCCGATGCTAGCCGCCGACCCCGCAGGACGTGCTCCAACGATCTTCCGCGAAAAGCACGGGAGTCACGTTCGGCCTGGTCCGCGCCCGGACCAGGCCGACGGGTTCAGTCGCCGTAGTGCCGCAGGGCGTCGAGCGCGCGGTCGGTGACGTTATCCACCGGTCCGGTGGCGTCGATACCGATCAGGATGCCCTTTTCGGCGTAGTAGGCCACCAGCGGCGCCGTCTGGTCCGCGTAGACCTCGAGCCGATGGCGGACCGTCTCCGACCGATCGTCGTCGCGCTGGAACAGCTCGCCACCACACCGGTCACAGACGCCTTCGACCGACGGCGGGTCGAAGTCGATGTGCCAGATGTGACCGCAGTTCCGACAGGTGCGCCGACCGGACAGCCGGCGCACCACCTCGTCGTCGTCGACGACGAGCTCGAGCACCACGTCCAGACGGGTCCCCATGCCATCGAGCATCTGCCCGAGCACCTCGGCCTGCGGGACGTTACGAGGAAAACCATCGAGCAGGAATCCCTTGACCGCGTCGTCCTCGGCCAAGCGGTTGCGGACCATACCGATGGTGATCTCGTCCGGTACGAGATCACCGGCATCCATGAAGGTCTTGGCCTTGACGCCCAGTTCGGTTCCCTGTCGCACGTTCGCCCGGAAGATGTCCCCGGTGGAGATCTTAGGGATCGACCGCGCCTGGGCAATGAACGCGGCCTGGGTGCCCTTTCCGGCACCGGGCGGCCCGACCAGTACGAGGCGCACTACCGGAGGAAACCTTCGTAATTGCGGAGCATGAGCTGGCTTTCGATCTGCTTCACGGTTTCCAGCCCAACCCCCACCATGATCAGGACCGACGTGCCCGCGAAGGGGAACGGCTGGTCCTTGGTCAGGTTCAACAGTGCCAACGGAAGGACCGTGATCACGCCAAGGAACAGCGATCCCGGGAGCGTGATCCGGTCGAGTACATGTTTGAGGTACTCCGCCGTCGGGTTCCCCGGCCTGATCCCGGGGATGAACCCACCATACTTCTTCATGTTGTCCGCGACCTCCGTTGGGTTGAAGGTGATCGCAACATAAAAATAGGTGAAGAAGATGATGAGTGCGAAGTATGTCACCAGATAGAGTGGATGGTCTCCCCTGGAGAGATATCTTTGCTCGAAGTCCTGGAAGCTCCGGTTGCTCCATACCTGCCCGGCGAGTTGAGGGAGCTGCAGCAGCGAGGACGCGAAGATGACGGGGATGATCCCGGCCTGGTTGACCTTGATCGGCAGGTAGGTCGACGTCCCGCCGTACATCCGCCGCCCGATCAGGCGTTTGGCGTACTGGACCGGGATGCGACGCTGAGACTGCTCGACGAACACGACGAACACGACGATCGCGAGACCGAGCAGGAGCACCAGGCTAAACACCACACCGCCGGCGACCTGGAGGATGCGTCCGCCCTCGGAGGGAAGCCTTGCCGCGATCGAGGTGAAGATCAGCAGCGACATGCCGTTACCGACCCCCCGGGTGGTGATCAACTCACCCATCCACATGATGACCGAGGTACCCGCCGTCATCGTGATGACAATCGTCGCGATCCGGAACAGGCTCGTGTCCGGGATGATGGCGGCCGAACAGCTGGGGAACAGCCGGCCGCTGCGGGCCAGCGCCACGATGCCGGTGGCCTGCAGAAGACCGAGGGCGATCGTCAGGTACCGGGTGTACTGCGTAAGCTTCTGCTCGCCCGAGCTGCCCTCCTTCTTCAGCTGCTCCAGCCGAGGGATCACCACAACGAGCAACTGAATGATGATACTCGATGTGATGTACGGCATGATGCCAAGCGCGAAGATGGACAGCTGCAGCAGAGCCCCACCACTGAACAGGTTGATCAGCGAGTAGACGTTGCTGCTGTCGGCACTCGCCGAGTCCAGGCAGGTGTTCACTGCGGACGTCGAGACACCCGGCGACGGCATGACGCTGCCGAACCGGAACAGCATCACGATACCGACGGTGAACAGCAGCTTCTTGCGCAGGTCAGGCGTGCGGAATGYCCGCGTGAAGGCGGTGAGCACGGCTCCTCCTGCTGGGATTGCGGACCGACGGGAAGTGGACATCCTGCCCGGTGCGGATCGCCTCCCCCGGCCGGTCGCCGAGGTCGGTTAGGCGACTGTAACAGGACACCCGGCCCACTCGTCCCGACATCACCATGGGTAAGCGATGGTGGACGGCAAGAGACGGCTGACGCCGAGGCGCACGGCCGTCTGGCGAGGGGTCCGGACGGGCGGGGCCGGGGTGGGAGCGGGGTGACATGGCCCACACCCCCACCCATGCTCTCAGCTCTGTGTGACGCTCCCGCCGGCAGCGGCGATCTTCTCCTTCGCGGAGGCCGAAAACGCGTCCGCGCTCACGTGCAGCGCGACGTTGATGTCACCGTTGCCCAGCACCTTCACCGGCGACTTGYCCCGCACCGCGCCCCTGGCCGCGAGGTCGGCCTTGGTGACCTCACCACCCTGCGGGAACAGTTCCGCGAGGGTGGCGACGTTCACGACCTGGTACTCGACGCGGAACCGGTTGCGGAAGCCCTTCAGCTTGGGCAGKCGCATGTGCAGGGGCATCTGGCCACCCTCGAACCGGGCGGGCACCTGCTTGCGGGCCTTCGAGCCCTTGGTGCCCCGTCCGGCGGTCTTGCCCTTGGAACCCTCACCGCGACCGACGCGGATCTTGGACTTATGGGCGCCGGGGGCTGGCCGGAGGTGGTGCACCTTCAGACCGCGGCCACGGACGACCGGCGCCGAGCCGGCCTCGGTGCCCACGCCGGTGGCGCCGGTGTCGTCACCGGCGTCGGTCTTCGTCAGTTCGGCCATGGCTAGGAGTCCACCTCCTCGACCCGGACAAGATGGGTCACAGTTCTAATCATCCCGCGAATCTCGGGACGATCATCACGGACGGTCGTCGCGTTGATCTTCCGCAGACCAAGGGTACGCAGCGTGGCCCGCTGGTTCGAGGTACCACCGATCCCCGACCGGATCTGCGTGATGCGCAGCTTGGCCATCAGACGCTGGCTCCCGCCGCACGGGCGCGCAGCATGGCCGGCGGAGCGACATCCTCCAGYGGCAGGCCGCGACGGGCGGCAATCTCCTCGGGACGCATCAGGCCACGCAGAGCGGCGACCGTCGCGTGCACGATGTTGATCGGATTCGATGAGCCGAGCGACTTCGAGAGCACGTCGTGCACACCGGCGCACTCCAGCACGGCACGGACCGGACCACCGGCGATGACCCCGGTACCGGGCGAGGCGGGCTTGAGCAGCACGACGCCGGCCGCCTCCTCGCCCTGCACCGGGTGCGGAATCGTCGAACCGATCCGGGGCACCTTGAAGAAGTGCTTCTTGGCTTCTTCGACGCCCTTGGCGATGGCGGCCGGAACCTCCTTGGCCTTGCCATAGCCGACGCCCACGGTCCCGTCCGCGTCACCGACCACAACGAGCGCCGTGAAGCTGAACCGGCGTCCGCCCTTGACAACCTTCGCCACGCGGTTGATCGCGACAACCCGCTCGACGTAGGCGTTCTTCTCCTGCGCCGGGCCGCTGCCCGACCGGTCCCGGCGTTCCCGACGGTCCGAGCCGCCGGAGCCGCCGCCGCGGCGCTGCTGGCCTGGCATCTACAACATCTCCCTGTTCTGGCTGTACTGGCGGTAAAGGCTGGACTGACTGTAAAGGCTGGGGGCAGTCATCAGAAGTCCAGCCCGTTCCCCCGCGCCGCGTCCGCGAGCGCGGCGATGCGGCCGGAGTAGGTCCGCCCGCCGCGGTCAAACACGACCGCGGCGATCCCGGCCGCCTTCGCGCGCTCGGCGACCAGGGCGCCGACCTTGCGGGCCTGCTCGGTCTTGTCCCCCTCGCCGCCGCGCAGCGACACGTCCAGGGTGGACGCCGACGCCAGCGTGTGGCCGGCGACGTCGTCGATGACCTGGGCGTAGATGTGCCGCGAGGACCGGGTGACGACGAGCCGTGGGCGAGACGGGGTGCCCGCCACCTTCTTGCGCACCCGGACGTGCCGACGGAGCTTCGCRGTCCGTCGACGCGAGCTGGCGCCGAGGCTCACTGCCATGATCTATCTCCTACTTCCCGGTCTTCCCGACCTTGCGGCGGACGACCTCGCCCTGGTAGCGCACGCCCTTGCCCTTGTACGGGTCAGGCTTGCGCAGCCCGCGGATCTTCGCGGAGACCTCACCGACCAGCTGCTTGTCGATCCCGTGGACCACGAAGCGGGTCGGGGTCTGCACCTCGAAGCGGATGCCCTCCGGGGCCTTGACCGGCACCGGGTGGCTGTACCCGAGGGCGAACTCCAGGTCGGAGCCCTTGGCCTGGACACGGTAACCGACGCCGACGATCTCCAGGGTCTTCGAGTATCCGGCGGTGACGCCGGTGACCATGTTGGAGACCAGGGTGCGAGTCAGGCCGTGCAGCGACCGGGAGCGACGCTCATCGTCGGGCCGGGTCACGAGGAGCCGACCGTCCTCCGTGTTCACCACGATCGGCTCGGCCACGACGTGGCTCAGGGTCCCTTTGGGCCCCTTGACGGTGATGGTGGCTCCCTCGACGGTGATATCGACACCGCTGGGGACGGGAATGGGCAGGCGCCCGATCCGTGACATCGCTCGCCCTCCTTACCAGATGTAGGCGAGGACTTCCCCGCCCACGCCCCGCTTGCCCGCCTGCTTGTCGGTCAGCAAACCCGACGAGGTGGAGATGATGGCGACGCCCAGGCCCCCGAGGACCTTCGGGAGGTTCGTCGCCTTGGCATAGACCCGCAGACCCGGCTTGCTGATGCGCTTGAYCCCGGCGATCGAGCGTTCCCGGTTGGKGCCGTACTTCAGATCGATGACCAGGGTGTGGCCGACGCCGCCAGCCGAGGTCGCGTCCTCGACGTGCCAGCCGGAGATGTATCCCTCCTGCTGGAGGATCTCGGCGATGTGCGTCTTGATCTTGCTGTGGGGCATCACCACGCGGTCGTGGTACGCCCGGCTGGCGTTACGGACACGCGTGAGCATGTCCGCAATCGGATCGGTCATCGTCATGGCTTGACGCCTTTCTCACGGCGGTTCCCGCCAGTGCCGAGGTCGTCCTCGGCCGCCGGGCCTACCGCGATCGGGTGGAGGTGCGGTGGTGGTGCGGTGGAACCGTGCTGCCGGTGCCGCCGTTCCGGCCCCGGTCCGGGGCGCGGTACCGGCCTACCAGGAGCTCTTGGTGACGCCGGGCAGCTCGCCGCGGTGCGCCATCTGCCGCAGGCATACCCGGCAGAGCCCGAAGCCCCGGTACACCGAGCGGGAGCGGCCGCAGCGCTGGCATCGGGTGTAACCCCGGACCGCGTACTTCGGCTTACGGTTCGACTTCTCGATCAGTGCTTTCTTGGCCATCTCTCTAGTTCTCCCGGAAGGGGAAGCCCAGCGCCCGCAGGAGCGCCCGGCCCTCGTCGTCGGTGGTCGCGGTGGTGACGACCGTGATGTCCATGCCCCGAACCCGATCGATCCGGTCGATGTCGATCTCGTGGAAGATCGACTGCTCGGTCACCCCGAAGGTGTAGTTGCCGGCACCGTCGAACTGCTTCGGCGACAGCCCGCGGAAGTCACGGATACGCGGCAGCGCGATGGTGACGAGGCGGTCGAGGAACTCCCACATCCGGTCACCACGCAACGTCACCTTGGCGCCGATCGGCATCCCTTCGCGCAGCTTGAACTGGGCGATGGACTTCTTCGCGCGCCGGACCGCGGGCTTCTGGCCGGTGATRGCCGCAAGATCCCGCACAGCGCCATCGATCAGCTTCGCGTCCCGGGCGGCGTCTCCGACCCCCATGTTGACGACGACCTTGACGACGCCGGGGATCTGCATGACGTTGCGGTAGGAGAACTGCTCCCGCAGCGCCGGGGCGATCTYGTCGCGGTACCGCTGCTTGAGCCGTGGGACCGGGCGAGCGCCAWTAGGCCGGCCTTCGATGGTCCGGCCCTCGGTGGTCACAGTCATGGTCTAATCTCGTTTCCCAACTGCTCGACTGCTCGCTCGGCCTACAGCTCGGTACCGGTGCGCCGCGAGACACGCACCTTGGTGCCGTCGTCGTTGATGCGGTAACCGATCCGGGTCGGCTTCCCGTCAGACGGGTCGACGATCATCACGTTGCTCACGTGGATCGGCGCCTCCTGGGTGATGATGCCCCCGGACTGCGAGCCGCGTGTGCCCTGCTGGACGCGGGTGTGCCGGGTGATCCGGTTCGCGCCCTCGACGAGGACCTTGTTCTGCTCCGGATAGGCGCGGATGACCTTACCCTTGAGCCCACGGTCCTTGCCGGTGATGATCTGGACCGTGTCGCCTTTCTTGATCTTCAAAGTGGCCACGGTCACAGCACCTCCGGCGCCAGCGAGATGATCTTCATGAACTTCTTGTCACGCAGCTCCCGGCCGACCGGCCCGAAGATGCGGGTGCCCCGAGGGTCACCACCGTCCCGGATGAGCACCGCCGCGTTCTCGTCGAAGCGGATGTAGGAGCCGTCCGGCCGCCGGCGCTCCTTGGTGGTACGCACCACGACCGCCTTGACCACGTCGCCGCGCTTCACGCCGGCGCCGGGCAGGGCGTCCTTCACCGTGCCGACGATGATGTCGCCGATCCCCGCGTAACGACGCCCAGAGCCGCCGAGCACCCGGATGCAGAGAATCTCCCGCGCTCCGGTGTTGTCGGCGACCCGAAGTCGCGACTCCTGCTGAATCACTTTCCGCTCCTGATCACCCGGTACTACTGATCACCCGGTCCTGCCCGGCCCCGGCGTCCGGGCCAGAACTACTTCACTACTTCGCCTTCTCCAAGACCTGAACGATCCGCCACCGCTTGGTCGCCGACAACGGCCGCGTTTCCATCAGCAGGACGCGGTCGCCGACACCGGTGGTGCCGCTCTCGTCGTGCGCCTTGACCTTCTTGGTACGACGGATCGTCTTGCCGTACAGCGGGTGCTGCACCCGGTCCTCGACCGCGACCACGACGGTCTTGGTCATCTTGTCGCTGACCACGAGGCCCTCGCGGACCTTGCGGAATCCGCGGGCGGGAGCCGCCGCGTCCGTGCTCTGCGAAGCCTCCTGGGAGGCCGTCTCGTCTGTCACTGTCCTCACGCCCGTTCCGACTGCGTCGCGTCATCGTCCGCCGCGCCGGCCGCCACCGCCGGATCGTCGGTGATACCCAGCTCCCGTTCGCGCATGACGGTGTAGATCCGGGCGATGTCGCGCCGCACGGCCTGCAGCCGGCGGTTGTTCGACAGCTGCCCGGTCGCCGCCTGGAACCGGAGGTTGAACAGCTCCTCCTTGGCCTCCCGAAGCTTGTCGACGAGCTCCTCGCCCGACAGGCTCCGCAGCTCGTCCGCGGTAGCGATAGCCATTACGCACCACCTTCACGGACCACGAAACGGCACTTCATCGGCAGCTTGTGGATAGCCCGCCGCATCGCCTCGCGGGCCACCGGCTCCGCGACCCCGGACAGCTCGAACAGGACCCGGCCCGGCTTGACGTTCGCGACCCACCACTCGGGCGAGCCCTTACCAGAACCCATCCGGGTCTCGGCCGGCTTCTTGGTCAGCGGACGGTCCGGGTAGATGTTGATCCAGACCTTTCCACCACGACGGATGTGCCGGGTCATCGCGATACGGGCCGACTCGATCTGCCGGTTCGTCACGTAGGCCGACTCCAAGGCCTGGATCCCGTACTCACCGAACGTGACCCGGGTTCCGCCCTTGGCGGCACCGGTCCGCCCGGGGTGGTGCTGCTTGCGGTGCGCGACCTTCCGGGGAATCAGCATGTCTATTCCTCCGCCTTCTCCGGAGTGTTCGCCACGGCCGCCTCGGCCGGCGCACTCGCCGCCTCGGCCGGCGCACTCGCCGCCGCGGTGGCGGGCTCCGCGACGGGTGCCGTCGGCTCGGTCGCCGCGGCCTCGCCCGCCGGAGTCTCAGCCGGGGCGTTCCCGCCGCCACCACCACGGCCCCGGCGCTCGCCGCGGGCCGCCGCCCGGCCCGCTTCGGTCCCGCCCTGGGTCGTGCCGGACGAGCCGGAACGCGGCCCGCGGCGCGGGCGCTCCCGGCGGGTCTGGCGCTGCAGCGCCTCCTGCGCCTCACGCTCGGCCCGGCTCTGGACGATGTCGCCCTTGTAGATCCAGACCTTCACGCCGATGCGGCCGAAGTTCGTCCGAGCCTCATAGAAGCCGTAGTCGATGTCCGCGCGAAGGGTGTGCAACGGCACCCGACCCTCGCGGTAGAACTCCGACCGGCTCATCTCGGCGCCGCCGAGACGACCCGAGCACTGCACCCGGATCCCCTTCGCGCCGCCCTTCATCGCGGTCTGCATGGCCTTGYGCATCGCCCGGCGGAAGCTGACCCGGCTGGAGAGCTGCTCGGCCACCCCTTGGGCGACGAGTTGGGCGTCGACCTCGGGGTTCTTCACCTCGAGGATGTTGAGCTGCACCTGCTTGCCGGTGAGCTTTTCCAGGTCGCCACGGATGCGGTCGGCCTCGGCGCCACGGCGACCGATGACGATGCCCGGGCGCGCGGTGTGGATGTCCACCCGCAGCCGCCCCTGGGTCCGCTCGATGTCGACCCGGCTGATGCCGGCCCGCTCCATGCCCCGCGACATCATCTTACGGATCTTCACGTCCTCGCCGACGTACGCCTTGTACTGCTTGTCGGCGTACCAACGGGAGGTGAACTCCGAGGTGATGCCAAGCCGGAACCCGTGCGGGTTGACCTTCTGCCCCACTACCGGGCCCTCCTTGTCGTCTTCGCGCCCCGGCCGGCCGCGGAGACCGGCTCCCGGCTCTCCACCACGACGGTGATGTGGCTGGTGCGCTTGCGGATCCGGTAGGCCCGGCCMTGAGCTCGGGGCCGGATGCGCTTGAGCGTCGGCCCCTCGTCCACGTAGACCTCGCCGACCCACAGGGTGGCCGGATCGAGGCTGTGGTTGTTCTCGGCGTTCGCCGCAGCGCTGGCGACAACCTTGTACACGTCCTCGCTGGCCGCCTGCGGAGCGAACCGGAGGATGTCCAGCGCCTCGCCGACCGAGCGCCCGCGCACCAGGTCGACGACCCGGCGGGCCTTCGTCGGCGAGACCCGGACATAGCGGGCCGAGGCCTTCGCCCCGGGAAGACCGGCCCGGGTCAGGCCGTCAACGAGATCGTCAGCCACGGCGTGACCTCCGGTCCTCCTTGACGTGGCCACGGAAGGTCCGGGTCGGGGCGAACTCGCCGAGCTTGTGCCCGACCATGYCCTCGGTGATGAAGACCGGGACGTGCTTGCGGCCGTCGTGCACGGCGATCGTGTGCCCCAGCATGTCGGGGATCACGGTCGACCGGCGCGACCAGGTCTTGATGACGTGCTTGGTGCCCTTGGAGTTCTGCAGATCCACCTTCTTGAGCAGGTGGTCGTCGACGAACGGGCCCTTTTTCAGACTGCGTGGCATGGCTGTGTCTCCTCCTTCCTGCTCAGATCCGATGGGTACGGCTGGTCGGCGGCGCGCTGGTGGCCGACGCGGCCCGGGGCCTGGAGATCACCATTACCGCCGCCTGTTCTGCTTGCGACGACGCACAATGAGCGCGTCGGACGACTTGCGGGTCGCCCGGGTCCGCCCCTCCGGACGGCCCTTGGGATTGACGGGGTGACGACCGCCGGAGGTCTTACCCTCACCACCACCGTGCGGGTGGTCGACCGGGTTCATCGCGACACCGCGCACGGTGGGTCTGCGACCCTTCCAGCGCATCCGGCCGGCCTTACCCCAGTTGATGTTGCTCTGCTCCGCGTTGCCGACCTCGCCGACCGTCGCGCGGCAGCGCACATCCACGTTGCGGATCTCACCGGAGGGCATCCGCAGCTGAGCGTAGGGGCCGTCCTTCGCGACGAGCTGCACACTCGTGCCGGCGCTACGGGCGATCTTCGCACCACCGCCGGGACGCAGCTCGATGGCGTGCACCACCGTGCYGGTCGGGATGTTGCGCAGCGGCAGCGCGTTGCCGGGCTTGATGTCGGCGCCCACGCCGGAACTGACCGTGTCGCCCTGCCTGAGCTTGACCGGCGCGAGGATGTAGCGCTTCTCGCCGTCGAGGTAGTGCAGCAGCGCGATCCGGGCGGTGCGGTTGGGGTCGTACTCGATGTGCGCGACCTTGGCCGGCACCCCGTCCTTGTCCCGCCGGAAGTCGATGACCCGGTACGCCCGCTTGTGCCCGCCGCCCTGGTGCCGGGTGGTGATCCGGCCGTGGACGTTGCGCCCGCCCTTGGAGTGCAGCGGGCGGACCAGCGACTTCTCCGGGTGGTCACGAGTGATCTCGACGAAGTCGGCCACGCTCGCACCACGACGCCCCGGCGTCGTCGGCTTGTACCTACGAATACCCATGGCTTCCTACCGTCCTGGACCCACCGCCGCCGCGGAGCGCACGCGCTCAGGCACCGGGGCCTCCGAAGATCTCGATCGTGTCACCGGGAGCCAGGCTCACCAGGGCCCGCTTGGAGGCGGACCGGTGTCCCCAGCCGTGCTTGGTCCGCTTGCGCTTGCCCTGCCGGTTGATKGTGTTCACCCGCAGGACCCGCACATTGAAGATCTGCTGGACCGCGAGCTTGATCTGGGTCTTGTTCGCGTCCGGACGCACGATGAAGGTGTAGACGTTCTCGTCGAGCAGGCCGTAGCTCTTCTCGGAGACGACCGGCCGCAGGATCACGTCACGCGGGTCGGGAATCACTTGTTCTCCTCCGCCCCGGCCACACCTTCGGTGCCYGCGGCAGCCTCGGTCCCGGCGGTGGAGGTTGCCGGACGGGTGTCACGAGCAAGGAACGCGGCCAGCGCATCCTCGATGAAGACCACGTCGTCGCTCACCAGCACGTCATAGGTATTGAGCTGGCCCGGGTCGAGCAGGTGCACCGCCGCGACGTTGCGCAGGCTCTTCCAGGTCAGCTCGTCCGAACGRCTCGCCACCACCAGCACCCGGCGGGTGTCGGCGATCGTCCGCAGCGCGGTGACCGCGCTCTTCGTCGACGGCGTCTCGCCGGAGACCAGCGAGGACACCACGTGCACCCGGTTGTTGCGGGCCCGGTCGGACAGCGCGCCGCGCAGCGCGGCGGCCTTCATCTTCTTCGGGGTCCGCTGGTCGTATCTGCGCGGTGTGGGGCCGTGCACGGTGCCACCGCCGGTGAACTGCGGAGCCCGCAGCGATCCCTGCCGGGCCCGGCCGGTGCCCTTCTGCCGATACGGCTTGCGGYCACCGCCGCGGACCTCGCCGCGGGTCTTCGTGTCGTGCGTGCCCTGGCGGGCCGCCGCGAGCTGCGCCACCACGACCTGGTGGATCAGCGGGATGTTGAGCGGCACGTCGAACACGCCACCGGGCAGCTCGACGCTGCCGCCTTCGCCCCCGTTCGGCGCGTGCACCGCGACGGTGCGCGCGGTGACGCTCGGGTCGGATGTGGCCACCCGGCTCATGCCGAGACCTCCTCACCGGTACCGGCCAGCTCGGCCGCCGGGGCGATGGCCTCGGGCGCCGGGCGCTTGGCCGCGCTGCGCACGAGGACCAGACCACCATCCGGGCCGGGCACCGCACCCCTGACCAGCAGATAGCCACGCTCGGTGTCGACGGCGTGGATCGTCAGCCCCGAGGTCGTGGTGCGCACGTGACCCATCCGGCCGGCCATGCGCAGGCCCTTGAACACGCGACCGGGCGTGGCGCAGCCGCCGACCGACCCCGGCGAGCGGTGCTTGCGCTCGACGCCGTGCCCCGCGCCCAGACCCTTGAACCCGTGACGCTTCATGACACCGGCGAACCCCTTGCCCTTCGAGGTGCCGGTGACGTCAACGACGGTCCCGGCGGAGAACACCTCGCCGGTCAGCTCCTGGCCGGGCCGGTAGTTGCCGGCATCGGCGGTCCGCAGCTCGACGAGGTGGCGCCGGGGCGTCACCCCGCTGGTGGCGAAGTGGCCGCGGGCGGGTTTGTTGATCTTACGCGGGTCGACCTCGCCGTAACCGAGCTGAACGGCCGAGTAGCCGTCCGAGTCAGGCGTCTTGACCTGCGTGACGACGTTGGGTCCGGCCTTGATGACGGTGACCGGCACGACGCGGTTGTTCGCGTCCCATACCTGGGTCATCCCGAGCTTGGTGCCCAGGAGCCCTCTGTAGTTGCGGATGAGCATGACTGCGCCGGCCCCTCTTACAGCTTGATCTCGATATCGACGCCGGCGGGCAGGTCGAGGCGCATAAGCGAGTCGACCGTCTTGGGCGTCGGGTCAAGAATGTCGATCAGCCGCTTGTGCGTCCGCATCTCGAAGTGCTCGCGGCTGTCCTTGTACTTGTGCGGCGACCGGATGACGCAGTAGATGTTCTTCTCCGTCGGCAGCGGCACCGGTCCCGCGACCTGCGCGCCCGTCCGCGTCACCGTCTCGACGATCTTCCGCGCCGAGCTGTCGATGACCTCGTGGTCATAGGCCTTGAGCCGGATGCGGATCTTCTGTGCCGCCATGGTGGGCTTCGCCTGTCCTGTCTGTCTCGTCCGGCCGGTATCGCTACCGGGTCACCGCCCGTAGATCCTCACCGCCGGCCGCGCGGCGAGCCTGGCGCCCCGCCGCCGGCGGAAAGAACCTGCCGGTTGTACCGCTGTCTCGTGCCGGTCCCGCTCGACGTGTCGACCGGGACCGGGCTGCGTCCCTTGCCGGCGGCCGGTTGTCCTCGGCAGCCGAGTCTCGCGAGAGCCTTGCCTGGTCAGGCAGCGCAGTGGGCGGTGGGTCCGTACACACGCCCGGACCCACCGCCCACGGCTACTACTTGAGAACCTTCGTAACCTGGCCCGCGCCGACGGTCCGGCCACCCTCGCGGATGGCGAAGCGCAGACCCTCCTCCATGGCGATCGGCTGGATCAGCTCGACCGTCATCTCGGTGTTGTCCCCCGGCATGACCATCTCCGTGCCCTCGGGGAGGGTCACGACGCCGGTCACGTCGGTGGTGCGGAAGTAAAACTGCGGGCGGTAGTTCTTGAAGAACGGCGTGTGCCGTCCGCCCTCATCCTTGTTGAGGATGTAGACGCGAGCCTCGAACACCGTGTGCGGGGTGATCGACTTCGGCTTGACGATGACCTGGCCGCGCTCGACGTCCTCCCGCTTGATACCGCGCAGGAGCAGACCGACGTTGTCGCCGGCACGCCCCTCGTCGAGCAGCTTGCGGAACATCTCGACACCGGTCACGGTGGTGGAGGTGGTCTCCGGCTTGATACCGACGATCTCCACGGTCTCGTTGACCTTGACGATTCCGCGCTCGACGCGACCGGTGACCACGGTGCCACGACCGGTGATCRTGAAGACGTCCTCGATCGGCATGAGGAACGGCCGGTCGATGTCACGCTGCGGCTCGGGGATCGACTCGTCGACCGCCGCCATGAGCTCGAGGAGCTTGGCGCCCCACTCCTTGTCGCCCTCCAGCGCCTTGAGCGCGGAGACCCGGACGACCGGAACGTCGTCGCCCGGGAACTCGTACGAGCTCAGCAGCTCCCGGACCTCCAGCTCGACGAGCTCGAGGATCTCCTCGTCGTCGACCATGTCGGCCTTGTTCAGGGCGACGACAATGTAGGGCACGCCGACCTGGCGGGCGAGGAGCACGTGCTCCTTCGTCTGCGGCATCGGGCCGTCGGTGGCGGACACRACCAGGATCGCGCCGTCCATCTGAGCGGCACCGGTGATCATGTTCTTGATGTAGTCAGCGTGTCCCGGGCAGTCGACGTGCGCATAGTGCCGGGTGTCGGTCTGGTACTCGACGTGGGCGATCGAGATCGTGATGCCGCGGGCCTTCTCCTCCGGCGCCTTGTCGATCTGGTCGAACGGCGTGAAGGGGTTGAGGTCTGGGTAGGCGTCGTGCAGGACCTTGGTGATCGCCGCGGTCAGGGTCGTCTTGCCGTGGTCGATGTGACCAATGGTGCCGATATTGACGTGCGGCTTCGTCCGCTCGAACTTCTGCTTCGCCACGGGTGTCCCTCCAAGGACGGGTGGTGTCGTGCTGTGTAGTCAGGTAGGGGTATTGCTCACGCCGTGAGGGCGCTCACTCTCCCCGGGCCTTGGCGATGATCTCCTTGGCGACGTTCGCGGGAACCTCGGCGTAGGAGTCGAACTGCATGGAGTAGCTCGCCCGGCCGGAGGTCTTCGAGCGAAGATCACCAACGTAGCCGAACATCTCCGACAGTGGCACCAGCGCCCGTACGATCCGGGAGCCCCCCCGCTCCTCCATCGCCTGGATCTGCCCACGGCGGGAGTTCAGGTCGCCGATCACGTCACCCATGTGGTCCTCGGGGGTGGTGACCTCGACGGCCATCAGGGGCTCGAGCAGCACCGGGTCGGCCTTGCGGGCCGCGTCCTTGAACGCCATCGAACCGGCGATCTTGAATGCGAGTTCGGACGAGTCGACGTCATGGAACTGGCCGTCGAGCAGGGTGACCTTGACGTCCACCAGCGGATAGCCGGCGAGCACGCCGAACTCCATGGCCTCCTGGCAGCCCGCATCCACCGAGGGGATGTACTCCCGGGGGATGCGACCACCCGTGACCTTGTTCTCGAACTCGTAGCCACCGCCGTCGCCGCCGGAGGGCTCCAGGTTGATGATCACCCGGGCGTACTGGCCGGATCCACCCGTCTGCTTCTTGTGGGTGTAGTCGACCTTCTCCACCTTGCGGCGGATCGTCTCCCGGTAGGCCACCTGCGGCTTGCCGACGTTCGCCTCGACACCGAACTCGCGGCGCATCCGGTCGACCAGCACATCCAAGTGCAGCTCGCCCATGCCGGCGATGATCGTCTGACCGGTCTCCTCGTCGGTGCGGACCTGGAAGGTCGGGTCCTCCTCGGCGAGCCGCTGGATGGCGGTGCCCAGCTTCTGCTGGTCGGCCTTGGTCTTCGGCTCGATCGCGACGTGGATGACCGGCGCCGGGAACGTCATCGACTCCAGGATCACCGGGGCGTTCGGGTCGCAGAGCGTGTCACCCGTGGTGGTGTTCTTCAGCCCCACCACGGCCACGATCTGTCCCGCGCCGACGCCCTCCCGGTCCTCCCGGTGGTTGGCGTGCATCTGCAGGATGCGGCCGACACGCTCCTTGCGGTCCTTCGTCGAGTTCAGCACCGGCGAACCACCAGTCAGCTTGCCGGAGTACACCCGGATGTAGGTCAGCTTACCCACGTACGGGTCACTCATGATCTTGAAGGCGAGCGCGGAAAACGGCTCGTCCTCGCTCGGCTCCCGGCGGACCTCGGYCTCCTCGTCACCGACCGCATGGCCGACGGTGGCGCCGATGTCCAGCGGGTTCGGCAGGAAGTCGACGACGGCGTCGAGCATGGGCTGGACGCCCTTGTTCTTGAACGCCGAACCGCACAGCACCGGGTTGACCTTGCTCGCCAGGGTCGCGCGGCGCAGGGCTGCGACGAGCTGCTCCGTGGAGGGCTCCTCACCCTCGAGGTAGAGCTCCATGAGCTCGTCGTCGTTCTCAGCGACGGTCTCGAGGAGCTTGTCGCGCCACTCCTGYGCGGCCTCAAGGTGATCCCGCGGGATGTCGACGGTCTCGTAAGAGGCGCCCTTGTCCTCGGTCTTCCAGAGGAGGCCCTTCATGCGGACCAGGTCGATGACACCGCGGAAGTCGGCCTCCACGCCCCACGGGAGCTGGATCACGGCCGGCGTCGCGTCGAGCCGGTCGATCATCAWCTCCACGCAGCGGTGGAACTCGGCACCGACCCGGTCCATCTTGTTGACGAAGGCGATACGCGGGACGTTGTAACGGTCGGCCTGCTTCCAGACCGTCTCGCTCTGYGGCTCGACTCCGGCGACCGCGTCGAAGACCGCGACCGCACCGTCAAGGACCCGCAGCGAGCGCTCCACCTCGACGGTGAAGTCGACATGGCCGGGGGTATCGATGATGTTGATGGTGTGGTCGCGCCAGAGACAGGTGGTGGCCGCGGAGGTGATGGTGATCCCCCGCTCCTGCTCCTGCTCCATCCAGTCCATCGTGGCGCCGCCCTCGTGGACCTCACCGATCTTGTAGTTCACACCGGTGTAGAAGAGGATGCGCTCGGTGGTGGTGGTCTTGCCCGCGTCGATGTGGGCCATGATCCCGATGTTGCGGGTCCCGGCCAGCAAGGAACGTACGTCAGATGGMATGTCGGATCACCAGCGGTAGTGGGCGAAGGCCTTGTTGGACTCCGCCATCTTGTGGGTGTCCTCCCGGCGCTTCACGCTGGCGCCGAGGCCGTTGCTTGCGTCGATGAGCTCGTTCATCAGCCGCTCGGTCATCGTCTTCTCGCGACGAGCCCGGGAGTAGCCGACGATCCAGCGCAGCGCGAGGGTAGTGCTCCGGCCGGCGCGAACCTCGACCGGAACCTGGTAGGTGGCACCACCCACCCGGCGGCTGCGCACCTCCAGCGTCGGCTTGACGTTGTCCAGCGCGCGCTTGAGCGTGACGACCGGGTCGTTGCCGGTCTTGTTCTTCGCACCCTCGAGTGCGCCGTACACGATGCGCTCCGCGACCGACTTCTTACCGCTCAACAGCACCTTGTTCACCAGCGCGGTCACCAGCGGCGACCCRTACACCGGGTCGACCACCACGGTGTGCTTGGGCGCAGGCCCCTTGCGCGGCATCAGCCCTTCTCCTTCTTCGCGCCGTAGCGGCTACGAGCCTGCTTACGGTTACGGACGCCCTGCGTGTCGAGAGCGCCTCGGACGATCTTGTACCGGACACCCGGAAGATCCTTCACTCGGCCACCGCGAACCAGGACGATCGAGTGCTCCTGCAGGTTGTGGCCGACCCCGGGGATGTAGGCGGTGACTTCGATCCCGCTGTTCAACCGGACCCGGGCCACCTTGCGCAGGGCCGAGTTCGGCTTCTTCGGGGTGGTCGTGTAGACGCGGGTGCACACACCACGACGCTGAGGGCTTCCCTTGAGTGCCGGGGTCTTGGTCTTCTCGACCTTGTCCTGCCGGCCCTTGMGGACCAGCTGCTGGATCGTGGGCAACRCCGCTCCCGTTCCTGTCACGCCTCGTCGTACTGCCTTGGGCAACCAGACCGGTACGCCGGCCTACCTGCTGCTGTGGTCCGCACCCGATCCACCGGAGTGTCCTCGAGCGGCTTCTCCGACCCACGCGGTCGGGCGTGTCGCGCCATTCGACCGAAACCTCGATGCGATGATCCAGTTCCGGTGAGGAGCACGCCAGCCCGCCCGTCCGCTTTGCGGAACCGAGCTCGACAGTCGCCGACGGATACCCGAACAGTGACTTTACGTCAACCTAGCGAGCACCACGGCGCCACATCGAAGTGCAGGACGCACGCCGKAGCCACGTGGACTCCGACCACAGGGCTCAACAGTACTCCACGCCCGCGCCAGGTGTCGAACGGGGGTGTCCGGCGAAATCCCACGCAGACCCCACGCGCACTATGCACTCGACGGGCGTACGCACTCGAYGGGCGGCACAGGCGGGCACCAGCACGGCCCCCCGTACTGGCACGCTGTACCTACTGGCACGCTGTACGGGACAGCACGATACCGGCATCGGAGGGCCCGCGAGGACATGTCTGACGCAGCCGGCGCACGATTCGCGGCCGCCCCCACCCGACGCCGGCCGAGCCGGGACGCGCTGCTCGCGGCCTACGGGACCACCGTCCCGGACCTRGTCGCCCCGGCCACCGTCGTGCTGCTCTGCGGGATCAACCCGTCCCTCGAGTCCGGGGCCACCGGCTTTCACTTCGGCACGCCGAGCAACCGGCTGTGGCCGGTGCTGCACCTCGCCGGCTTCACCCCACGCCGGTTGCATCCCAGCGAGACCGACGAACTGGTCCGCCGGGGCATCAGCATCACCAATCTCGTCCACCGCTCCACCGCGCGCGCCGACGAGATCAGCGATGACGAGGTCCGCGCCGGCGTGCCCCGGCTCACCGAACTCGTCGAACGGGTCGCACCCCGGTGGGTGGCCTTCCTCGGCTTGGCCGCCTACCGGATCGGGTTCGGACGCCGCGGCGCGAAGGTCGGCCGCCAGGCGGAGACCCTGGGATCCGCCGGCGTCTGGCTCCTGYCCAATCCGAGCGGCCTGAACGCGCACTACCAGCTGCCCGACCTGGTCCGGGTCTACKGCGAGCTACGCGAAACCGCCTATTCCTGACCCACCCGCCACGTTTCCGAGGAGGGTCGCCGCCAGGCCGGCCGGCAGATGCGTGCGTACCGGGGCCCAGAAGTCGGCTCCGGGGGGCGCCTCGACCTCGATGCGGGAGCCGCCGGCCCAAGCCGCATCGAAGGCGAGCCGCCACGAGTGCAGCAGGGTGCGGGCGGTGGCATCGCGGCCGAACAGCGGATCGCCCTCGATCGGGTGCCCGATCCAGGCCAGATGCACCCGGATCTGGTGGCGCCGCCCGCTGACCGGCGTGACCGCGAGCAGGGTGTACTCACCGCCCTCCCACACCCGGATGAAGGTCGTGACGGACGGGTATGTCCGGACGTGGGGAAACACCGCGGCGGGCGGAACCGTCCAGCGTCCGACGCCGGCGCCGGCGCCGGCGCCGGTCGGGCCAACCTCTGCCCGGGCCGCCTCCGCCAAGGGGGCCGCCTCCCCCAGGTCGGCCACCTCCGCCAAGGGGGCCACCTCCGCCAAGGGGGCCACCTCCCCCAGGTCGGCCACCTCCGCCAAGGGGGCCACCTCCGCCAGGTCGGCCATGATGTCGGCCCGGTTCGCCGCCACCCGGACCCGACTCTTGCGCCCCACACTCAGCGGCAGGTCGAYGGTCCCCGAGGCGGGCAGTCCGCGGGTGCGGGTCAGGACGAGGTAGCGCTTGTCCACCGTGCGGCGCTGGAACTGCCGGGTGAGATCACCGTGGAACCGCAACTGCCGGGCGAAGAGCACCAGGCCCGAGGTGACCTTGTCGATGCGGTGCACCGGGAACAGCTCCTCGCCGTCATCCCCGGCGAGGGTGWCGAGATCGGTGTCGTGCCGCTCTCCCATGACCGAGATGCCGACGGGTTTGTCGAGCACGAGAATGGCCTCATCCTCGTAGATCATTCGTTCCCGGCGAATCTCGGTCCACTCGCGGTCAGCCCCGGTCACGTCCACTGYCGGGGAGCGCTTCGATGACCACTGTCCGATAAGGCGCGGCCAACCGACTCAGGTCGTCGTGGTCGCCGGTCAGAATCACGCCGCCGCCACCTTCCACCGCCACCGCATGTACCTGCCCCTGTCCTGCCGATTTTCGCCTCTGCGCGCTGTCCCACCAGCGGGCTTCGGACCTGGACGCGCAACCGGCCCGGCACCCTGGTGAGGGCGCCGGGCCGGTCCTGATCGATCGGGCTTCGGTCGGGCTCTGGTCAGCTCCGCTCGGTCAGCCTCGCGACCTGCTTACGCGCGGCCTGCTCAGCGGAAGTCTCCCGAGCTGCGGTAGTCGAACTCGTCCAGCGGGACCGCCTGGCCGGAGCCCGTGCCGAACGCACCGTACTCGACGCCGCCGTCCTCGTAGGCACCGACGGAGTACATCGCCGCACGTGCCTCCTCGGTCGGCTCGACCCGGATGTTGCGGTACCGGGAGATCCCGGTGCCGGCCGGGATGAGCTTTCCGATGATGACGTTCTCCTTCAGGCCGACGAGCGAGTCCGACCGGGCGTTGATCGCCGCGTCGGTGAGCACCCGAGTCGTCTCCTGGAAGGAGGCCGCCGACAGCCACGACTCGGTCGCCAGCGACGCCTTGGTGATTCCCATGAGGACCGGGCGGRCCGAGGCCGGCTGGCCACCGGTTTCCACCACCCGACGGTTCTCCGCCTCGAACCGGGCCCGCTCGCAGAGCTCACCGGGCAGCAGGGTGGTGTCGCCCGACTCGAGAACGTTCACCCGCTTGAGCATCTGGCGGATGATGATTTCGATGTGCTTGTCGTGGATCGACACACCCTGCGACCGGTAGACCTCCTGGACCTGGTCCACCAGGTGGAGCTGGACCTGGCGCGGCCCGAGGATGCGCAACACCTCGTGCGGGTCGACGGCACCGTCGACAATCTGGCTGCCGACCTCGATGTGGTCGCCCTCGCGGACCCGCAGGCGCGAACGCCGCGAGACCGGGTAGGCGATCTCGTCGCTGCCGTCGTCCGGCACCACCACGACCTTGAAGGTCTTCTCGGTCTCCTCGATCTTCACCCGGCCGGAGACCTCGGTGATGGGGGCCTTGCCCTTCGGGCTGCGCGCCTCGAACAGCTCGACGACACGCGGCAGACCCTGGGTGATGTCGTCGCCGGCGACGCCACCGCTGTGGAAGGTACGCATCGTCAGCTGGGTGCCGGGCTCACCGATGGACTGCGCGGCGACGATGCCGACGGCCTCACCGACGTCAACCAGCTTGCCGGTGGCGAGCGAGCGCCCGTAGCACTGGGCGCACACCCCCATCCGGGACTCGCAGGTCAGCGCCGAGCGGACCCGCACCTGCTCGATGCCGGCCTCGATGATCTGGCTGATCGCGACGTCCCCGGCGTCGGTGCCGGCGGGCACGATGACCTCGCCGTTCGCGTCGATCGCGTCGGAGGCCAGCGTCCGCGCGTACGCCGAGGTCTCGGCATACCGGTCCCGGACCAGCACCCCGTCGGCGCCCTTGCGGGCGATCCGAGTGAGGATGCCGCGCTCGGTGCCGCAGTCCTCCTCGCGGACGATGACATCCTGGCTGACGTCGACGAGCCGCCGGGTCAGGTACCCCGAGTCCGCGGTGCGCAGGGCGGTGTCGGCGAGTCCCTTACGGGCACCGTGGGTGGAGATGAAGTACTCCAGCACGGTCAGGCCCTCGCGGAAGTTCGCCTTGATCGGCCGCGGGATGATCTCACCTTTCGGGTTGGAGACCAGACCACGCATGCCGGCGAGCTGCCGGATCTRCATCATGTTTCCAGCGGCTCCGGAGTTGACCAGCACGTAGACCGGGTTGGTCTCCGGGAAGTTCTCCTCCATCGCCTCGGCGATCTTGTTGGTCGCCTCGGTCCAGATCTGGACCAGCTCGCTGCGGCGCTCCTCGTCGGACAGGAAGCCGCGGTCGAACTGCTTCTGGACCCGGTCGGCACGCTGCTCGTAGTCGTCGAGGATCTCGGCCTTGTTCGGCGGCGCGACGACGTCCTCGATCGCGACGGTGACCCCGGACCGGGTGGCCCAGTAGAAACCGGCGCTCTTCAGGGCGTCCAGGGTCGCCGCTACCTGGATCTTCGGGTACCGCTCGGCCAGGTCGTTGACGATCGCGGCCTGGGCCTTCTTGTTCAGCTGGGCGTTGATGAAGGGGTAGCCCTCCGGCAGCGCCTCGTTGAGCAGGCAACGACCGAACGTGGTCTCCAGGGTGAACACGTCCCCGGTGACCCAGTCGGCGGGCGGGACCCAGTCCGACGGCGGGGTGGTGTCCCGCAACCGCACCCTGATCTTCGCCTGAAGGGCGACCTCCCGGGCGTCGAAGGCCATCTGCGCCTCGGCGACGCTGGAGAACGACCGCCCCTCGCCGAGCGCCCCCTCGGCCAGGCGGGACAGGTGGAACACCCCGGTCACCATGTCGAGGCTCGGCATCGCCAGCGGCCGGCCCGATGCGGGCGAGAGAATGTTGTTGCTCGACAGCATCAGGATCCGCGCCTCGGCCTGCGCCTCGGCGGACAGCGGCAGGTGCACCGCCATCTGGTCACCGTCGAAGTCGGCGTTGAACGCCGTGCAGACCAGCGGGTGGATCTGGATGGCCTTGCCCTCGACGAGCTGCGGTTCGAAGGCCTGGATGCCGAGGCGGTGCAGGGTCGGCGCCCGGTTGAGCAGCACGGGGTGCTCGGTGATGACCTCCTCGAGCACGTCCCACACGACCGGGCGGGCCCGCTCGACCATCCGCTTCGCCGACTTGATGTTCTGCGCGTGGTTGAGGTCCACCAGGCGCTTCATCACGAACGGCTTGAACAGCTCCAGCGCCATCTGCTTGGGCAGACCGCACTGGTGCAGCTTGAGCTGCGGACCGACGACGATGACCGAACGGCCGGAGTAGTCGACCCGCTTGCCCAGCAGGTTCTGGCGGAACCGGCCCTGCTTGCCCTTGAGCATGTCGGACAGCGACTTCAGCGGGCGGTTACCCGGGCCGGTGACCGGCCGGCCGCGGCGGCCGTTGTCGAACAGCGCGTCGACGGCCTCCTGCAGCATCCGCTTCTCGTTGTTGACGATGRTCTCGGGCGCGCCGAGGTCGAGCAGCCGCTTCAACCGGTTGTTCCGGTTGATCACCCGGCGGTACAGGTCGTTGAGGTCCGAGGTGGCGAACCGRCCACCATCGAGCTGCACCATCGGGCGCAGATCGGGTGGGATCACCGGGACGCAGTCGAGCACMATCCCCATCGGGGAGTTGCGGGTGTTCAGGAACGCGGAGACGACCTTGAGCCGCTTGAGCGCGCGGGCCTTCTTCTGCCCCTTGCCGCTGCGGATGGTCTCGCGCAGCGACTCGGCCTCGGCGGCCAGGTCGAAGTCGGCCAGCCGCCGCTGCAGCGCCTCGGCGCCCATACCGCCGTCGAAGTACGCACCGAAGCGGTCGCGCAGCTCGCGATAAAGCAGCTCGTCCGGCTCCAGGTCCTGGACCTTCATGTTCTTGAACCGGTCGAAGACGCGGTCGAGATCGTCGATCTTACGCTGCACCCGGTCCCGGAGCTGGCGCATCTCGCGCTCGGCCGACTCGCGGACCTTGCGTCGCGCGTCACCCTTGGCGCCCTCGGCCTCGAGCTGTGCGAGGTCGGCCTCGAGCCGCTTCTGCCGGACTTCCACGTCGGCGTTCTTCTTGTCCTCGAGCTGCTGCTTCTCGACGCCGATGCGGGCCTCGAGGGTCGGCAGATCGCGGTGGCGGGCGTCCGTGTCCACCTTTGTGATCATGTAYGCGGCGAAGTAGATGACCTTCTCGAGGTCCTTCGGCGCGAGGTCCAGCAGGTAGCCGAGGCGGCTCGGGACACCCTTGAAGTACCAGATGTGGGTGACCGGCGCAGCCAGCTCGATGTGGCCCATGCGCTCACGGCGGACCTTGGCCCGGGTCACCTCGACGCCGCAGCGCTCACAGATGATGCCCTTGAACCGGACCCGCTTGTACTTGCCGCAGTAGCACTCCCAGTCCCGGGTCGGACCGAAGATCTTCTCGCAGAAGAGCCCGTCCTTCTCCGGCTTCAGGGTGCGGTAGTTGATCGTCTCGGGCTTCTTGACCTCACCGTGCGACCACTGGCGGATGTCATCCGCGGTGGCGAGACCGATGCGCAGTTCGTCGAAGAAGTTGACGTCCAGCAAGACTGTCGCCTGCTCTCTCTTTCTCGGTCGGGACGCTGGAGTCGGATGGAGCCGCCGGGGGCCTCGCCGCCCATCAGGGCGGGTGCGTCGGACCCCCGGCGTCCGTCAGACCTCCTCGACGCTGCTCGGCTCACGCCGGGACAGGTCGATCCCGAGTTCCTCCGCCGCACGGAAGACGTCCTCGTCGGTGTCACGCATCTCGATCTGCACGCCATCGCTGGAGAGCACCTCGACGTTGAGGCACAGCGACTGCATCTCCTTGATGAGCACCTTGAACGACTCCGGGATACCGGGCTCCGGAATGTTCTCGCCCTTGACGATCGCCTCGTAGACCTTGACCCGGCCCACGACGTCGTCGGACTTGATGGTCAGTAGTTCCTGCAGGGCGTAGGCGGCGCCGTAGGCCTCCAGCGCCCACACCTCCATCTCGCCGAACCRCTGGCCACCGAACTGCGCCTTACCACCCAGGGGCTGCTGGGTGATCATTGAGTAGGGACCGGTCGACCGAGCGTGGATCTTGTCGTCGACCAGGTGCAGCAACTTGAGGATGTAGATGTAGCCGACCGCCACCGGGTAGGGGTACGGCTCACCGGTCCGGCCGTCGAACAGCTTGGCCTTGCCGGAGGAGCCGATCAGCTGGATGCCGTCGCGGTTGGGCAGGGTGGAGTCGAGCAGACCGGTGATCTCCTCCTCGCGGGCACCGTCGAAGACGGGGGTCGCCACATTGGTGCCGGCCGAGGCGGCGTCCGCGCCGATGCCACGCAGCCGCTCCTTCCAGTCCTCGGTGCCGGAGTCGACCTGCCAGCCGGTCTTGGCCACCCACCCGAGGTGGGTCTCCAGGATCTGGCCGATGTTCATCCGCCGAGGCACACCATGCGGGTTGAGCACGACGTCGACCGGGGTCCCGTCCTCGAGGAAGGGCATGTCCTCGGCCGGGAGGATCTTCGCGATGACACCCTTGTTGCCGTGCCGGCCGGCAAGCTTGTCCCCGTCGGTGATCTTTCGCTTCTGGGCRACGTAGACCCGGACCAGCTCGTTGACCCCGGGCGGGAGCTCGTCGCCGTCCTCGCGGGAGAACACCCGCACGCCGATGACCTTGCCGGACTCACCGTGCGGCACCTTCAGCGAGGTGTCACGGACCTCCCGGGCCTTCTCCCCGAAGATCGCGCGCAACAGGCGCTCCTCGGGGGTCARCTCGGTCTCGCCCTTGGGCGTGACCTTGCCGACCAGGACGTCGCCGGGCGAGACCTCGGCGCCGATCCGGATGATCCCCCGCTCGTCGAGGTCGGCGAGAACCTCCTCGGCGACGTTCGGGATGTCCCGGGTGATCTCCTCCGGGCCGAGCTTGGTGTCGCGGGCGTCGACCTCGTGCTCCTCGATGTGGATCGAGGACAGCACGTCGTCCTGGACGAGACGCTGGGACAGGATGATCGCATCCTCGTAGTTGTGCCCCTCCCACGGCATGAAGGCGACCAGCAGGTTCTTGCCGAGCGCCATCTCACCGTTGTCGGTGCACGGGCCGTCCGCGATGACCTGGCCGGCCCCGACCCGGTCGCCCTCGTTCACGATCGGCTTCTGGTTGATGCAGGTGCCCTGGTTCGACCGGCGAAACTTCGCCAGCCGGTAGGTGCGCCGGGTGCCGTCGTCGTGCATGACGGTGATGTAGTCGGCCGAGAGATCCTCGACCACCCCCGCCTGGGCGCAGACGACCACGTCGCCGGCATCCTTGGCCGCGCGGGCCTCCATCCCGGTGCCGACCAGCGGCGCCTCGGAGCGCAGCAGCGGCACCGACTGGCGCTGCATGTTGGAGCCCATCAGCGCGCGGTTGGCGTCGTCATGCTCGAGGAACGGGATCATCGCGGTCGCCACGGACACCATCTGCCGCGGCGAGACGTCCATGTAGTCGACCTCGTCCGGCGGGATGAACTCGACCTCACCGCCCTTGCGGCGGACCAGGACACGGTCCTCCGCGAACGAGCCGTCGGGCCGCAGCGGGGTGTTCGCCTGCGCCTTGACGTGCCGGTCCTCCTCGTCCGCGGTCAGCCAGTCGATCTGGCCGGTGACCCGGCCGTTCTCCACCTTGCGGTACGGGGTCTCGATGAAGCCGAACGGGTTGACCCGCGCGAACGTCGACAGCGAGCCGATCAGGCCGATGTTCGGGCCTTCCGGCGTCTCGATCGGGCACATCCGGCCGTAGTGGCTGGGGTGYACGTCACGGACCTCGAAGCCGGCCCGCTCCCGGGACAGACCACCGGGGCCGAGCGCGTTCAGGCGGCGCTTGTGGGTCAGACCGGCGAGCGGGTTKGTCTGGTCCATGAACTGCGAGRGCTGGCTGGTGCCGAAGAACTCCTTGATGGAGGCGACGACCGGCCGGATGTTGATCAGGGTCTGCGGGGTGATCGCCTCGACGTCCTGGGTCGTCATCCGCTCGCGGACGACACGCTCCATCCGGGCCAGGCCGAGGCGGACCTGGTTCTGGATAAGCTCGCCGACGGTGCGTATGCGCCGGTTGCCGAAGTGGTCGATGTCGTCGACCTCGTACTCGGCCGGGTCGGCACCCGCGTGCAGCTTGACGACGTACTCGATCGTGCGCACGATGTCGTTCTCGGTGAGGACACCGACGTCGTGGGCAACACCCAGGGAAAGCTTCTTGTTGACCTTGTAGCGACCGACCTTGGCGAGGTCGTAACGCTTCGGGTTGAAGAAGAGGTTCTCCAGCAGGGTCTGCGCCGACTCCCGTGTCGGCGGCTCACCCGGGCGCAGCTTGCGGTAGATGTCGAGCAGCGCATCGTCCTGGCCGGCGGTGTGGTCCTTCTCCAGGGTGATCCGCATCGACGGGAAGTCACCGAACCGCTCGAGGATGCGGGCCTCGTCCCAGCCGAGCGCCTTGAGCAGCACCGTGACGGACTGACGGCGCTTGCGGTCGATCCGCACGCCCACGGTGTCGCGCTTGTCGATCTCGAACTCCAGCCAGGCTCCCCGGGAGGGGATCACCTTGCAGGAGTACAGGTCCTTGTCGGAAGCCTTGTCGAGGCTGCGCTCGAAGTAGACCCCCGGAGAGCGCACGAGCTGACTGACCACCACGCGCTCAGTGCCGTTGATGACGAAGGTGCCCTTCGGGGTCATGAGCGGGAAGTCACCCATGAACACCGTCTGGCTCTTGATCTCGCCGGTGTTGTTGTTGGTGAACTCGGCCGTGACGAACAGCGGGGCCGAGAAGGTCATGTCCTTGTCCTTGCACTCCTCCACGGAGTACTTGGGCGGTTCGAACCGGTGGTCCCGAAAGGACAGTGACATCGAGCCGGAGAAGTCCTCGATCGGGGAGATCTCCTTGAAGACCTCCTCGAGACCCGAGGTGATCGGAACGTCGTCACGRCCGGAATCGATGGCCTCCTGCACCCGCTCCGCCCAGGCGTCACTACCGATCAGCCAATCGAAGGACTGCGTCTGAAGAGCAAGGAGATCCGGGACCTCGAGGGGCTCGATGATCTTAGCGAACGAGATGCGGGAGGAAGAGCGCGAGGCGGCCAAGGTGGTCCTTCCGGTGGCCTGATCGTCGGGCTGGCGTCGCGGACGTCAAGTATCCGTCGGGGAATGGTCARGTGATCAGTGTCTCGCTACGGTTGTCAGGAACGGCGGCGGGGGGTGCCCCACCGGTGAGATGATGGCCGCGGGACGTGGAGGCCGACCCCCGGGCGTCCTGCGTAGCGGATGTGCGGCCGACAAGCCGACAACGGGCACGCGGAAGCCTCGCCACGGCATGTGCGCGCGGCGACACGAGTGTCCGCTGAGAACAACGGATCGGTGTATGGGCAAGGGTCTCGCTCAGGGTCCTCGGTGTGGCAGCCGTACAGCCGTGCCACACTCCGGCACGACCAGCGCGCCCCCACATCGTCCCGGACTGACCGCGAGTACCGCTCCGGACCACGTAACCGGAACCGCCTCGCGGTGCATACCAGCCCCCGAACAGGGCCGACCATCACCAACGGCACGACGTCGACGAGGCCGATACAACGAGAAGGGCAGCGCAAACTAGCAGTGTAGCCGAAGGGCACACCGCTGGCAAGGACCTGCGTGATGGGACCACGCAGGGAGGACGTAGCGCACCGCATCCGCTCCCGACGAGGGTTCGCAAACTTGATGGAACTCCGATCCACAGAGGCCGTCAACCCCCTTCGGAAAACGTCACGAACGGACCCGACCTGCCCATCTGTGCATCGGGCCGCCTGCGGTGGACCTTTCGGGCCTTCCAGACAGCACGTGCCGGGGCACCGCAGAGGGGTGCCCCGGCACGGGGGTGTCCGCCACGGCCACGCCGGGTGGCCGCAAGGGACGCCCCGTCCGGCGACGGGCATCGCCGGACGGGGCGTCCAGGGCAGCGGGGTGCTGCCAGTACTGCTCGGACTGCCGGTACTTACTTGACGGTGACCGTGGCGCCGGCGCCCTCGAGGGCCGCCTTCGCCTTGTCCGCCGCCTCCTTGGCGACCTTCTCCAGGACTGGCTTCGGAGCCCCGTCGACGAGGTCCTTGGCCTCCTTCAGCCMGAGGCTGGTCAGCGCGCGGACCTCCTTGATGACCTGGATCTTCTTGTCACCGACGGATTCAAGGATGACGTCGAACTCGTCCTRCTCCTCGGCGGCCGGCGCCTCGCCGCCCGCACCACCGGCGGCCGGAGCGGCGGCCACGGCGWCCGGAGCCGCGGCGGTGACACCGAAGGTCTCCTCGAACTGCTTCACGAACTCCGAGAGCTCCAGCAGGGTCAGTTCCTTGAAGGCGTCCAGCAGCTCTTCGGTCGACAGCTTCGCCATGGTGGCGGTTCCTTCCTCGTCATGCCTGATTCGGGGTGGCCTGCTCGTGACTGCGAGCGACCTGATTGTGATCTCGGAGCGGCACCATGGTGGCGCCGCTCGGCTATTCGGCGGCAGCCTCGGCGGCCGGCTGCTCGGCGACGCCGGCGGACTGGCCTTCGCGCTGCTCGCGCAGCGCCTCGGCGAGCCGGGCCACCTGGGACAGCGGAGCGGCGAAGAGCCCGACGGCCCCGGCCAGCGTGCCCTTCATCGCCCCGGCCAGCTTCGCCAGCAGGACCTCGCGGGACTCAAGATCCGCAAGCTTGCGAATCTCGTCGGCGGTCATCGGCTTGCCCTCGACGAAGCCGCCCTTGAGCACCAGTGCCGGGTTCGCCCGAGCGAAGTCKCGCAGGCCCTTGGCCGCCTCGACCGGGTCGCCRCTGACGAAGGCGACGGCGGTCGGCCCGACGAACAGGTCGTCGAGTCCGGTGACCCCGGCCTGCTCCGCCGCAATCTTGGTCAGGGTGTTCTTGACCACGGAGTAGCGCGTGCCCTCGCCGAGGGCACGCCGCAGCTCGGTGAGCTGGCTCACCGTCAAACCGCGGTACTCCGTGAGCACCGCAGCGGTCGAGCCACGGAACTCCTCGACGATCTCCGCCACCGCGGCGGTCTTCTCAGCTTTCGCCATGGGGCTCCTTCGGGGTGTCGGCTGGTCATACGGAAACGCCCCTGGAACATGACGAACGCCCCGGCGCAGGCGCACGGGGCGTGAAGGGCGGCGGTGGYGCTACCGGGTGTGTCACCCGGCTGCGTGCATCCGTCACGGAACTTCCCGTCCGTCACCTGCGCGGGCCGCCCGGGGAACCCGGGGCCTTCGGCCGTCGGTCGAACCGGACGAGGAGTGGCCCTCGACGGGAACGGAGACGGCAACCAGCGGTCTTCGGTGTGGAACTGGATATCAGTGTACGCGACTGTTCGTCGCTGTTCTCGCCCCTGTTCGCTCGCCCGGCGGCCGCACGCATGGCTTCGTGCGGCGATGCCTCCGGACGAGCGAGAGCCGCCGGACGGCTCGGATCAGGCGGCGGCACCCTCGTCGAGAAGGTTGCGGGTGCGGTTCGGGTCGACCGGGATACCCGGGCCCATGGTGGTCGTGAAGGTGATCTTCTTCAGATACCGGCCCTTGGCCGCGGACGGCTTCACCCGGACGATCTCATCCAGGGCAACCGTGTAGTTCTCGATCAGCTGGGTGTCGGTGAAGTTCGTCTTCCCGATGACGATGTGCAGGTTACCCTGCTTGTCCACCCGAAAGTTGATCTTTCCGCCCTTGATGTCGGAGACGGCCTTGCCGATGTCCAGCGTCACGGTGCCGGTCTTAGGGTTCGGCATCAGGCCGCGGGGGCCCAGGACCCGAGCGATCCGACCAACCTTCGCCATCTGATCGGGCGTCGCGACGGTCGCGTCGAACTCCAGGAAGCCCTCCTGGATCCGGGCGACCAGGTCATCGCTACCGACGATGTCGGCCCCGGCCGCGCTCGCCTCAGCGGCCTTCTCCCCGGCTGCGAAGACAGCGACGCGGGGGGACTTCCCGGTGCCGTGCGGCAGGTTGACCGTGCCACGGACCATCTGGTCGGCCTTGCGAGGGTCGACCCCGAGCCGGATCGCAACCTCGACCGTCGCGTCGTACTTCGTCGTCGAGGTCTGCTGCGCGAGGCGGACCGCCTCCAGCGGGCTGTAGAAGTTCTCCGGGTTGATCTTCTCGGCCGCGGCACGGTAGGCCTTGCTGCGCTTCATACTGTCTGTCTCCTCGTGGTGATGGCGGACGGCCGTCGAAGGGACGCGGCGACGTGGACACATCCTGTCCACCCGGCACCTGCGCCCGGCCGCCCTCCCACTGGTCGGTCCGGTGGTGGGGGGAACGCGAGGGCGTACTACTCGCCGACCGTGATACCCATGGATCGAGCGGTGCCGGCGATGATCTTCTCGGCGGCCTCGATCGAGGTGGCGTTGAGGTCCGGGAGCTTGGTCTGGGCGATCTCGCGGATCTGCGCCGTGGTGAGCTTGKCAACCTTGTCCCGGTGCGGGGTGCCACTGCCCTTCTCCACGCCCGCGGCCTTGAGGATGAGCCGCGCGGCCGGCGGGGTCTTCGTGACGAAGGTGAAGGACCGGTCGTCGTAGACGGTGATCTCGACCGGCACGACGTTGCCGGCCTGCGACTCGGTCGCCGCGTTGTACTGCTTGCAGAACTCCATGATGTTCACGCCATGCTGACCCAGCGCGGGGCCGACYGGCGGCGCCGGGGTGGCCTTGCCGGCGTTGATCTGGAGCTTGATGATCGCAGTGATCTTCTTCTTCTTGGGAGGCATGTGCTCGTCTTCCTACCGGGGTTCTACGGAGCGGATCAGATCTTCGCGACCTGATTGAACTGCAGCTCGACGGGCGTCTCCCGACCGAAGATCGAGACCAGCACCTTCAGTCGCTGGGCGTCGAGGTTGATCTCGCTGATGGTCGCCGGGAGCGTGGCGAAGGGGCCGTCCATGACGGTGACGGACTCGCCGACCTCGAACTCCTGCACCCGGACGGTCTCGACCTTCTTCTCCTTCGGCACAACCGGGGCGAGGATCGAGAGGACCTCCTCCCGGCGCAGCGGGGAGGGCCGGTTGGTGAGCCCGACGAACCCGGTCACACCCGGGGTGTTACGGACCGCCGACCACGACTGATCGGTCAGATCCATCCGGACGTAGATGTAACCCGGGTACTTCTTCTGCTGGACAAGCTGCCGCTTGCCGTTCTTGACCACCGGGACCTCCTCGGTGGGCACCTCGATCTGGAAGATGTAGTCCTCCATGTTGAGGCTGGAGATCCGGGTCTCGAGATTGGTCTTGACCTTGTTCTCGTACCCCGCATAGGAGTGCACGACGTACCACTCGCCAGGCGCGTCCTCGATCGCCCGCCGCAGGTCGGCATCGTCGTCGTCGGCATCGTCGTCGGTCAGGGCCGGCGGCACCGTCCCGACCGCCGGGGAGACCGGGAAAGCACCCTCGGGGGTGGGATCGGCCTCGGGGGTGGGATCGGCCTCGGCGGTGGGATCGGCCTCGGCGGTGGCGTAGACGTCGCCGAGCTCGGCGCCGGCGTCCGTGCTCGCCACCTCGTCGTGCTCGAACGCCGCGAGGGGATCGAGACGGGCGAGGGCCTCCCCCTGCTCGGAGGAGGCGTGCTCGGGCGACTGGGACACGCGGACGATCCTTACTCTCGTGAACACTTCTGCTGCTGTGGACCCGCGAAGCGGCGCTGCGCGGGCGTGGGGCCGGACGGGCAGCCAGCTCGCCGATGGGCAGCTCCAGCGACCACCGCCTRCTTCGGCCCCGGCCTGTCCGGCGGTGGGACCCGTCAGCCGAAGATCGCGAGGACCGCCTTCGTGAGGCCGAAGTCGAGGGTAGCCACGAACGCCGTCATCACGCTGACGAAGACAAGCACGACCAGCACATAGGTGATCAGCTCACTCCGCCCGGGGTAGACGACCTTCCGCAACTCCGCCATGACCTCGCGGATGAACACAAGTGGCCGATACCGACGTCGACCCGCGGCACGCGTAGCCCGCTTGGGGCGCGGTGCCGCGTCACGGGTATCRGTCGCCACTCAACTCCACCCACTCCGTCATCGAACCAGCGTCATCGAACCAGCCAACTGTCGAACAGCGCAGGGGCGACAGGACTCGAACCTGCAACCGCCGGTTTTGGAGACCGGTGCTCTACCAATTGAGCCACGCCCCTAGACACACACCCGGATCCTTGCGACCGCTACGCCACCATACCCCGGCTATGYGCTACGTAGCGCATAGCCCAGCCGCACGGCGATGTACCGGAATGGGTACCCGAGCGGATCGAGCATACCCCTTTGCCGCCTGGACTCCGCGTACGGCGATCGCGTCGAGGGGGTAGCGGGGGGCGAGGGGGCTGGCAGCCTGTCACGGAGGTTCGAATGGATGCGGCCGGAYGGGCCGGAGGACCGTTGCCGGAGGGTCCGGACGGATCCCACGGTACGTCCGACGTGCATCCGACACGCGTGTGACAGCCGTGGCAGCATGGCGGCCATGAGCAGGATCTCGCACCGCATCGGGGGAATCGCCCCCTCCGCAACGCTCGCCGTCGACGCCACCGCCAAGGCGATGCGCGCCGCGGGCCGCGACGTGATCGGGTTCGGCGCCGGGGAGCCGGACTTCCCAACCCCGGACCACATCGTCGCCGCCGCCGAGAAGGCATGCCGTGAGCCCCGCATGCACCGCTACAGCCCGGCCGCGGGCCTGCCGGAGCTGAAGCAGGCCATCGCCGAGAAGACCGCCCGAGACTCGGGGGTGATCGTCTCGCCGAGCCAGGTCCTGGTGACCAACGGCGGCAAGCAGGCTGTCTACGCGGCGTTCGCGACGCTGCTCGACCCGGGGGACGAGGTGCTCCTGCCCGCCCCGTACTGGACGACCTACCCGGAGTCGATCCGGCTGGCCGGGGGTGTCCCGGTCGACGTCGTCACCGGTCCGGAAGCCGGGTACCGGGTGACGGTGGAACAACTGGAGGCGGCACGCACCCCGCGGACCAAGGTTCTGCTGTTCAACTCCCCGTCGAACCCGACCGGCGCCGTCCACACCCCCGAGGAGGTCCGCGCGATCGGACGGTGGGCCGAGCAGGCCGGGATCTGGGTCATCAGCGACGAGATCTACGAGCATCTGGTCTACGGCGAGACAAGGTTCGCCTCCGTTCTCGCCGAGGTACCTGAGCTCGCCGAACGCTGCATCATCGTCAACGGGGTCGCGAAGACCTACGCGATGACGGGATGGCGGGTCGGTTGGCTGGTCGGGCCGGCGGACGCCGTAGCCGCCGCGACCAACCTCCAGTCCCACGCGACGTCGAACGTCTCGAACGTCGCCCAGGCCGCCGCGCTTGCCGCGGTCGCCGGCCCGCTGGATGCGGTCGCCACGATGCGCACCGCCTTCGACCGCCGCCGGCAGACGATGCACCGCCTGCTGTCGCAGACGCCCGGGATCCGCTGCCCACTGCCCGACGGGGCGTTCTACTGCTATCCGTCGGTGCGGGACGTGCTCGGGCGCACCCTGCGCGGCCGTATCCCCACCACGTCCGCGGATCTGTGCCAGCTGATCCTCGAGGAGGCTGGGGTCGCGATCGTGCCGGGTGAGGCCTTCGGCACTCCCGGCTTCGCCCGGCTGTCCTACGCGCTGAGCGACGACGATCTCGTCAAGGGAGTCAGCCGCCTCTCCGCCCTGCTCGCCGAGGCGGCCTGAGGCCGCCGGGCGGCTCAGCGGCCGGACCTGCCGCGCGGCAGGCCTCAGCGCAGCCGGACGGTCGCCCGGGCCGCCATCAAGACCTTTTTTCCGTCGCATCGGGTGGTGAGATTCACCACCACCAGGTTGTCGTCGAGCTTCTTCTCGACCATGCCACGCACGGACACCGTCGCGCCGGCGCCGTCGTCGGGCACGATCACCGGGGAGGAGAACTTCACCCCGAACTCGACCACGGCGCCCGGGTCCCCGAGCCAGTCCGTGACCAACCGCGCGGCCGTCGCCATGGTCAGCATGCCGTGCGCCAGCACTCCCGGTAGGCCGGCCTCGGCGGCCGCCCGATCGCTCCAGTGAATGGGGTTGAAGTCGCCGGACGCACCGGCATACCGGACAAGATCATCCCGACGCAACGGGAAAAGTCGCTCCGGCAGCTCGGTGCCGACCTCGACGTCGTCGTAGCTCACCGTGGCGGTCATCGTTCTCCAGATCGTGAGGACGCCCGGGGTCGCCCGGAACGTGCGCAACGCGCGGTCGCCGGAGCCGAGCGGGGCCGGTGGGACTCCGACAACCCTGTCGGCAAAGGTGTCATTGGCGCCTCGGCGGAGCCGTCCCGCGCGAGACCAGCCCACACACGCCGGTGGCGACCTGCTCTCCGTAGATCGTGGCGAACTGGTAGTTGACGACGAGCACCTCGTTGGTCCCCACGGACCGGATGCCGGTCAGGGTCGAGGTGCAGATCAGCTCGTCGCCGGCCACCACCGGCCGAAGCAACACGAAACGTTCCTCGCCGTGGACGACCAGAGAGAAGTCGAGGCCGAGCTCCGGATCGTCGGTGGGCACCCCGAGGGTTCCGGGGATCACTGTGATGAGGAACGTGGGTGGAGCCACGAGATCGGGATAACCAGCGGCCTTCGCGGCCTCCAGATCGTGGTACAGCGGGTTGTCGTCCCCGATCGCTTCGGCGAACCTCCGGATGTGCTCGCGCCCGACCTGGAACGGGGCGGGGGAAACCGAGCTTCGTCCCACGAAGTCCTGATTGAGCGGCATCGCAACTCCGATCGCGCCATCAGCGGGATGACCAGGGTGTCTCTACGTGGTTACCACATCGCCCGCCATCGGTCGATAATCTTGGCTGGCATGCCAGGAAGCCGGCCAAGGACTTCCCTGACCGGCTACCGGTGCGGAACGTAGATACGTGCACGGAGGATTCAGCGACTCCGCCCGTCCAGGTGGGGACGGGCGCCCGGACGCGCCGATGGGCAGCCRCCGGAGCAACGTCAGCGCGTCTCGCGGTGCTCCGTGTGCTTGCCGCAGTTCGGGCAGAACTTCTTCAGTTCGAGGCGGTCCGGGTCGTTGCGACGGTTCTTGCGCGTGATGTAGTTCCGGTGCTTACACACCTGACACGCCATCGTGATCTTCGGGCGTACGTCAGTGGCGGCCACGGCGTGATGCCTCTTCCTAAGTCGGTTGCTGAACAGGTCAGGCGGCGCGGCGAACCGCGATCCCGCACGGGCTCCGCGGTAGGCCGCACACTGCTKGTAGCGGTGGCCGGACTTGAACCGGCGACACAGCGATTATGAGCCGCTTGCTCTGCCAGACTGAGCTACACCGCTAGGATGGTCCACCTGCTTGCGGCGGCCCGACCAACATCTTACCCCGCGGGAGGACCGGCGGACATCCCCCCGGACACGAACCCACCCGAAGGCGGAACGTGGAGCCCCTTTACGGAATCGAACCGTAGACCTTCTCCTTACCATGGAGACGCTCTGCCGACTGAGCTAAAGGGGCGAGGCCGCGGAGCTCAGGTTACACGACGACAGGCGGGGTTGGGTGACCCCCTCACCCACTTCGTCCCCGAACCCGCCGGTCCTCCCGGCGACCGGTCCTCCCGGCGACCGGCGTGAGGGCCCCCGCTGGCCCCGTCGGCGCTACGCCGGCCGGAAACGACCCCCCTGCCCTGACCGCCAGGTCCGCCCCATGACACGCCAGTACGCCCGACCCTCACTCCGTTCCATCGAAACATGCGGAGATTGCCGACGGGAACAACTATCCGTAGCGACCTACCTGGACGCCACTCACACTGATAGCTGTAAGTAATCTCTTCGATGCTTAGCGTGTGGAGCACCCGTTGGTGCGCCGCTGCCGGCGTGGCCAACCGCCTGGCGAGCCTCCCCAGCATCGCCTCCCGAGCATCGAGGGTTGCCCATGCGTCCTATGCACCGTTCCAGCCGGTATCCGACGACACGCGAGGTCCGGCCCGGTCCCACCGCCGGCGACACCGTGCCTACGACCACCACCCTGCCGACCACCACCCCCACGTCTGGCCACCCGGATGAAGAAGGCCACGGCCCTCCTCCGGGGTCGACGCGGCGGCGGGTCGACACCCGCCCGTCCCTGCTGCCAATCCCCCTCCCCCGGCGGGTGACGAGCATCGCGGCGCTGGCCATCACCGCGGGGGCGTTGACCGCGACCACCGGAGTCGCCCAGGGCGCGGTGCCGTCCCCGACCTGGCCACGGGGGATCGACGTGGCCTCCTGGCAGCATCCCGGCGGCGGCCCCATCGACTGGACCGCAGCGCGCGGCTCCGGCCTGAGCTTTGCGATCATTAAGGCCACCGAAGGACCGAACTACACCAATCCGTACTTTGCCGCGGACCGGGACGCGGCCGCCAAAGCCGGTCTGGTGGTCGGGGCCTATCACTACGCGCGGCCGGCGCGGCCGATCTCGACCGCGGTGGACCAGGCACAGCGCTTCATCACGGTGAGCGGGCTGACCCGCGCCGYCGGGCAGCTGGCCCCCGTGCTCGACCTCGAGGACGACGGAGGACTCGATCCCGCCGCGCTGGCCGCCTGGACGCGGGCGTTCCTCGAGAAGATCGAGACCGAGACCGGCCGGGCGCCCATCCTCTACACGTACCGCTCGTTCTGGACCAAGAAGCTGGCGGACAACCACAGCTTCGCCCGGTATCCGTTCTGGTTCGCCATCTACAACAACAAGGCGACCCCGGGCTGGCTGCCCGGCGGCTGGACCAAGTGGGCGCTGTGGCAGTACACCTCGAGTGGAAATGTCCCGGGGATCATGGGAAATGTCGATCTGAACGTGCTGTGCTGCACGCTGACCGCGCTCGCCRCACAGGCCGACGGCACCCGCAGCGAGATCGAGAAGTGGTACGCGACCGCCGGGCTGACCCKCCTGGCCGTTGGGACGCCCGTCGACAGCGAACTGCCCGCCGGCGGTGGCGGTCGCTGGCAGCGTTACTCCAACGGCCTGGCCTTCTGGTCCGTGGCGACCGGCGTACAGGCCCTGCACGGATCCATCGCGACGAAGTTCCTGGAGCTGGGCGGAACGAACAGCTTCCTGCGCCGGCCGGTGAGCGGTGTCGAGTACGCCACGGCCCCGGAGACGCTTCAGGCGAAGTTCCAGGGTGGCTGGATCTACTGGCACCCGGCCATCGGCGCGCACGAGGTCCACGGCCGCATCCTGCGGACCTATCTGGGCCTCGGTGGCACGACGTCGAGCCTCGGGCTTCCGATCACCGACGAGTACTCGGTCCCGGGCGGACGGGAGAGCACCTTTCAGTTCGGCAAGCTCCGCTGGAGCGCGGCGACRAACGCGGTCACGACACTGCCGGCCGGCAAGAACGGCAYCGGCAAGAGTGGCGTGGGTGTGGCGGGTGGCGCCGGCACCGCTCCCTGATCGTGTCCCGGGCCGGAGAGAACCGCCTCCGGCCCGACGGACACAACGATGGGTGACGGCGGCCTACCGTGGGTATCGCACCTACGCGGCGGAGAGGTGGTCGTATGACTACCGAACAACGACGGACCGCACCATGCGGGCAGAGCGATCCGCCGCGAGTACGACCGGGGAGGATGAGATGGCAGGAACACGGGTGGCACGCCCGCTGAACGGATGGCTCACCTTCGCCGCCGTCATCATGTTCATCGTCGGCTTCCACAACCTGATCTACGGCATTGCGTCCCTGCGCGACTACACCGTCGTGGTGAACAACCTCAACGGCGGGACCAGCGTGATCTACGCCGACACCACCTTCTGGGGCTGGTTGTGGATCGTGGTCGGCGTCGTCGAGATACTGATCGCCTTCGGCATCGCGGCCCGTAACGAGGCCGCCCGCTGGGGAGGGGTCGCAATCGCGACGATCAACGCCATCGGGCAGCTGGCGTTCCTTGCGGCGTTCCCGGTCTGGTCCGTCGTCATCATCGCGATCGACGTAGTCGTCATCTACGTACTGTGCACCTACGATGCTCCTCGGGCCAGAGCCGGGTACGAGGAGCCGTATCCGAGCGACCAGGCCGGGGTCTCCGCCGGGCGTGAGGCCGGAGTCGGTCGCCTCACCGAGACCGGTGGCACCCGGGTGACCTCCGGGGGCGGCGTCCGGCGCGAAGAGGGTCCGCGGCCGCCCACCACCGGCTGAACGGCGGCTCGCGGTCAGGCGGTCAGCTCGCGGTTAGGGTGCCGGATCGGCCAGCCCCGCCCGCCAGGTGGCGCACCGCAGGGCGTAGTCGGTGAGATGACGGTCGGCGAAGACCCGGGCGTCCCAGTTCTCCGGCATCGCCTCGGCGAGATCACGCCAAAGGTAGGCCATGGCGGGTAGCCCGTCGGTCAGGAGCAGCGGACGGGTCTCGTAGGCCTCGCCTTCGAAGGCATCGAGGATCGCCCGTTCCCGTGCGGCAAGCCCCAGGAGGACGAGGCCGGCGGTGGCCCGATCCGGCCCGTCCGCCTCGGCCGTGGGCACGAGGCCCGGATAGAGCCGACCACGCAGCCGGGCGGCCCRCCAGCCGGTGACCGTGGCGGGCCCCACCTCGGGTACGCGTCCGATGAGCGCCCGCACGACCTCGGGGAACAGCAGCGTCCCGTAGACGAACAGCGGGACCGCGCGCTCCGCCTCAGCCGATGACATGAGGCAACGGTAGTGCCCCGGCCATGGCGGCCCATGGGTGACCGTCCACGGCCGGCATCCCGGCGGGGAACCGGTCCTAGAGTGAGCAGACGTGAACGACAACGCGGCGCTGGCCGCCCAGGTTCGGACTGCTTCCCAGCTGACCGGGACATTCCTGCTCCGGTCGGGCCGGACAAGCACCGAGTACTTCGACAAGTACCTCTTCGAAGCCGACCCGGCGCTGCTCGCTGCGGTGGTGGCCGGGCTCACCRAACTGGTGCCGCCCGGCGCGGAGATCCTCGCCGGACTCGAACTCGGCGGAGTGCCCCTCGTGACTCTGCTCTCCCAGCGCACCGGTCTGCCCGCCCGGTTCGTCCGGAAGAAGRCCAAAGAATACGGCACCCGACGCATCGCGGAGGGCGGCGACGTCACCGGACGCCACGTCGCCCTCGTCGAGGACGTGGTCACCTCCGGTGGTGCCGTGCTCGACGCGACCCGGGTACTGCGGGATGCCGGAGCGGTCGTGGAACACGTGCTCTGTGTGATCGACCGGCAGGAGGGCGGCCGGGAGAGACTCGCCGAGCTCGGTCTGACGTTGCATCCCGTCCTGACCCGGGCGGACCTGGAGGCCGCAGCCGCGGACACCTGACCGCCCGGCGACGAGGACCATCCGCGGCCGCACATCCACAGGCCCGGAGCGATGCTCCGGGCCTGTGGATCCGAGCCCGTGTAGAAGCATGATCCCCGGGAACTCCGGGATGGTGGCAGGTGATGGATTCGAACCATCGTAGGCTGAGCCGACGGTTTTACAGACCGCTCCCTTTGGCCGCTCGGGCAACCTGCCGTCGTAGAGGAGCATACCGGTCCCGACGGAGCATCGTGATGCCGCACCGCCCCGCTGCGGCCGCCGACGATCGATTACAACGGTGAGTAGCGGCTCACGAAACGAAGGCCGCGCACCACGATCACGCACAGCACTCGACTCCACACGATCCTCACCCACATCGAACCGACCAGGAGGTCCGCACACGTGGCAGATCCATCCTTCGACATCGTCAGCAAAGTTGACGCCCAGGAGATAGACAACGCCGTCAACCAGACGGTCAAGGAAATCCGGACCMGCTTCGACTTCCGTGACACCGGCGCATCCGCGACGCTGTCCGGCGAGTCGATTCTGCTTGTAGCGAACACGGACGAGCGGGTCAAGGCGGTGCTCGACGTACTGCAGGAGAAGTTCGTCAAACGCGGCATTTCCCTCAAGGCCCTGACCTTCGACGAGCCCAAGCCGTCGGGCAAGGAGTTCCGGTTGCCCGTCACCGTTCAGCAGGGCATCGCGGAGGACAAGGCCAAGGCCATCGCCAAGAAGATCCGGACGGATGGCCCGAAGGGGGTACAGGCCCAGATTCAGGGTGATCAGCTACGGGTGACCGGGAAGAAGCGCGATGACCTGCAGCGCGTGATCCAGATACTCAAAACCGAGGACTTCGAAGTTCCCCTCCAGTTCGTCAACTACCGCTGACGCGACGGAAAAGCTGGAGACAGGGTGCACCCCGCCCGATGGGGGGTTTCGGGCGGGGTGCTTGCGGCGGAACCTGGGGGGTTTGCTCCGCCGCGGTCCTGGTTGTGAACCGACGCCGTTTCGGCCGGCAGTTCGCGGTTAAAGCGTACTCCGAGTACTTCGGGGTGTTACCGCGACGACGCGCCGCGGACAACATCGTGGCCATCGGGCCCGGTCACCGATACGGATTCATGCGTGACATCTGTTCGAGACGCTCGATCCGCTCGTTCATGGGCGGATGGGTGGAGAACAGCTTCCCGACCCCCCCACCCCGGAACGGATTTGCAATCATGAGCGCGGCGGCGGGACCGAGCTTGGAGGTCTGCGGCAGGGGCCGCGCCGCGGTGCCGGCGTCCAGCTTGCGCAACGCGTTCGCCAGCCCGATYGGGTCACCGGTGAGCGTCGCGCCGGACTCGTCGGCCTGGTACTCCCGGGACCGACTGATCGCGAGCTGGATGATCGTCGCCGCGACGGGACCCAGGATCATCAGCAGCAGAAGCTCGAAGATGCCGGGACCGTCCTCATCGTTCCGCCCACCGAAAATAGCCAGGAACTGGGCCATGTTCGCCAGATAGACGATAACACTGGCGAGGGCACCGGCCACCGATGCGATCAGGATGTCCCGGTTGTAGACGTGGCTGAGCTCGTGACCGAGAACGCCGCGTAGCTCACGATCGTCCATAATCTCCATGATGCCCTCAGTGCAACAGACCGCCGCGTTTCGCGGGTTACGGCCGGTAGCGAAGGCGTTGGGCGCCCGGGTCGGGCTGAGGTACAGCCGCGGCATGGGCATCMGGGCATTGCGGGCGAGATCCCCGACGATCGCGTAGAGCCGGGGCTGCTCGACCTGCGTCACGGGATAGGCCCGCATGGCCCGCAGGGCTATCCGGTCAGAGAAGAAGTAGGCGAAGCCGTTCATACCGACCGCGAGCACGAGCGCGATGACCAGACCTCCGCGCCCGAACAGCGAACCCACCACGATGATGGCGGCGGACAGCACGCCCAGCAGCAGCGCGGTCTTCAGACCGTTGAAGTGGCGGTGTGGCATGGCGATCGAGTGTCCGTCCTGTCGAACCGGTACACCTGTCTCAACGCGACGGCGCTGGCCGAACGTTCCCGTCGGACGTGTGGCCGCCGCCCCCGACCCGTACGGCTGCCGGCCCGCGGCGGGCCTCGCCCGGTCGGTCGCCGGGCTCGTCCGGGACGGCTTCGCGCAGGCGTGCGACCACGGCCGGGGCGAGCAGCCCGACCCGTTCGAGCTCCTCCGCGGTGAAGATCGCCAATCGTCGGTACACGGCGGCGATCTGTGGATCCAGCCGGTCGAGCGCGGTCAGATGTGCCACGACGGTGCCGAGATCACCGCGTCGCACCGGTCCGGTCGACGCCGACCAGCCGTCGGTCAGGGTGTTCGCCAGCGATGCCCGCAGCAGCGGACCGAGCGCCGCGGCCGGATCCGGCACGCCCGCCGCGGCCAGCACCTCGCCGGCAGCTGCCACCAGGGTGGTCAGGAAGTTCCCGCCGAGCACRAGAGAGGCGTGGTAGAGATCCCGCCGGTCATCCGCGACGGGCAGAGCGATGCCGCCGACGTCGGTGACCAGGCGGCGGGCCAGCCCCTCGGCCACGGGATCGGCGGTGATCCCGAACGGGACACCGACGAGGAGACCGGAGTCCTCGATGATCCCCGGCAGGGTCATGATMGGATGAAGCGCGATACGGGCCGCGCCCACGTCACCGCCTGCCGCCAGGACGCCCAGGCCGTGGCGCCCACTGAGATGCACGAGTGTCCGGCCGGGTCCGACGGCTCCCGCCGCGACCAGGTCCGTGACGACCGGCCCGATCGCGTCATCGGGCACGGAGACGAGGAGGACCTCGGCCCGCCCGGCGACCTCGGCCACCCCGCCGACCCCCGCGTCCGGAAACAGGTTCACGGCCCTCGATCGGTGCCGCGGCGAGCGCACTCCCACGGCCACCACCGGATATCCGGCCGCTGCCAGAGCGAGGCCCAGCGCCGTGCCGGCCCGGCCCGGCCCGACGATTCCCACCTTCTCCCGCGGCCCGGCCTCCCGCGGCCCGGCACTCGCCGCCGTGGACAAAGGTGCGGCGTCGGGTCGACCGTCATCCGGGCCGCTCGCGGCATCCGACTGCTCGTGCGGGCGATGCGTCATGTCCCGATGCTCCCCGTTCCGGAGCCGGCCGCTTCCGAGGGGGCCGCCCCTGATACCTGACCACCCGCCGACCCCGGCCGCCCGCACAGCCAGCATGCCCCGATGCCGGGCCTCACCGGACATACAGCCACAAGCCACCAAATAGCTACAATCGGTAACATCGCGGATCGGGCCAGGTCGCCGGCAAGAGCGAGCTCACCACTCCKGGCGCCCGACGTAAAGATCACCCTGTCGATTCCCTGACAGGCCGGGCCTCCCCCGAAATTGTGGAAAGCATTACCGGAAGCGCATTGAACCGGATCCGGCCGATCACCTCCATCGGGCGGTACACCCCTTCTGACCAGCGATATCAGGGTCAAGACACGCCAGCYGGACGATCGCAACGACAAAGACTATATACGTAGAGTTGGCAAAAAATCACCATACGGCGCGACGGCTACGGAGACCGAGGTCGATCGTCGATCGTCGACGAGGATGGAGCGATCGAACTCGGCGGCACGGTGCGCGCRCATCATTGATACGGCCGGTAGGCTGGAACGGTACCCGAGGAGGTCACTGAAGGTGTCAGAGCAGGTCAGGGAGAGGGAGACCCGCCGGCTCGACCGGGTCGTCGTGCGCTTCGCGGGCGACTCCGGCGACGGTATGCAGCTCACCGGAGAACAGTTCACCAGCGAGACGGCAGCATTCGGCAATGACCTGTCGACGCTTCCGGACTTCCCTGCCGAAATCCGCGCCCCAGCCGGCACGCCGGCCGGTGTGTCCGGCTTCCAGCTACATTTTTCCGATCACGACATTCTCACCCCGGGTGACGCACCGGACGTACTGGTTGCAATGAACCCGGCGGCCCTGAAGGCGAATCTGAAGGATCTGCCGCCGGGGGCCAATCTCATTGTCAACACCGATGCATTCACCGGCGGCAACCTCAAGAAAGCCGGCTATACGACGGATCCGCTGACCGACGGCACGCTGGATGCCTACACGGTGCATCGGGTGCCGCTCACCTCGATGACCATCAACGCGGTGCACGCCGCCGAGGGTGTCGGCGCCGGGGTCAACAAGAAGGAGGCCGAACGAGCGAAGAACATGTTCGCCCTGGGCCTCATGAGCTGGCTGTACCACCGGCCGACCGAGAGCACCGTCGGCTTCCTGGAGAAGAAGTTCGCCAAACGGCCCGAGATCGCCGCGGCGAACGTCGCGGCCTTCCGTGCCGGCTTCAACTACGGCGAGACCACCGAGTCCTTCTCGGTCACCTACGAGGTGGCGCCGGCCCGGATGAAGGCTGGTACCTACCGACGGATCACCGGGAACACGGCATTGTCCTACGGTCTGATCGCCGCCGGCGAGCTGACCGGCCTGCCGGTGTTCCTCGGCTCCTACCCGATCACCCCGGCCTCGGACATCCTGCACGAGCTGAGCCGGCACAAGCGGTTCGGCGTGCGGACCTTCCAGGCCGAGGATGAGATCGCCGGCATCGGCGCCGCGCTCGGTGCCTCCTTCGGCGGATCACTCGGCGTGACGACGACCTCCGGCCCGGGTGTCGCGCTCAAAAGCGAGACCATCGGCCTCGCGGTCAGTCTCGAACTGCCGCTCGTGATCGTCGACATCCAGCGCGGCGGCCCGTCCACCGGCCTGCCCACCAAGACCGAACAGGCCGATCTACTCCAGGCGATGTTCGGCCGCAACGGCGAGGCTCCGGTTCCGATCGTCGCGCCGCGCTCCCCGGCGGACTGCTTCAACGCCGCGATCGAGGCCGCCCGCCTGGCTACCAAGTACCGCACGCCGGTGTTCCTGCTCTCCGACGGCTACCTGGCGAACGGCTCGGAGCCGTGGCTGCTGCCGACCCGCTCGGAGCTGCCGGACCTGAGCGTCGCCTTCGCCACCGAGCCGAACCACACCGGGCCGAAGGGGCCGGAGTTCTGGCCCTACCTGCGTGATCCGGAGACCCTCGCCCGGCCGTGGGCAGTCCCCGGCACGGCGGGCCTGGAGCACCGCATCGGCGGCATCGAGAAGTCGGACGGCCAGGGTGCCATCTCCTACGATCCGGCCAACCACGACCGGATGGTGCGGCTGYGCGCGGCGAAGATCGACGGTATCGCGAACGATGTCGCGCCACTGGAGGTGGAGGACCCGTCCGGGCAGGCCCGGCTGCTCGTCCTCGGCTGGGGCTCCACCTACGGCCCGATCGCGGCCGGCTGCCGCCGGGTCCGCGCCAAGGGCATGCACGTCGCTCAGGCACACCTGCGTCATCTCAACCCCTTCCCCGCCAACACCGGGGACATCCTGCGGTCGTATGACAAGGTGCTGATTCCCGAGATGAACCTCGGGCAGCTAAGGACCCTGATCCGGGCCGAGTACCTCGTCGACGCGATCGGCTACAACCAGGTTCGCGGGCTGCCCTTCAAGGCCGCGGAGCTGGCGGGCGTCTTGGAGGACGTGATCAACCAGTGACCGTCACGACGAATCGCAGCGGCATCAGTAACCGGCTGCTCGACCTGGTGCCGGCCGCGCCGGCYCAGCAGAGCCGCAAGGACTTCACCTCCGACCAGGAAGTGCGGTGGTGCCCGGGATGTGGCGACTACGCCATTCTCGCCACCGTCCAGGGGTTCCTGCCTGATCTCGGGGTGGCCCGGGAGAACATCGTCTTCATCTCCGGAATCGGCTGTTCCTCACGGTTCCCGTACTATCTGCAGACGTACGGGATGCACTCCATTCACGGCCGGGCACCGGCGATCGCCACCGGGCTCGCCGCCTCCCGTCCCGACCTGTCGGTCTGGGTCGTCACCGGGGACGGCGACGCCCTGTCGATCGGTGGGAACCACCTGCTGCACGCGCTGCGCCGCAACGTCAACCTGAAGATCCTCATGTTCAACAACCGGATCTACGGACTGACGAAGGGGCAGTACTCCCCCACGTCCGAGATCGGCAAGATCACCAAGTCGACGCCGTTCGGCTCGCTGGACCGGCCGTACAACCCCGTGTCGCTGGCGCTGGGGGCGGAGGCCACGTTCGTCGGACGGTCCATCGACTCCGACCGGGCGCACCTGACCTCGGTGCTGCGCGCGGCCGCGGAGCACCCCGGCACCGCCTTCGTGGAGATCTTCCAGAACTGCAACATCTTCAACGACGGCGCCTTCGACCCGCTCAAGRACCGGACCAGCCGGGACGACGTGACGCTGAAGCTGGCCCACGGCGAGCCCCTCGTCTTCGGCACCGAGGGCGACAAGGCCATTCGACGGGCGCCGGACGGCAGCCTCGAGGTGGTCCCGGCGGGCAGCCCGGACGTCCTCGTCCACGACGCCTGGGCGGCCGATCCGAGCCAGGCGTTCGCGCTGTCCCGGCTCACCGGTGACTCGCACGGCGTCACCCCGATCGGCATCTTCCGCGACGTCGACGCGCCGACCTACGACGAGGCGTTGAACGCCCAGATCGCCGACGCCAAGACCCGCCAGGGCGACGGGGACCTGATGTCGCTGGTCGCTGGTGGGGAGACCTGGACCATCGAGTGATCTGAAAGCCGTCCGCTGATCTGATCAGCACTCCACAGCCCGTGGCCCGGCCGGCCGGGGCGTGCGCGCGGCCCCGCGCCCCAGACGGCCGGGCAGAGCCCGCATTACCACAGAACTATGTCATTGATAATGCCGCTTGGCAGCTATCTGCCGGRGAGTGCGCCACTCCGGCACCTTCCGGTAAGGTGACATCGCGCGTGGGGGTGCCGTGTGGCCCGGGGGGGCTCACAACACCGATGCAGCCGGAGGCGCAGTGCGGGTTCATCGAGCCCTATGCCCGCGGTCCGTGGCGAGTCCGCGTTCGCCCAGGGGCACCATCAACATGACCGTTCCKATCACGGCCGGTCGCGCCGGGCAACCCCGCGGCTCGGTCGGCGTCGTCGTCCGGACCGCTCCCGGAGGTCGCCGTGGGTAATCATTCGGCCGGTCGGCATTCACGCCAGCGCCAGGGAGCCGCCAGGCAGGCCACCGGCCGCCATTCGGCCGCGGCGCCGACGACCTCCACCGCGGCGGCCGCGTCGTTCCCACCGCCGACCCCGCCACGGCCCCCGGTCGCCCCACCCGGCGAGCTCGACACGATTACCGGCCCGCTGTCGGTGAGCACCTCCGCCCGCCGGGCCCGGGAGGCCACGGCCAGCCGGGTCGGCGATGCCGCCCAGCGTCGCCGGCCGCTGGACACGCTGTCCCGGACCGGCCGGCCACGGTTCGCCACGACAGCCACGACAGCCGCCGCCGGGGTGCAAGCCGGCGGCACCCTCGGCACCCTCTACAATCCCTTCCACGTTCCCGGGCCCGCCTCCCCCGCCGCGAGCCACCGGCCCGCCGACGTCCATCCGACGAACCCGTCCGCCGGGAGCCCCGGCCGGATGCCCGGCGCGCACCGGGCACCAGCCGATCGGCGAAGCAGCGGGCGGGTGCGGCTCGCCGCGGCGGGAACCGTCTCGCTCGCCGGGCTGTCCGCGCTGGTCGCCGGCGTAGCCCTGGGCGGCGATCCGACGGGCGCCACGACCGGCCCGAACGCCGGCGAGGCGCCTCGGGTCCAGTACACGGGCGGGACCGCCTTCGGTTCCTCCCAGACGCAGGCCTCCCGCGACCGTCCGCAGGCCGCCTTGCCCACTCCGTCCCAGGCGCTGCTGGCGCCGAGCACGAGCCAGTCCGGCCTGGGCGCCCACCCCGGTAGTCCGTCCGGGCGGTCAGGTTCCTCCCACGCCACCGGCGAGGCCTATCTGGGCCCCGGCACCTCGCCGATCCCGATCGTGCCACTGACGCCGCGGGACGAGCTCAGCTCACCCAGCACGAGCCCCACCGACCTGCGTACCATCGCGCCCAGTCCGACGGAGAGCGCCGGCGCGGCCACGACATCGCCGTCGCCGACCGACTCGTGGCCGTGGGGCGACCCGACCCCCTCAACGAGCCCGACGCCGACTTCGGCCGGTGGCTCCCTGCCGTTCCATCCAACGCCGATCGACGTCACTCCGCTGCTCGAGACATTCTTCGATACGCAGACCGGTGCCACGAAGGGCCACGCCGACCCAGCCGGAACCACATACACCTGTACGCAGTCCGCGAGCACCGCCACGGCGGCGGTCGCGTCGGGACACTGACCCAGGACGACCTGGCGACCTCGCGACCTGGCGACCTCGCGACCTCGCGACCTCGCGACCTGGCCGGATCTCACCAGATGCGGCCAGGTCGCCGGATTTCCGGGCGCTCCCCACACCACGCYCAGCCGGTGCGGTCAACCACGAAGTCCGCGAGGGACTCCAAGGCGGTCTTCGCCGGGTTGTCCGGCAACGACGCGAGGCATTCCCGCGCCCGGCTCGACCAGGAGATAAGTTCCGCCCGGGCCCGGGCCATGCCCACGTGGCCGCGTAGCAGATCGAGAGCCTCGCCCACCCGGTCCTCCGTGTTCCCGTCGCCGGGGGCGAATCCGGTGGTGATGAGCTCCCGGAGCCGTCCCGCCGCCCGGTCGTCGGCCTGCAGCGCGTAGAGCACCGGCAGGGTCGGGATTCCCTCCCGCAGATCCGTGCCGGGCGTCTTRCCGGAGTCCACCGGGTCCGAGGCAACGTCGATGATGTCGTCGGACAGCTGGAAAGCCACCCCGAAAAGCTCCCCGAAGGTCGCGAGGGTATCGACGGTGATCGGGTCCGCGCCCGCCAGCATGGCACCGAGCCGACCCGAGGTCGCGATCAGCGAGGCGGTCTTGTCCGTGATGACCCGCAGATAGTGCTCGACCGGGTCCTGCCCGGGCGCCGGGCCCACGGTCTCCCGGATCTGCCCCTCGCACAGGGTCGCGATCGTCCGGGCGAGGATGYGGGTCGCCTCCGGGCCGAGGTCCGCCGTGATGTCGGAAGCGCGGGCGAACAGGTAGTCCCCGGTGAGGATGGCGACCGTGTTCGTCCACCGCGTGTTCGCGGAGGCCGCTCCCCGCCGCCGCGGCGCCTCGTCCATCACGTCGTCGTGGTAGAGCGTCGACAGATGGGTGAGTTCGATCGCCACCGCCGCCGGCACCACGCCGACGGCCTCGGGATCGGCGAACTGCGCCGCCAGCAGCACGACGATCGGACGGAAACGTTTCCCCCCCGCGTCGACAAGATGGCGGGAGGTCTCGGTCACGAAGGCGGATTCGCTGCGCACCGACTCGCGCAGCAGATCCTCCACCCGGGCGAGACCCACCCGCACGGCCTTTTCCAGATCAGGATCGGTCCTGATCCCCACGACGTCCAGCCCGATAGCGCTCATACCACCGTCAGCGTACGAAGCCGGACGTCGCGGCGGTCGTCGCGAGGTCCAGGAGTGGCTGTGGCGCTACTCCCAGTACAAGAGTAGCCACGGTACCGATGGCGACCGCGGCGAAGGTCAGCGTCGGGCGGGTCACCACCACCGGTCCCTCGGCAAGCGGCTCGGAGAAGAACATCAGCACGATGACCCGCACGTAGAAGAAGGCGGCGATGGCGCTGCACACCAGTGCAACGACTACCAGCGGGGTGGCGTCCCCGGCGATCGCGGCCTGGAACACCGCGAACTTCCCGGTGAACCCGCTCGTCAGCGGGATCCCCGCGAGCGCGAGCAGCAGGAACGAGAACGTCCCGGCCAGCAGGGGCGAGGTCCTGCCGAGCCCCCGCCACTGGGACAGGTCGCCGGCCTCGCCGTCGCCGGTACGGACCAGGGAGACCACGGCGAAGGCGGCGATCGTCGTGAAGCCGTAGGTCACCAGGTAGAACATCGAGCCGCGCAGGCCGTCGGTGTTGGTGCCGGCGAGGCCCACCAGCAGGAACCCGGCGTGCGCGATCGCCGAGTAGGCCAGCATACGCTTGATGTCACGCTGGGTCAGGGCGAGCACCGCGCCGACCACCATGGTGAGGATGGCGATCGTCCACAGGATTGGTCGCCAGTCCCAGCGCAGCCCTCCGAAGGCGACGTAGAAGACCCGCAACAGGGCACCGAACGCGGCGACCTTCGTCCCCGCCGCCATGAACGCGGTAACCGGCGTCGGCGAGCCCTGGTAGACGTCCGGCGTCCAGGAGTGGAACGGCACGGCGCCGATCTTGAAGAACAGCCCCACCGCCAGCAGCGCGAGCGACAGATAGAGGTAGGTGTCGTTCGCACCGGCGTTGCTGACCGCGTCCGCGACCGCCCCGAGCTCCACGCTGCCGGCAAATCCGTAGGCGAACGCGACGCCGTAGAGGAAGAAGGCCGAGGAGAACGCCCCGAGCAGGAAGTACTTCATCGCCGCTTCCTGCGACAGCAGCCGACGGCGCCGGGCGAGCCCGGCCAGCAGGTACAGCGGCAACGAGAGGATCTCCAGCGCCACGAACATCACTAGCAGGTTGTTCGAGGCGACGAAGAGCATCATCCCGGTGACCGAGAAGACCATCAGCGGATACGCCTCGGTCTGCACGTCTGCCGAGGTCTGCTGCGCCGTCGATCCCTTCGAGCCCGGGGTGATCGCGGCCGAGGCCACAATAGCCCCGCCGGACGAGTCAAGCTGGCGTTCGGCCACCAGCAGCACCGACAGCAGGGCGAAGACCAGGATCGTGYCCTGCATGAACAAGGTCGGCGCGTCGATCGCCAGCGCACCGGAGGCGAGGATGGCCTGCCGGCCGTGCAGCACCGCCACGGCCACGAGCGCGGCGACGAAGCCCGCACCCGCCAGGATCGGTTGGAAGGTCCGCCGGGCCCGCTTCGTGGCGAAGGCGTCGACGAGCACCCCGACGAGCGCGACCCCGAACACGATCAGGATCGGGCTGAGCGAGGAGTACTCGATCGACGGCGGTGTGATCATCGGGTTCGATCCCTGCGCCAGGAGAAGGTCGGGTGTGGCGCTCACGAGTGGCCTCCGGACTCCGCGGCCACCGAGTGCGTCGGAGCCGGGTCAGACTTGCCGATATCGGCGTAGGTCGCCGTCACCGTCGGCGTGATGATGTCGAGCAGCGGCTTGGGGTAGACCCCGAGCGCGACGATGAGCGCGACCATCGGGGCGACGACGAGCTTCTCGCGCAGGCTGAGGTCGACCAGGACCTTGTTCTCCTCGTGCACCACCGGTCCGGTCATCGTCCGCTGGTAGAGGTACAGGATGTAGATCGCGGCCAGCACGATGCCGGTGGTCGCGACGATCGCCAGCGGCCTGTTCCGGGTGAACGTCCCCACCAGCACCAGGAACTCGCTGACGAAGCTGTTCGTTCCAGGCAACGCCAACGACGACAGTCCGGCGACGAGGAACACCCCGGCAAGCACCGGCGTCACCCTGGCCAGGCCGCCGTAAGCACCGACGTCACGAGTGCCGCGGCGCGCCACCAGGAAGCCCACGACCATGAAAAGCAGGCCGGTGGACAGGCCGTGGTTGACCATGTAAAGCACCGCGCCGCTGCCCGCCTGGGAGGTGAAGGCGAAGGTGCCCAGCGCGATGAAGCCGAAGTGGGCCAGCGAGGTGTAGGCGACCAGCCGTTTCATGTCCCGCTGCCCGATGGCGAGCAGGGCGCCGTAGAAGATGCCGATCACCGCCAGACCAAGCACCAGCGGGGCGAAGTAGTCGGCCGCGTCGGGAAACAGCGGGATGCAGTACCGGATCAGTCCGAACGTGCCCACCTTGTCCAGCACCCCGACCAGCAGCACCGCGCCGCCGGTGGGCGACTGCGCGCCGGCGTCGGGCAGCCAGGTGTGGAACGGGAACAGGGGGGCCTTGATGGCGAACGCCAGGAAGAAACCGAGGAACAGCAGCTTCTGCACCCCGGGGGTGATGTCCATCTGCCGCAGGGTGGCGAAGTCGAAGGTTCCGCTGCCGAGGTTGTCGGCGGAGACGACGTACAGTCCGATCACGGCAGCGAGCATCAGCAGGCCGCCAAAGAGGCTGTAGAGCAGGAACTTGACCGCCGCGTAGGAGCGCTGGGCCTGCTCCCGGACCGGGCCGTAGCTCCCGATGAGAAAGTACATCGGGATGAGCATCGCCTCGAAGAAGACGTAGAACAGGAAGACGTCGGTAGCGGCGAACACGCCGATCATCCCGGCCTCCAGCGCCAGCAGCAGCGCGAAGAACGCCGGGACCGACCGCCTGCTCCGCGTCCCGGCGCCGTCCACCCCGACGGCGGCCGCGCCGACGGCGGCCGCGCCGGTCGGATCCGTCGCACCGGTCGTCCCGCCATCCGCGCCTGCCTCGTCCCAGGACGCCAGGACCACGACCGGCACCAGCAGCGCGGCAAGCAGGATCAGCACCAGCGAGATGCCGTCGGCCCCCACCGAGTAGGAGATGCCGAAGGTTTTGATCCAGTCGTAGGACTGGGCGAACTGGAAGCCGGCCTTGTCCGGGTTGTAGGCCGCGGTCGCAAGGACCGCGAGCACCAGAACCGCCAGCGAGAGCCCGAGGGTGAGCTGCTTGGCGAGGGTCGACAGCCGGCGGGGCAGAGCGGCGACGACCACCRCACCCGCGGCCGGGACGATCAACATGATCGTCAACCAGGGGACTGTGTGCATGTCAGCCCGCCCTCACCAGCAGCAGAGCGCCGACCACGAGGACGGCACCTCCCAACATCGACAGAGCGTAGGACCGGACGAAGCCGGTCTGGAGGCGGCGCATCCGCCCCGACAGGCCGCCGATGGCGGCGGCGCTGSCCCGCACGAGCCCGTCAACGCCGACGAGGTCCAGCCAGACCAGGAAACGGGTCAGGTACTGGCCGGGCCGCATCGCGACGGTCTCGTTGAAGGTGTTCGCGAACAGGTCGTGACGGGCGGCGACGGTGGCCAGGGTGACCTCGGAGTCCGGCGGGGCCRTCGCCTCGACCGGGCGCAGCTGGTAGCGCACATAGGCCCCGGCAAAGCCRCCGGCGGTGACCACCAGCGTGAGCAGGGTGAGGACGAGCGGCGAGAAGGTGTGGACACCCTCGACCCCCGCCCCGGCGACCGGTTCGAGCCAGTCCTGCAGCGAATGGCCGAGGACGAACAGGCCACCGGCGAGGAGCGAGCCGACGGCCAGCAGGATCATCGGACCGGTCATCGACCCCGGGGACTCGTGCGGATGCCGAGCGTRCTCGCCCTCCGTCGTCCAGCGCGGCCTGCCGTGGAAGGTCATCAGAAACAGGCGGGACATGTAGAAGGCGGTGATGCCCRCGCCCAGCAGCGCGATCGAGCCGAGCAGGTATCCCGACGTCCCGCCCTTGTCGAAGGCGGTCTCGATGATCCGGTCCTTGGTGAAGAAGCCGGAGAACCCSGGGAACCCGATGATCGCCAGGTAGCCGACACCAAAGGTCACCCAGGTGATCTTCATATACCGCCAGAGCCCGCCGTAGTGACGCAGGTCCTGGTCGTCATTCATCGCGTGGATCACCGAGCCGGATCCGAGGAACAGACCGGCCTTGAAGAAGCCGTGGGCGAGCAGGTGCATGATGCCGATCGCGTAGCCGGCCGGTCCCAGCCCCACCGCGAGGAACATGTACCCGATCTGGCTGACTGTCGAGTAGGCCAGCACCTTCTTGATGTCATCGTAGGCACAGCCGATGACGCAGCCGATCAGGATCGTGACCGCCCCGATGATCACCACGACGGTACGGGCGGCCTGCGTCTCGTTGAAGATCGGYCCGGCCCGCACGATGAGATAGACCCCGGCGGTGACCATGGTCGCCGCGTGGATGAGCGCGGAGATCGGGGTCGGGCCCTCCATGGCGTCCGGCAGYCAGGCCTGCAACGGGAACTGGCCGGACTTGCCGCACGCAGCGAGCAGGAGCAGCAGCGCGATCGCGGTGATCGTGCCGTAACCGATGACGCCCGCGGCGGCCGAGCCGAACACGTCGGCGTAGCTCGTCGACCCGACGGTGGCGAACATGAACATGATCGCGAGCGCCAGCCCGACGTCCCCGACCCGGTTCATGTAGAAGGCCTTGTTCGCCGCGGTGGCGGCGGCCGGCTTGTACTCCCAGAACTTGATGAGCAGGAAGGACGACAGCCCGACCAGCTCCCAGCCGGCATAGAGCGACAGGAAGTTGTCGCCCAGGACGAGCAGCAGCATCGACGCCAGGAAGAGGTTCATGTAGGCGAAGAACTTCCGCCGGGCCGGGTCGTGCGCCATGTAGCCGATCGAGTAGATGTGGATCAGTGTCCCGACCCCGGTGATCAGCAGCAYGAAGACGACCGAGAGCTGGTCGACCAGCAGACCGACGTCCACCCGGAAACCGTTGACCGGAATCCAGGAGTACAGCTGCTGGGACAGCGCCCGGTCGTCACCGGGGCGGTCGAGCAGGCCGGCGAACAGCACCAGACCGATCACGAAGCTGGCGGCGGAGGTCAGTGTGCCGAGCAGATGCCCGAACCCGTCGGTCCGCCGACCGCCGAGCAACAGCACCGYGGCTCCGGCCAATGGAAGCGCGATGAGCAGCCAGGTCAGCGAGAAGACCCCCGACGCGGCCGCATAATGGATCTTGCTGCCGCCATGTTCGGCGGCAGCGAGCAGAAGCGGGTCAGCGTTCATCGCGACTCCGCCGCGGATGCCATTGGCGATAATGCGTCACTGCAGTGTCGTCCGTTCTTCCGTGGCCGACGGCCGGTCGCAGCCGCGTTCCGGCGGCGGGAGCGGACCGGAGAGTCCACCCGACCCGGTCCGCGGTGGGAGTGCTGGTCAAGATCTGGTGCTCGCGCTCGTACTCGTGCTTGGCTGGGATCTAGTACTTCAGCAGGTTCACGTCATCCACCGACGCCGAGCGACGGGTTCGGAAGATGCTGAGGATGATGRCCAGGCCGATGACGACCTCGGCCGCGGCGACGACCATGACGAAGAAGGCCATGATCTGCCCGTCGAGGGTCCCGTGAATGCGGGAGAACGTGACCAGGGTCAGGTTCACGGCGTTGAGCATGAGCTCCACCGACATGAACACGACGATCGCGTTGCGCCGGACGAGGACCCCGACCGTGCCGATGGTGAACAGTAGCGCGGAGAGGATCAGATAGTTCGCGGGGTTCATCGACCGTCCCCCTTACCGGCGCCGACGGGCGCCGAGCCGTCCGCGTCCCGGGAGATGCCGCCGCCCGGCTCGTCGGGCGTCCCGGGGACGCCCCCGATGCCCGAGGCGCGCCCGCCGCCCGGCAACAGCCCTAGCGTGTCGGCGGAGTCATGCCGGGCGAAGACGCCCGGCCCGGGCAACGGGGTGACCTGACGGCCCTCGGTGAAGCGCCGCCGCATCCACTCCCGCTGGCTGATCCGGCCGCCTTCACGTTCCCGGTGGCCGAGGACCATCGTGCCGATCGCGGCGACGACGAGCAGCGCCGAGATCGCCTCGAAGACGAAGACGTAGTCGGTGAACAGCAGACGGCSGATCGCCTGGACGTTGCCGCCGGTGTTCGCCTCGGACAGGCCCTTGGCGCTCCCGCCGTCGATCGCCGAACCGATCGGGAAGGCCAGCAGGCCCGCGAAGCCGAGGCCGAAGACGATCGCGCCGAGGCGCTGACCACGGATGGTCTCCACCAACGAGTCGGACGAGTCGACCCCGACGAGCATCAGCACGAACAGGAACAACACCATGATCGCGCCCGCGTAGACGATGATCTRCACAAACCCGAGGAACGGTGCCTCCTGAATCAGGTAGAACACCGCGACGCAGAACAGGTTGGCCACCAGCAGCAACGCCGAGTGCACGGCGCTGCGGACCATCACCATGCCGAGTGCGGCCAGCACCGCGACCGGCGAGAGAATCCAGAAGGTCGCGGCCTCACCGGTGGAGGTGCTGGTGATGTCCCCCGCCGCGGCGAGGATCTCGTGGTTCATCGTGGTCGCTCCGAACCGGCGCCGTGGGCGGGAACCTCATCCGCCCGGGAGTGCTCGCCCGCCGTCCGCCGGGCAATGACGTCTGCTGCCTCCAGCTCCGCGGCCTGCCCCGCGACCTGCTCTTGCCCCGAGGCCTGCCAGGGCAGCGGGGCGTCGGGGTCGCGAGTGTAGTAGTCGGTCTCGCTGGAGCCGAGCCGCATCGGATGCGGCGGCGCCTCCATACCCTCGCGCAGCGGAGCGAGCAGCTGTTCCTTGGTGAAGATCAGATCCTGTCGGCTGTCGTCGGCGAGCTCGTAGTCGTTGGACATCGTCAGCGCCCGGGTGGGGCAGGCCTCGATGCACAGCCCGCACAGGATGCACCGCAGGTAGTTGATCTGGTAAACGCGGCCGTACCGCTCGCCCGGGGAGTACCGCTCGGCCTCGGTGTTGTCCGCGCCCTCGACATAGATCGCATCGGCCGGGCACGCCCAGGCGCACAGCTCGCACCCGACACACTTCTCCAGGCCGTCGGGATGCCGGTTGAGCTGGTGACGGCCGTGGAAACGCGGAGCGGTCTCCTTTTTTTCCTCCGGGTACTGCTCGGTCGTCGGCTTCTTGAACATCGTCCCGAAGGTGACGCCGAACCCCTTGTACGGGTCGAGGATCCCCATGACTCAACGCTCCTGACGCGGACCGGGGTCCGCGGGGATGACAGTGGACGACCCATTGGCCGAGGCACCGGCGGACACCGCCGGACGACCCCGTCCAGCGGCCTGCGGTGGGGGGGGCCACGGGATGCGGTCGAGGCTCGGCGCCTCGGCCAGCTTGCGCTGCTCGGCCTCCTCCAGCTCCCGTTGGTGCCTCGCGCCGCCGGGATCGATGAGCGCGACGATCAGCAGGATGCCGACGACCACGCCAAACCCGACGAGCCAGGGCGTGCGGTCGTCCACGTGCTTCTGGTAGACGCGGAAGGTCGCGACGGCCAGCACCCAGACCAGACCGACCGGGATGAGCACCTTCCAGCCGAAGCTCATGAACTGGTCGTACCGCAGCCGCGGCAGCGTCCCGCGCAGCCAGATGAAGAAGAACAGGAACGCCAGCAGCTTGAGGACGAACCAGATCAGCGGAACCCAGCCGGAGTTCAGACCGGACAGGCCGGGGATGGGCGGAGGCTGCCAGCCCCCGAGGAACAAGGTCGTCGCGATCGCCGAGACGGTGACCATGTTGATGTACTCGGCCAGGAAGAAGAACGCGAACTTGATGGAGCTGTACTCGGTGTGGAACCCGCCGACCAGTTCGCCCTCGGCCTCGGGGAGGTCGAAGGGGGTCCGGTTCGTCTCGCCGACCATCGAGATGCAGTACAGGACGAACGACGGCACCAGCACGATGTACCAGCGACCCGACTGGCCCGCCACGATGCCRGAGGTCGACAGCGTGCCGGCGTAGATGAACACCGCGACGAACGCGAGCCCCATCGCGACCTCGTAGGAGATGATCTGCGCGGCCGAACGCAGCGAGCCGAGCAGCGGGTAGGTGGACCCGCTCGACCAGCCCGACAGAATGAGCCCGTAGACGCCGAGGRAGGCGGCTGCCAGCAGGTAGAGCACGCTCACCGGCAGGTCCGCCAGTTGCAGCGTGGTCCGCTCCCCGAAGATCGAGACCTCCGGGCCGAAGGGGATCACCGCGAAGGCGAGGAACGCCGGCACCGCGGAGACGATCGGCGCCAGGATGAAGATCGGCTTGTCGGCGAGTACCGGGATGAGGTCTTCCTTGAGCATCAGCTTGGCGCCGTCGGCGAGGCTCTGCAGCCAGCCCCTCGGGCCGTGGCGGTTCGGGCCGACCCGCTGCTGCATCTTCGCGACGACCTTGCGCTCGAACACGATCGCGAACAGCGTCATCAGCAGCAGGAAGGCGAACACCGCCACGGCCTTGAGCAGGATCAGCCAGAACGGGTCGTCGGCGAACGCGTGCAGGTCCGGATCCGCGGCCGCGGCCCAGACGAGCGTGGACGGGGTGGCGCTCATGCGCGGCCTCCGGGAGTGTCGTCCCCGGCGGGGGTGCCGTCCTCGGCAGGGGGATCGTCCTCGGCGGGGCCCACCCGGACGAGGACCCCGGCGTCCCCGGCGAGCGCCCGGCGCACGTGCGAGCCCGGCGAGTGGGTCGGCACCCAGACCACCCGGTCGGGCATCGCCGTGACCTCGACGGGCAGGGTGATCGAGCCACGGGAGGCCGTGATGGTCACCCGTCTCCCGGCCACGGCGCCGATCTCGGCGGCGGTCGCGGCGGACAGGCGGGCCACCGCCGGGCGCGCGGTGCCCGCCAGGTAGGGCTCGTCGGCCTGCAGAGCGCCGTCGTCGACGAGCTGGTGCCAGGTCGCGAGCACCGCCTCACCCACCCCCGCGACGGGCGGCTCGGCGATCGGCTCCGACGGTGCGGGCACCCGGCTCACGCCGTCGCCGGCCCGACCCAGGGCGCGCAGCTCGCGGGCGGCCGCGCCGGCGTCGGGCAGGCCGAGGTCGAGGCCCATCTCGGCGGCAAGCAGGTGCAACACCCGGACGTCTGGCAGGGCCGGGGTGTCCAGGGCCCGCTGGAACGGTCGCAGCCGGCCCTCCCAGTCGACGAACGAGCCGGCCTTCTCCGCCACCGGGGCGATGGGCAGAACCACGTCCGCGACCTCGGCGATCGACGACCGGCGCAGCTCGATCGAGACGCAGAACGGCATCCGGGCGAGCGTCGCGAGCGCACTCGCCGGATTCGGCAGGTCCTCCGCGTCAACGCCGGCGACGATCATCCCGTCGAGCCGCCCGGCCGCGGCGGCAGCCAGCATGCCGTCGGTGTCGCGGCCGGGCGCGCCGGGCAGCGGACCCCCCCAGACCTCCTCGACCTCGGCGCGCCCGGCGGCATCCGTGACCGGGCGACCGCCGGGCAGCAGCGAGGGAAGCAGTCCGGCCGAGACCGCGCCGCGGTCACCGGCCCGCCGCGGAACCCAGGCGAGCGAGGCACCCGTCGCCTCGGCCAGCCGGACGGCCGCGGACAGGGCCCCGGGGAACTCCGCGGCCCGCTCGCCCACCAGGATCACCGCCCCCGGCGCCCGCAGGGCCCGCGTGGTCGGTGCTTCCGGCCCGCCCCGGTCGGGGGCGGCGAGCGCGTCGAGGACGGCCGCCTCCTCGCCCGGCCGCGTCGGCACGAGGGTGCCGGCGAGCTTGGTCAGCCCCCGGCTCGCCAGGGGGGCGAGCGCGTGCACGGCCGCGGCGTGCTTGTCCACGGCCTTACGCAGCCGCAGGAAGACGATGGGCGACTCCTCCTCCGGTTCGAAGGCCACCAGGAGCACGGCCGGGGCGGCCTCGAGATCGGCGTAGGTGACGCCGATGCCGGTACCGGCGACGGCATACCCGAGGAACTGCTCCTCCTCGGCGGAGTGCGGCCGGGCCCGGAAGTCCACGTCGTTGCTGGCCAGCGCCACCCGGGTGAACTTCGCGTAGGCGTAGGCGTCCTCGCGGGTCAGCCGCCCGCCGGTGAGCACCCCGACCCCGCGCCGGTCCCGGCACTCGGCCAGCCCCCGCGCGGCGTACTTGAGCGCCTCGCTCCAGGAGACCGGGACGAGCTGCCCGGTGTCGTCGTCGCGGATCAGCGGGGTGGTGAGCCGATCGGCCGCGCGCGCGTAGGTGAAGGCGAACCGGCCCTTGTCGCAGTTCCACTCCTCGTTCACCGCCGGGTCGTCGCCGGCGAGGCGACGGGTCACCCTGCCCCGGCGGTGGTCGGTGCGCAGGGAGCAGCCCGACGCGCAGTGCTCGCACGCCGTGGGCGTGGAGACCAGGTCGAAGGGCCGGGCCCGGAAGCGGTAGGCGGCGCTGGTCAACGCCCCCACTGGGCAGATCTGCACGGTATTGCCGGAGAAGTAGGAGGAGAACGGCTGCCCGTCGCTCACCGCGACCTGCTCGGCGGCGCCCCGCTCGAACAGCTCGATGAACGGGTCCCCGGCGATCTGGGCGGAGAACCGGGTGCAGCGGGCACACAGCACGCAGCGCTCCCGGTCCAGCAGGATCTCGGTGGAGATCGCCAGCGGCTTCGGGTACACCCGCTTGGTCTCCTTGAACCGGGAGACYGCGCCGCCGTTCGCCATCGACTGGTTCTGCAGCGGGCACTCGCCGCCCTTGTCGCAGATCGGGCAGTCGAGCGGATGGTTGAGGAGCAGGAACTCAAGCGTGCCGGCCTGGGCCTTGCGGGCGACCGGCGAGGTCAGCTGGGTCTTCACGACCATGTCGGCGGCCACCGTCGTGGTGCAGGAGGCGACCGGCTTGCGCTGGCCCTCCACCTCGACGATGCACTGCCGGCAGGCTCCGACGGGGTCGAGGAGCGGATGGTCGCAGAACCGCGGGATCTCGATGCCGAGCAGCTCGGCCGCGCGGATGATGAGGGTGCCCTTGGGCACGCTCACCGACAGCCCGTCGATGGTGAGGGTGATGAGGTCKGGTGCGGCCGGCTGGGCCGGCTCGGAGGCGCGAGGCCTGGATGGGGCGACGGTCATGATGGTCAGTGCGCTCCCGCGTAGGCACCCGGGGCGGACGCGGGCGAGCCGTCGCCGGCCGTGGCGTCTCCCGGGGTGGGGTTCGGCTTCGTGGTCACCGCACTCACCGGGATRAACTCGTCCCGGAAGTACTTGATCCCCRAGACGATCGGGGAGGTGGCCCCGTCGGCCAGCGCGCAGAATGCCCGGCCGAAGATGTTGTCGCAGGCGTCGACGAGGGTGTCCACGTCCTCGGCGTCGCCTTGGCCCCGTTCCATCCGGGACAGGATCTGCACCATCCAGGTGGTGCCCTCGCGGCACGGAGTGCACTTGCCGCACGACTCGTGCGCGTAGAACTGGGTGAGCCGGCGGACGACCTTGAGCATGTCGACCGTGTCATCCATGATCATGAGTGCGGCCGTGCCAAGCAGCGACCCGGCCTCCTGCATGCCCTCGAAGTCGAGCGGCGCGTCGAGGTGCTCGGCGGTCAGCATCGGAGTGGACGACCCGCCCGGGGTCCACGCCTTGAGCCCGTGACCGCCCCGCACGCCGCCGGCCAAGTCGAGCAGCTCCCGCAGCGTGGTGCCCATCGGGGCCTCGTACTGGCCGGGCCGGGTCACGTGCCCGGACAGGCTGTAGATCTTCGGCCCCGGCGAGCGCTCCCGGCCCATTGACCKGAACCAGTCCACGCCGTAGTTCACGATGTACGGCACCGACGCGATCGTCTCGACGTTGTTGACCACCGTCGGGGAGGCGTACAGGCCGTGCGTCGCGGGGAACGGCGGGCGCAGCCGCGGCTGGCCGCGACGGCCCTCCAGGGAGTCGAGCAGGGCTGTCTCCTCGCCGCAGATGTAGGCGCCCGCGCCGGAGTGCACGACGAGGTCGAGGTCGAAGCCGCTGCCGAGGATGTCCCGGCCGAGGTAGCCGGCCCGGTAGGCCTCGGCCACGGCGGCCTGCAGCCGACGGGCCGCGTGGATCAGTTCGCCGCGCAGGTAGACGAACGCCCGGCCGGCCCGCACCGCGTAGGCCGCGATGATGATCCCCTCGATGAGCGAGTGCGGGTCCGCCATCATCAGCGGCGCGTCCTTGCAGGTGCCCGGCTCCCCCTCGTCGGCGTTGATGACGAGGTAGTGCGGCCTGCCGTCGCCCTGCGGGATGAAGCCCCACTTCATCCCGGTGGGGAAGCCGGCGCCGCCGCGCCCCCGCAGCCCGGAGTCCTTCACCAGCTTGATGAGGTCGTCCGGGGCCATCGCGAAGGCGGTGCGCAGCGCGGTGTAGCCGTCGAGGCGGGTGTAGGTCTCGATCGTCCACGACTCCGGCGTGTTCCAGCGCCGGGTGAGGACCGGGGTGACGGGCATTGTCAGCTCCCCTTCCGTTCCGAGGAGGCCGGGGTCGTCGGCGCTGGAACCACCGCGGGCGGCGGCCCGGCAGGCGGTGGGGCGGCGGGCCGCGGCGCCGCCGCGTCGGCCACCACGCCGTGGGTGACCAGCGGCGCGGGCGCCTGCTCGGCGCTCCAGCCGGCCGCCTCGGCCACGAGGAGACCCACGACCGACGGCTCGCCGACCCCCGGGCCCGCGACGCCCTCCGGTCTCGGATCGCCGAACCCGGCGAGCTGGCGGGAGACCTCGGCGAACGAGCACAGCGGACCGCCGCGGGTCGGCGCCGGCCGCCGCCCCGCTCGCAGGTCCTCGACGATCGCCTGGGCGGAGTCGGGGTCGACCTGGTCGTAGAACTCGTAGTTCACCGTCATGACCGGTGCGTAGTCGCAGGCCGCGAGGCACTCGGCGTGCTCGAGGGTGATCGACCCGTCMGGCGTCGTCTCGTCATGGCCGACCCCGAGGAGCTTCGAGACCCGCTCGTAGACGTCCTCGCCACCGAGCAGCGCGCACGACAGGTTCGTGCAGACCGAGACGAGGTAGTCCCCGACCGGATGCCGCTTGTACATCGTGTAGAAGGTCGCCACCGCGCCGACCTCGGCCCGGGTGATGCCCAGCACGTCCGCGCAGAACGCGACGCCCTGCGCGGTCACGCATCCCTGCTCGGCCTGTACCAGGWGCAGCAGCGGGAGCAGGGCCGAACGGGATCGGCCGGCTGGGTACCTGGCGATGATCTCCTGCGCGGCCGCATGGGTCTCCGGCGAGAACGCCATCAACGATCAACTCCCCCGAGCACCGGGTCGACTGAGGCGACCCCGACGATCACGTCCGCCACCTGGCCGCCCTCGGTCAGCGCCGGGACGGCCTGCAGGTTGACGAAGCTTGGATCCCGCACGTGGACGCGGAAGGGTCTCGTGCCGCCGTCGCTGACCACGTGGTAGCCGAGCTCTCCGCGCGGCGACTCGATCTGGGTGTAGACCTGACCGGCCGGGACGCGGAATCCCTCGGTCACCAGCTTGAAGTGATGGATCAGGGCCTCCATCGAGGTCCCCATGATCTTCCGGATGTACGCGAGTGAGTTGCCCGTCCCGTCGGACCCGACAGAAAGCTGGGAYGGCCAGGCGATCTTCTTGTCGGCGACCATGACCGGGCCGGGACGCAGCCGGTCCAGACACTGATCAACGATCTTGAGTGACTCGCCCATCTCCTCCAGCCGCACCAGGTAGCGGGCGAAGGAGTCGCCCTCCAGCGCGGTCGGCACGTCGAACTCGTAGGTTTCGTAGCCGCAGTAGGGCATGGTCTTGCGCAGGTCCCACGGCAGGCCCGCGGCGCGCAACACCGGGCCCGTGGTCCCCAGCGCGATGCAGCCGGCCGCGTCGAGAACGTTGACGTCGACCATCCGGGCCTTCCAGACTGGCTGGCCGGTGAGCAGCGCGTGATACTCCCTGATCCGCTTCGGCATGTCCGCGAGGAACGCCCGGATGGCCCGCTCGGCGCCGTCGGGGAGATCCTGGGCGAGGCCCCCGGGCCGGATGTAGGCGTGGTTCATCCGCAGCCCGGTGATGAGCTCGAGCAGGTCGAGGACCTTCTCCCGCTCCCGGAAACCGAAGATCATGGCGGTGGTGGCGCCGAGCTCCATGCCGCCGGTCGCGAGCCACACCAGGTGCGAGGCGATCCGCTGGAGCTCCATCACCATCACCCGGATCACCGTGGCCCGCTCGGGTACCTGCTCGGTGATGCCCAGCAGCCTCTCCACCGACAGKCAGTAGGCCGCCTCGTTGAACAGCGGCGAGAGGTAGTCCGCCCGGGTGAGGAAGGTGACCGCCTGAGTCCAGGTGCGGTACTCACAGCTCTTCTCGATGCCGGTGTGCAGGTAGCCGATGACGAGGCGGGTCTCGGTGACCGTCTCGCCCTCGATCTCCAGGACCAGGCGGAGCACCCCGTGGGTCGACGGGTGCTGCGGCCCCATGTTGACGACGATCCGCTCGTTCTCCTCCTCGCCGACGCCGAGGATCTGCTCCCAGTCGCTGCCGGTGACGGTGTAGACCCGCCCGTTCGCCGACTCGGTGAAGCCGGCCTCGTAGGCCGGATGCTCCCCGGGTCCGCCGACGGTCCCGGTCGGGCCCCCGACGCCGTTCGCGCCGTCGGGGGCCCCGGTGCCGTTGGGAGCCCCGGTGGTCAGATCGTCCGTGGTGGAGGAAGTCGACGTGTTGGTCGTCATAGCGAACCTCGGATGTCGCCTCGTGGGATGTCGCCTCGTGGGATATCGCCTTGGCGGTGCCGCCGGCCGGCCGGGGCCGGACGCGGGGTCACGAGTAGCTCCGGCGCTCGTCTGGCGGCGGGATCGTGGCACCCTTGTAGTCGACGGGGATGCCCCCCAGCGGGTAGTCCTTGCGCTGCGGGTGCCCGATCCAGTCGTCCGGCATCATGATCCGGGTCAGGCCCGGATGACCCGTGTAGACGATGCCGAACATGTCGTAGGTCTCGCGCTCGTGCCAGTCCGCGGTGGGCCACACCGAGGTCAGGCTCGGCACGGTGGGATCGGCGTCGGTGACGGACACCTCGACCCGGACCCGGCGACGGTGCGTCATCGAGGTCAGGTGGGCCACCGAGTGCAGGCGACGGCCGGTGACGTCGTCCGGGTAGTCCACGCCGGACAGCGAGGACAGCAGCTCGAACCGCAGGTCGGGGTCGTCGCGCAGGGTTTGCCCGACGGCGACGAGGCTCTCCCGGCGCACGTGGACGGTCAGCTCCCCGCGGTCCACCACCACCCGTTCGACGGCGTCGCCGAGCTGGGGGAAGGCACGTTCGAGCGCGTCGTAGACGGCGTCGGCGTCGGCGTCACCGAACGGGCGGGCGGTGGAGCTCAGGATCGGAACGGGCGTGACGAGCCCGCCGAACCCGGAGGTGTCACCGCTGTCACCGGCGCCGAACGCGTCCCGGCGCTGCCCACCCGGACCGCCGGGCACGCCGGCGGYGCCCGGTATCAGGTCGGCGGAGGCTGTGCTCTCGTCGCTCACTGCCTAGATCCCCCGATCCGGGCCGTCGACATCACCGATGCTCTCGGTGGTTGGACCGGGCCCGTGCGCCCGGGCCTCGTCACTCGGCTTGGGGTCGACCGGTATCCGCTTGGCGCGCCCGAACACCGACGGCGGCGCGAGGGCGGCGGGGCGGCGGGTGTCCAGGGCGGGTTCGACCGCCCCGCCACCCGTCGGCGCCGGCGCCCCGGCCGGGATCGAGAAGCGCTTGCGGTCGTTCACCGAGAGGGTCCGGGTGTCGAACGCGCCCTCCGGCAGACCGGCCCGGGCGGTGGCCACCTCGATGGGTTTCGGATACGGCGAGGAGCCGATCTTCGTGTGCTCGATCCGGCCAGAGATCGGGCCGKCGAGGATCTTCTCGTGCAGCTTGATGATGGCATCCATGAGCATCTCCGGCCGCGGTGGGCAGCCGGGGAGGTACATGTCGACCGGGACGATGTGGTCCACACCCTGCACGATCGCGTAGTTGTTGAACATGCCGCCGCTGCTGGCGCAGACACCCATCGACAGCACCCACTTGGGCTCGGGCATCTGGTCGTAGATCTGCCGCAGCACCGGCGCCATCTTCTGACTCACCCGGCCGGCAACGATCATGAGATCGGCCTGGCGCGGGCTGGCCCGGAAGACCTCCATGCCGAATCGGGACAGGTCGTAGCGGCCGGCTCCCGTCGACATCATCTCGATCGCGCAGCAGGCCAACCCGAAGGTCGCCGGCCACAGCGACGAGCGCCGTGACCAGTTGGCGAGCTTCTCGACGCTGGCGAGAAGCACACCGCCCGGCAGCTTCTCCTCTAGTCCCATTCCAGACCTCCACGCCGCCACTCGTAGGCGTACGCGACGAAAATGGTCGCCATGAACAACGCCATCGCGCCGAGACCGAATACCGCCAGACTGTCGAAGGCGACCGCCCAGGGGAAGAGGAAGATAATCTCGATGTCGAAGACGATGAAGAGCATCGCGGTGTTGTAGTACTTCACCGGGAAACGCTGCGGTCCGGCCGGGGCCGGGGAGGGTTCGATCCCGCACTCGTATGCGTCGATCTTCGCACGGTTGAACCGGCGCGGGCCGATCAGCGCACCGGCCGCGACCGAACCGACCGCGAACAGGGCCGCGATCACGAGCAGAACGAGGATCGGCACATAGTTCGAGAGCATGCCGAACTCCTCTCCTTCGAGAGTTTGTTACCGGACGTTGGGGTGAAACGGCTCGCCGGTGAACGGACCGCAAACGGTCCGGACTCGGTCCGCGGAACCAGTGGCCATTTCGGACACGTCAGGCCGCGGGAGCGAGCCGGGTCATCGCGTTGATCAGCCGGTCCATCGCATCCCCTCCCCGGGGGTCGGTGAGATTTGCCATGATCTTGAGAACGAAACGCATGAGGACCGGTCTCGGCAACCCGTAGCGGGTACCGAACGCCATAATCGTCGGATTGCCGATGAGCTGGACGAAGAACCGGCCCAGGGTGTAATAGCCCCCGTACCGGGCCCGCATGAGTTCCGGGTACTGGCCGAGTGCCCGCTCCCGCGCCGGACCATCCGGGCGGGYGAGGGCCTGCACGGCGATCTCGGCGGCGTACCGACCGGATTCGAGCGCGTAGGCGATGCCCTCGCCGTTGAAGGGATTCACCATCCCGCCCGCGTCACCGACCAGCAGCACGCCGTCGCGGTAATGGGGGGTCCGGTTGAAGCCCATCGGCAGGGCGCTGCCACGCACCGGGCCGATGGCGTTGTCCTCGGTGTATCCCCACTCCGGCRGCAATGCGGCGAGCCAGCGGCGCAACAGGTCCCGGTAGTCGGTGTTCTGGAAGGCGTCCGTGGTGTTCAGCAGGCCGAGGCCCACGTTGCTCGTGCCGTTACCGACCCCGAAGATCCAGCCGTAGCCGGGCAGCAGTCGGCTCTCGCGCGGCCTGCCCTCCCACAGTTCCAGATGGGACTCGAGGAAGTCGTCKTGCGTGCGGGGGCTGCGGTAGTAGCGGCGGACCGCGACCCCGAGCGGCCGGTCCTCCCGGCGGCGGATACCGAGGGCGAGCGCGATGCGGGCGCTGTTACCGTCCGCCGCGACGACCAATGGCGCCCGGAACGTCACAGGTGCCCGGTCAGTGCCGGTCCTGGCGTGCACGCCGACGACCCGTCCGGTGCGCTCGTCGAGCAGCGGACCGGTCACGGCGGTCCCCTCGTGCAGCCGGGCACCAACCTTCACCGCGTGGCGGGCCAGCAGATCGTCGAAGTCAAGCCGCGGACGGACCAGGCCGTAGTCGGGCCAGCTCGCCAGCTCCGGCCAGGGCAACTCCAGGCGGACGCCGCCGCCAATGATGCGAAGCCCCCGGTTACGGGCCCATCCGGCCACGGGCGAGGTGTCGACACCCATGTCCACGAGGCTGCGGACGGCCCGCGGGGTCAGCCCGTCGCCACAGACCTTCTCGCGGGGGAAGGTCGTCTTCTCCAGCAGGAGCACGTCGAGCCCGGCGCTGGCGAGATGGTAGGCGGCCGAGGAGCCACCCGGACCCGCGCCGACCACGATGACGTCGGCGTCGGCCTTCGACCGGCCGGCCGCACCATCAGCCCTTGTCGTCGCCATGGTCACGAATTGCTCCGGATCTGCTAGACCACTCGTCCCGGGGGCGCCCCACCGGGGGCCCTCCACCTGTGTGCTCGTGAAATTCTTCACGAGCGTTCCCGGCGAGTGTAGGCCTTGCACAGGTCAATCGCACCAACCAGGATGCTGCGAAGAACGGACGGGTTGATTTCGTACACCCTATCGTTACCGTGAGCGATAGTTCGCGGCGCCGGACGCCCGCCGCCGGGGCTCGGCCGCCGATCGCCATCGTGAGCGGCGGGTAAAATCTTCGCCCGATCAGCCTGGATCAGGCCAGCTCACCCGCCTGGTGTCGGTCCGCAACACTCGCCCGGAGCGTGAAGCGCAACGGAGAAACCACGAAGCCGGGCCCCACCGCCCGCCGGTGGCCCATATTCGCCCCCGGGGTGGGATCAGCGCCCGTGCGGGGTAGTCCCTCCACAGGTCACCCGAAACGCGGTGGCTCGTCCGCGGTCGCCGCCGGTGTCCCGACGACACGGACGCATCATCACCCGAACGCCGTCACCCGAACACCGTCACCCAAAGCAGCACGGACTGGGAACGAGAGAACGCGATGACCACCGCAGAGACCGTCGTCATCCCCACCCCCGACGGGCCCGCCCCGGCCACGCTCACCGAACCCGATGGTCCCGCACGCGGCGGCGTCGTCGTCCTCCACGAGGCGTTYGGCCTCACCGAGCACATCACCGATGTCTGCTCGAGGTTCGCGCGCGCGGGCTGGCGGGCCATCGCCCCCGACCTGTTCCACCGCGCGGGCTCGCCCGTCTTCGACTACGACGACCTCGCCTCCGCGGTGAAGATCCTCGATGAGCTCAACGGCACCGACCTTCTCGCCGACATCGACGCCGCGCTGGCCATCCTCGCCGAGGAGGGCACCGCCATCGACCGCTGCGCCGTCGTGGGCTTCTGCGTCGGCGGGAGCATCGCCTTCCAGGCTGCGGTGGCCCGGCCGTTCGGCGCCGCGAGCACCTTCTACGGTGGCGGGATCACCATGCGCCGCTTCGGGGAACCCGCCCAGCTGGATCTCGCCGACCGCCTGCAGGCACCGTGGCTCGGCCTGTACGGCGACCAGGATCCGAGCATCCTCGCTTCGGAGGTGGAGGACCTGCGGGCGGCGACACGGAAGGCGTCCGTGCCCGCCGAGATCGTCCGTTACCCACAGGCCGGGCACGGCTTCCACAACGACGCCCGCGCCGGCGCCTACCACGGCCCGTCGGCGAAGGACGCCTGGTCACGCATGCTGACCTGGTTCGACTCGCATGTTCCCGGCTGAGCCCACCCCGCCTGCCGTGGCGCCGGCCGGTCCAGCACCATAACCGGTCCAGCACCATGACCGGTCCAGGACCGTCAGTCCGGGGCGTGACCCCGGTGCAACGCCACCACGCCGCCGGTGAGGTTGCGCCAGCCGACCCGGGACCAGCCCGCCTCCCGCAGCAGGCCAGCCAGCTCCGCCTGGGCGGGCCAGGCCCGGATCGACTCGGCGAGATAGACATACGAGTCCGGGCTGTTGCTCACCGCGCGGGCCACGGCCGGCAAGGCCCGCATCAGGTACTCGACGTAGACCGTCCGCCAGAGCGCCCAGACCGGGCGGCTGAACTCGCACACCACGAGCATCCCGCCCGGACGGGTCACCCGACGCAGCTCGGTGAGGCAGCCGAACGTGTCGGCGACGTTGCGCAGACCGAACGAGATCGTCGTCCGGTCAAAGGTCTCGTCCCGGAACGGCAGCCGCAGCCCGTCCCCGGCGGTCAGCAGGATCCGCCCAGCCTCCCCCGGCAACGGCCGCGACGCCAGCCGACGCTGCCCGGCCCGCAGCATCCCCAGGGAGAAGTCACAGGCCACCACATCGGTCCCGGCGAGAGCGAAGGCTCGTGACGAGGTCGCCGTCCCGGCGGCGAGGTCGAGGACCCGAAGCCCCGGCCGCAGGTCCAGCGCGCCCGCCGCGGCGCGCCGCCAGGTCCGGTCGAGCCCGCCGGTGAGCACGGTGTTGGTCAGGTCGTACCGGTTGGCCACCCCGTCGAACATCGACGCGACGTCCCGCGGACGTTTGTCGAGTCCCGCTCTGCTCACCATGCCCCTTCCCCGCTCACCATGCCCCTTCCCCGCCGCCGAACCGCGCCGAGGCCGCCGCCGAGGCGTCGCGGGCGGCCCTCTCGACGGTGTCCCAGTCGGTGCTCTCGCCGATCCGCCGCAGCCGCGTGCGGGTCGGCTCGTCGCACAGCGCGCCCGCGACCCCGGCGGTGTACAGGTCGCGGGCCCGGGCACCGAGCCCTGCCGCGACCGCGTGCTCCGTCTCCAGATCGGTGCCGAACATAGCGGGATCGTCGGTGGCAAGCGAGCACGCGACCCCGGCCCGCAGCAACGCCGCCAAGGGGTGGTCGTCGAGGGATGCCACCGACCGAGTCCGCAGGTTGGACACCGGGCAGACGTCCAGCACGATCCCCTGATCGACCAGCCGTCGCATCAGCTCGGGGTCCTCGGCGGCCCGGATCCCATGCCGGATCCGCCTGGCTCCCAGCGCGTCGAGCGCGCCCCGTACGGACACCGGGCCCGCCGTCTCCCCCGCGTGCGGGACCGCGGCGAGCCCGCCGTCGGCGGCCAGTGCGAACGCCGGCGCGAACGGCTCGGGGGGATGACCGACCTCCGGTCCGCCGAGCCCAATGCCGACGACACCGCGATCGGCGAACCRCACCGCCCACCGCGCCACCTCCATCGCGGCCTCGACCGGCAGCACCCGCTCGATGTCCGGGGTGAGGCGCACCTCGACGCCATAGCGTTCCCGGGCCTCGATCGCCCCGTCGGCGTAGCCGTGGAAGATCTCCTCGACGCGGACCCCCCGATGGACCCGGAACCAGGGCGAGAAGATGCCCTCCAGGTAGACGGCGCCCGCCCGGGCCGCCTCGGCGGCGTAGTCGACGACCACCTGGCGGAAGTCGGCCTCCGTCCGCATCACGTGGGTGGTGAGGATCCAGGCCTTCAGGAAGTGGTCGAAGTCGCGGAAGCGGTAGAGGTCCGCGRGGCCCTCGACCGTGCGGGCAGGCAGCGCCTCGGAGTTGCGGCGCGCCATCTCCAGCAGGGTGGCGGGACGGACCGTGCCCTCCAGATGGACGTGGAGTTCGATCTTCGGCCCGGTCGGGGACGGGACCGCGAATCCGGAGGGGTCACTCACCCGGTCACTGTATGGTGCGCCCGGCTACGCGGAGATGAGCGGTAGCGCGGTGGAGGAGAAGTGCGAGGCCACCCGGTCGTCAACCGGGTCCTGCGCCGGGTCGCGGTGCACGACGAGGTGCTGGTAGCGGGTGTCGCGCTGAGCGGGGATGCGGCCGGCAGCACGGATCAGGGAGATCAGCTCCGACCGGTTGGTGCGGTGGCGCGCCCCGGCGGAGGAGACGACGTTCTCCTCCAGCATCACCGAGCCGAGGTCGTCGGCGCCCATGTGCAGGGTGAGCTGGCCGATCTCCTTGCCGGTGGTCAGCCAGGAGCCCTGCAGGTGCGTGATGTTGTCGAAGAACAGCCGCGCGACCGCGACGAGGCGGAGGTACTCCAGGGTCGTCGCCTGGGTGCGCCCGCCGAGATGATTGTTCTCCGGCTGGTAGGTCCAGGGGATGAACGAACGGAACCCGCCGGTCCGGTCCTGGACGTCCCGGATCATCGTCAGGTGTTCGATGCGCTCGGCGTTCGTCTCCCCCGTGCCCATCATGAAGGTGGCGGTGGATTCCAGGCCGAGGTTGTGGGCGGTCTCCATCACGGACAGCCAGACGTGACCGGGCTCCTTCAGCGGAGCGATCGCCTGCCGGGGCCGTTCGGTGAGAATCTCCGCTCCCGCGCCCGCGAAGCTGTCCAGGCCCGCGTCCCGCAGCCGGGTAATGACCTCGGGAAAAGTCAGATCGGACGTCCGGGCGATGTGCACAACCTCGCTGGCGCCCAGCGAGTGCAGCGCCAACTGGGGATATGCCTTCTTGATGGCGGCAAAGGTACGCTCATACCACTCGATGCCGAAGTCGGGATGGTGCCCGCCCTGCAGCATGATCTGCGTGGCGCCGAGCTCGACCGCCTCCCCGCACTTGGCGACGATGTCCTCGACGTCGCGGACCCAGCCCTCGGCATGCTTCGGAGYGCGGTAGAAGGCGCAAAACCGGCAGGCGGTCACGCAGACATTCGTGTAGTTGATGTTCCGGTCGATGATGTACGTCGCGATGCCATCGGGGAAACGGCGCCGACGGACCGTGTCCGCCGCGCCGCCGAGCGCGTGCAGCGGCGCCCTCGTATAGAGGAGCAGCGCCTCCTCCGCGGAGATACGCCCGCCGGCTGCGGCCCGGTCCAGCACAGACCGGATCTCGCCACCACCCCGACCCACCGGAATCTCACCATCGACATCCATACGGCCCTCCCCGCGTAGCGCCTTCGGCGCGACGCGGGGACCCCTGGCATCGGGCGCCGTTCGGGGTCTCCGTCGAATCACCTTCGGCGATCCTCCCAGGGTAGCCGTCGGAGCCTTCCGCGCGACGCGGGGGATGAACGGTCAGTGTCCGGATCGCGTCCTCGGGTCCACCGGGCTGGAGCCACCACGGGTGGCGTCAGTGTAGCCGGCTGTCGAGGAGCCGGCCGGGCTGGCGGGACCGGCGTCGTGGTGACCGTGGCCGCGGCTGGTGAGCTTCGCCTGGAGCTGCTTGATCTTGGCCCGGTTCTCCGGCCGGTTGGCCGCGGCCTTGGCCTTGTTGACCATCTCCTTGGTCTTCGGGCTGTGTAGGAAGTCCGTGATCTTGTTCGAGAAACTGGCCATGACAACGGTGTACCTATCCGGGCAGGGGTTTACGCCTGCCGGTCACCCGTTCGACGACCCGCCCGAGGAGCCGCCGAACGTGTCCCTCACCCGGTTCCACAGGCTGTCGAGCTGGTCATGGGTGTCATCCTTGACGGACGTGACGACCTTGTTCCACAACCGCTGGCGCTGTTCGTCGACCATCAAGGCGATCTGGTCCGCCGCGGAGAGCAGCAGCAGGACGACAAGAACGAACAGGATCGTGCGCTTGAAAGGGATCCGCAGCCGGAACCGACGCCGGGGACGCGGTCGCGGCACCGATTCGGCGTAGGGAGCCGGCGCGCGTCCGCGCGGCGCCGGCCGCGCCTCGGCCACCCGCGGGGCCGGGGCAGGCGCGGGACCCGCGGGCGCCGACGGGGGCCGCTGCTGGGCCACGGGGCGGGGCCGGGCCGGCGCCTGGGGAGACGGTGCCGCCTCCGCGGCACGGCCGGCGTAGGGCTGACCGGCGTAGGGCCGACCGGCGTAGGGCCGACCCGCGTGGGCCTGGTCCGGGTAGGGCTGACCGGCGTGCGGAGAATCCACCCGGGGCTGGCCGCCGTGCCTCGGGCGGGCGTCCGGCGCCGGCGGCGGATGGCCCCCCTCGCCGGAATTGTCGAAACCCGATCGGTGGCCGTTCCCGTCGGCCTCATCGTCGTACTGGACGAATCCGCCGCGGCGCCGTCGACGGGCCCGCGGCACCCCGTGCCGCGGGCCCGCGGCACGGTCGGCGGCCGGTGGCGGTGCCAGCGCGGGTGGCGGCACAGGCGGACCGGCCGGCGGGGGCCTGTCGCGGGCCGAGTCGTTCCACCAACGGTCGCCGCCGAGGGGCCGGGGCTCATTCTCCCACCAGCGCCGCTGTTCATACGGGGTCGCAACGTGGGTCGGATCCGGCCAACCGGCCCCGGCACCCCCGGCGAGCGCGGCCGCCCCAGCCCCGGCGGTACTGCGCCCCCGTGGCCAGGTCCCGTCGAGCAGTGCGGTCGCGGCGTCCCGCGCGTCACCGGCCCGGCCGCGTTCGCCGAGTAGGGTGAGCAGCAGGTTCTCGGTGGAGGGCCGGTCCCGGGGGTCGCGGGCGAGCGCGGACCGGACGATCGGCGTGAGATCCGGCGGCATGGCCCGCAGGTCCGGCTGACCCGTCAGGATCTTCTCCGACATCTCCAGGTAGGTGCCGTGGCCGTAGGGGTGACCGCCGGTGGCCGCGTAGCCGATCAGCAGTCCCCAGGCGAAGACGTCGACCGCCGGACCGAGCGCAGCGCCCTCCATCTGCTCGGGCGCCATCCAGCCGACCGAGCCGAGGACCAGACCYGTCTGGGTGCGGCCCTTCGTCATGTCGAGCGTGCGGGCGATCCCGAAGTCGATGACCCGGGGGCCGGAGTACGACAGCATGACGTTGCTCGGTTTGAGATCCCTGTGCACGATGCCGGCCCGGTGGATGGCGGTGAGCGCGGACGCCACGCCGACCGCCACGCCCTGCAGTGTCGACAGCGGCAGCGGACCGGACTCGGTGACGGCCTGATCAAGCCGGACGCCGTCGATGTACTCCGTGACCAGATAAGGACGACGCGCGTCGGGATCGGCGTCGAGTACCTGGGCGGTGCAGAAGGGCGCGACCCGCCGAGCGGCCGCCACCTCGTCCCGGAAACGTGCCCGGAATTCCGGGTCGGCGGCGAGGTCCGACCTGATCACCTTGATCGCAACGAACTTCTCGGCCGCGTCCTGGGCGAGGAACACCGTTCCCATCCCACCCGCGCCCAGCCGACCGACGACCTGGTAAACACCGATCGTGGTCGGATCATCGGGATGCGGCGCCTCGGCCGGATATCCGCCGATAGGCGAAACCCGACGCGCCGATCGTTCCGTCACTGTTCTCCCGCCCGTGTTATACCTCCGGCCGCGGCCCAGGTACCGTTCCGGCCTGGGAGCCGTCACCGGTGCCGCAATTGTCTCCCCGTGCAGGGAGATGAACCCATCATCACGCCACAGTCCGTCGTCGCCCAGTCCCTACGGGCATCCGCAACGGCGCGGAAGTCACGCTAACCCTCTCGAGTAAATCGATGTCGAGCGTTGTCCGCCAGCCGACGCGGCGGATCCGATCGTTCCCGCCAGCCGTATCCGAGGAGACCGCAGGTGGTCGACAACAACCACAGGTGGTCGACGACTCACCATTCCGCGGATGAAGGCGGGTGAGGTGTGTCTCCGGCAGGATGAGGGAGGGAACATCCACTGCTACCGACCGGCTGCCCCGACAGCGCCGGTCGGCCGCCAAGCCTAGGGAGTCACCCGTGGTCACGCAGTCCGCCGATGCGCACCAGCCCGCGAACGCGGTCACGGAGACCGACCCCGCGGCCGGAGCGAGCGTCACCGGCGCCGTGCGGTCGGGGACGTCCCCGGTCGACACCGACGTCGACATGCTGATCGTAGGCGCCGGTCCGGCCGGTCTCTACGGCGCCTACTACGCCGGATTCCGCGGCATGTCGGTCGCGCTCATGGACTCGTTGCCCGAGGCCGGCGGTCAGGTCACCGCGATGTACCCGGAGAAGGTGATCTACGACATCGCGGGTCTGCCGGCCGTCCGGGGGCGGGAACTGATCGACGCCCTGTTGATCCAGGCGAACCAGTTCTCCCCCACCTACCTGCTGGGCCAGCAGGCCGCCGAGCTGGCCCACAAGCCGGACGCCGTGGTGGTGACCAGCAGCCAGGGCCTTCGGGTACGCGCCAAGGTCGTCGTCATCACCGGCGGTCTCGGCACCTTCGCCCCCCGCCCGCTGCCCACCGGCACCGCGCATCTGGGCCGCGGCCTGGTCTACTTCGTGCCCAAGCTCGACGTCCACACCGGCCAGGACGTCATCGTGGTCGGCGGYGGGGACAGCGCCTTCGACTGGGCGCTGGCCCTGGAGCCGATCGCCCGCTCGGTCACCCTCGTGCACCGGCGGGACCGGTTCCGGGCGCATATGTCCACAGTCGAGCGGGTCGAGGCGTCCTCCGTCGAGATCCTGACCTTCACCGAGGTCGCCATGGTCCACGGTGAGGAGTGGATCGAGAAGGTCGAACTGGTGCAGACCCGCACCGGCGACCGACATGTCCGACCCGCGCAGGCGGTCGTCGCCGCGCTCGGATTCACCGCCGACCTCGGACCGCTGACCCGCTGGAATCTGACCATTGACAAGCGGCACATTGTCGTCGACCCGACGATGGCGACCGGGGTCGAGCGGATCTTCGCGGCCGGCGACATCACCGAGTACCCGGGGAAGGTCCGCCTGATCGCGACGGGTTTCGGGGAGGCCGCGACGGCGGTCAACAACGCGGCGCCGCTGGTGGACCCGTCGGCAAAGATCTTCCCGGGGCACAGCTCCGACGACGGCACCGGCGGCTGAGCGCCCGGCGGGCGTGGYCGACAGGCGTGGCCGACGGATGCGGCCGACGGATGTGGCCGTTTCCGACCGGGCACCGGCGGACCCGCGGCGCACACTGGGAACATGCGCGGTCTACTGGTGATCGGTCACGGATCCCGGCGGGACGAGGCGAACGCGACGGTTCGGGAACTCGCCCACCGGCTCCTGGTCGATCCCGGCCATGTGGTCGATCCCGGCCATGCCGCCGCGCCATGGACGTGGGGGGYGGTCGAAGCCGCCTTCCTTGAAATCGCCCAGCCCGACATCGCCACCGGGTACGCCACGCTGGCCGACGCGGGATGCACCGAAATCGTCGCCTACCCGTTCTTCCTGTTCGACGGCAACCACACCCGCCGGGACATCCCGGCGGCACTGGAGGGCGCCCGGTGCCGGCACCCGACGACCCGATGGGTGCTGTCGGAGCCGCTCGGGCTGCACGCGAGCGTCGTCGACGCGGTCCGCGCGCGACTCGACGACACCCTGCGTCTCCTGGTCCGCGAAGCCGATGCCGCCACCCTGAAGATCAACCCCCAGGCGAGCCGGTGGACCGGCTGGTGACGACGAAGTCCGCGACGGCGGCCGCGAGCGGATGGACCCCGGGTTCGGTGGGCACGATGTCCACCCGCATGCCCGCCGCCGCGCAGGCCAGCGCGCTGCGTCGACCCATCGCCGCGATGAGCAGATCGGGCGGGAGAGGTCCGTAGATCTCGGCGGTGCCGCGGGCGGCGGTGGACGACGCGAAGACCGCGACGTCGAAGTCGCCATGCCGGAGCTCCTCGGCGATCCGGGGATCCGGCTCGGCGGTCACGTCGGTGAGCAGCGGCACCCGGCGCAGGGAACACACCGCGTCCGGCGGGTCCGCCGCGCCGGCGATCAGCACCCGCGACGAGCCGGTCGGACCGGCGGGACCGGTCGACGATGGATCCGCGGACAGCGGATCCGTGGACAGCTCGGCGACGGGCACCGAGGCGAGGCCCAGGCCGTCAAGCGCTTCCGCGGCGTCCTCGCGGGCCGCGACGAGAGTCAGGCCGGCCAACGCCCGCACGTCGGTGCCGGCTCGACGCAGCAGGGTCACCACGGCGGCGACCTCGTCCGCATCGGCCAGCAGCAGGCCGCCCGCTCCCGGCAGCGCCGCCACCAGCGCGGCACCGGCGTCCTCGACCGGCGCGGGCCGGGCAACGACGGTCTCGACCGCATCCGCGCCCAGCTGCCGCAGCCGGCGAGCCAGCAGACCCGGCCGCGGCCGGGTACGGGCCACGAGTACCCGGATCCCGGTGAGCGGCCCCGCCTCCAAGGCCAGCGCGTCCCGGCGCGCCGCGACCTCTCCGACCACGATCACCGCGGGAGACCGCACACCGGCCGCGATCGCGTCGATCGCCAGCGCGTCCAGGGTGGTCCGCAGGACCCGCTGCGCCGGGGTCGCCCCGCGCTCGATGACCGCGACCGGCGTCGCCTCGGGGCGACCGCCGGTGAGCAGCGCGTCGGCGATGTCCATGAGACGCGCCACCCCCATCAGGATGACGATGGTCGCCCGGGAGGCCGCGAGAGCGGCCCAGTCCACCGTCGACTCCGGATGGCCGGGTGGCAGGTGCCCCGAGACGATGGCAACTTCCTGCGCGAGACCACGATGGGTGACCGGGATGCCGGCACAGGCGGGTACGGCCAGCGCCGAGGTGACGCCGGGCACGACGGTGCACGCGACCCCCGCCGCGGCGCAGGCCTGCGCCTCCTCGCTGCCTCGCCCGAGCATGTAGGGATCGCCGCCCTTGAGGCGGACGACGCGCGCACCGGCGCGCGCCCGGTCGACGAGGACCGCGTTGATCTCCTCCTGGGTCCACGACGGGGCGGCCGGGCTCTTGCCCACGTGGATGATCTCGGCGCCGGCCGGGGCRGCGCCGAGGAGGACGGCCGCGGCGAGCCGGTCGGTGACCACGACGTCCGCGTTCGCCAGCACCTCACGGCCGCGAACGGTGAGCAGACCGGGATCGCCCGGACCCGCGCCGACCAGCCAGACCTCACCCACACTTCGCCCGTCCGTCACGGCGTGCACCGTACCTGCTCGGTTGCCTTCGAACACCGGCAGCCGGCAGGCCCGAGGAGGTCAGTGGATGCCGCACTCCGTCTTGATCGAACCGACCCACCGGCCCTCCCGGCCGGCGCCMCGCCGGGTGCACGGCCAGCAGCCGACCGAGTCGTAACCATCGGAGAGGAGCGGGTTGACGATGACGCCGTGCTCGGCCACGTAGCGTTCGACGTCCTCGTCGGTCCAAGCCGCGAGCGGGTGGATCTTCACCTTGCCCCGTCGGGCGTCCCAGTCGACGACCCGGAGCTTCGCCCGGCTGGGCGACTCCGCCCGCCGCGACCCCGCGGCCCAGGCACGGTAGGGCGCCAGGGCCCGATCCAGCGGAACGACCTTGCGCATCCGGCAGCACAGGTCCGGGTCGGTCCGGTAGAGGTCCTGGCCGTAGACGGCGTCCTGGCCGACGACGGTGAGCTGCGGACGGGCGCTGATGATCGGCAGGTCGTAGGTTCCGGCCACCGCGTCCCGGGTACCGACGGTCTCGGGGAAGTGATAACCGGTGTCGATGAAAACCACGGGGACGTCGGACCGAATCCGGGCGAGCATGTCCACGAGGATCGCCTCAGCCATCGAGGCGGCGATCGCCAGCTTCGTCCCGAATTCCCCGACCGCCCAGCGCAGGATCTCCTCCGCCGGCGCGCCCTCGAGGTCGTCCCCGGCCCGCAGCGCCCGGGCCTGCAACGCGGCATCCATCAGCTCGTCTCCTCGTCGTCACGCAACCCGGCTCCGGCGACGCCGCAGGCGGATGCCGCGGTCGTCCACCGGGCAGCCGCCCGGGTGCTGTCCATTGCCGATCACCGTGCCGCCTGCTCTTCCGCCGCGCCGAACGCCCCGCCCGTGATGACGGCGGTCCCGCCCGAGGCGACCGCGAGGGCCGTCAGGCTCAGCCGGAAGCCCCGCAGGCAGGACCGGCACGCCCAGTACCCGTGACCATGTCCCGCGCCGGAGCCCTCCGGCGGCGTGTCCGGGACGATGTCCTCCTCGCCGCAATACGGGCAGTAGAAGGGCACCACCCGCTCACCGCTAGCCATCTGCGGCACCGAGCGCCGTCAGTTGGGCCTCGTCGGCCCGCTCCGCCCAGTCCGCGAAGCTCTCCCCCGCGGTCCGGTCCGCCCGGTAGGTCTCCAGCACCGCGACGACGTAGTCGACGAGGCCGTCGGCGGTCACCTTCAGACCACGCGACTTGCGGCCCAGCCGCGACCTGGTGCCCAGGTGCCCGCCGAGGTGGACCTGGAAGCCCTCGACCATCTCACCGGTGGCGTCGTCCGGTACCAGGGAGCCCTTGAGCCCGATGTCGGCGACCTGAAAGCGGGCGCAGGCGTTGGGGCAGCCGTTGACGTTGATCCCGATCGGCTCGTCGAAGTCGGGCAGCCGGCGTTCGAGCTCGTCGATGAGGTCGCGGGCCCGACCCTTGGTCTCGACGATCGCCAGTTTGCAGAACTCGATACCGGTGCAGGCCATCGTGCCGCGCCGGAACACGCTCGGGCGGACCACCAGGTCGAGCGCACCGAGTTCGGCCTCCAGCGCGTTGACGTCCGCGTCGGCGACATCGAGGATGACGAGCTTCTGCGTCGTCGTGGCGCGGATGCGGCCCTGCCCGAACCGGTCGGCGAGGTCCGCCACCGCGCTCAGCGTGGTCCCGCTGAGCCGACCCGCCCGCGGTGCGAACCCCACGGCGTTGCGGCCGTCGCGCTGGCGGTGCACCCCGATGTGGTCGCGCCCCTCGCTGCGCGGCGGGGCCGGCGGCGGGCCATCGGGCAGCGCCGAAGCCAGGTACTCCTTCTCCAGAGTCGCGCGCACCCATTCGGCGCCCATGTCCGCGACCAGGAACTTCAACCGGGCGCGGGTGCGCAGCCGTCGGTAGCCGTAGTCTCGGAACAGCGATACGACGCCGTGCCAGACCTCGGCAACCCGCGCCGGCGGCACGAACGCGCCCAGCCGCACGCCGAGCCGTGGGTTCGTCGACAGACCGCCACCGACCCACAGGTCGTAGCCGGCTCCCAGCTCCGGATGGACGACCCCGACGAACGCGATGTCGTTGATCTCGTGCAACGTGCAGTGGTCGGCGCAGCCGGAGATGGCGCTTTTGAACTTACGGGGCAGGTTGGCCAGCGTGGGGTCGCCGACGAACCGGCGGACGACCTCGTCGATCGCCTCGCTCCCGTCGATGATCTCGTCACCGTCGACCCCGGCGAGCGGGCAACCGAGGATCACCCGGGGGGTGTCGCCACAGGCCTCGGCGGTGGTCATGCCGGCGTTCTCCAGCGCCGCCCAGATCGCCGGCACATCCTCGATCCGGATCCAGTGGAGTTGGATGTTCTGCCGGTCGGTGACATCAGCGACGTCCCGGCCGTAGCAGGTGGAGACGTCGGCGATCACCCGGAGCTGATCCGAGGTCATCCGGCCGCCGTCGAGCCGGATGCGCTGCATGAAGTAGGAGTCGTCCAGTTCCTCGGGTTCGAGGATCGCCGTCCGCCCGCCACTGATCCCCGGCCGGCGCTGGGTGTACAGACCCCACCACCGGAACCGGCCCCGCAGGTCCTGGGGATCGATCCCGTCGAAACCGGTGCGCGGGTAGAGGTTGAGGATGCGGTCCCGCACCTCCAGGCCGCCTTGGTCCTTCTTCATCCGCTCGTTCGCGTTGAGCGGCTCGGAATATCCCAACGCCCACTGGCCCGCTCCCTTGGGTCGGGACGGGCGCGCGGACCGGGCAGGACGARCAGGAGAAGTCATGAGATCTCTCGGTGCGCGAGGAAGTCGCGGCGCCGACAGCGGGCGCCACGAACGGAGACGTCAGCGGGGGCGGCGACAGCCGGCGCTGGAAACCCGCAGCAGGTCGACGTGCAGACGGGCGACGARCATCGGCTCGATCACCAGGCACGGCACCGCGGGGGACGACGCAGCCCGGCGCCGGCGGGAGGCATCGACCGGAAGGCCCGACGCCTGCCCAACCGGCACCCCACCAGCGAGGGCGCACGTAGTCACGAGCCCATGTTTCCACAGAAGTACGGCCGATGGGCAAGTCGGGGCACTGTCCGGCCTACTTCGACCCGCCATGCTGCTCCAAACTGCAACAAACCGGACAGCCAGCCCCGAGATCGTCCATCATGGCCGATGCGACCGATGCGGCAACCATGACAGCCACCGAACATAAAACTCTATCATGCCAGTGGAGAAAATGAACAATTCTGCCAGTCGCAAGATCGCTCAGATCGTCCGGTGGACGGCGCACAGCCGTCGAAGCTGCTCCACCAGCGGACCGGTGGCCAGCCCTTTCTCCAGCAGGGCGTCCGCGCCGAGTTMCAGCACCTGGTCGAGCAACGCATCCTCAGAGAATCCCGTGAAAATCACCACCGTGGCCCGCGGCACGACCCGCCGGATCCGCGGCAGGGCGGCGATGCCGTCGAGGACCGGCATGGCCAGGTCAAGCAGCACGAGGTCCGGCTCGGTGCGGACGACCTCGTCGATCGCCTCCGCGCCGTTGGACGCGGCGCCGACGATCACGAAGTCGGGTTCGGTCTCCAGCAACAGGCACAATAGTTCGCGCACGCCGTCCGCGTCGTCAACGACGACGACGCGCCGTGGACCGGGCGGAGGCACCTGCTCCCCCGGAGGGGAACCACGGCCCACAGCGGAACCGCCGRCCAGGCCGACGGCCTTCTCCCCGACGAGCCCGACGGTGTCGGCATCCACCGAACGGCCGGTATCCACCATTCTTTTGTACGCGCCCCGCCCGACCCCGCGCATCGTCATTCAGGATGGTTTCCGAGGATGACCCACGTTGGCCATCAGGCCGATACCCGCAGACCGTCGCGAAGCACCGCAGCCTGGACGCGGCCGCGATAGCACACCATGCGGGAATAGCCCGTCCGGACGAGCCCTCGGCGATTCCGCCGCTTTCTGCCAACACTTCCGTGGCAACGCTCGCGTTTCCCAACAATAACCCAAGAAGGTCGGCATAATGTCTCGACGGAGGCGCGGTACGACGGACGACTTCCACGCTACGATCAATCGGTCGACCACGAAGCGCGACGCCGATCAACTTCGCCTGCCACCCGACAGCTGAGAGTAATCATTGGAACTGGATGTGTATGGGACTTTTGACCTCTAGTCTACTAGGGTGCAGTCTGGAGTAATCTGATCACTATCGGTGACTCTCTGCTGGCCATCGGGCGGGCGACCGTCAGGCGGGCGGGCAGAGACAGCACACGACTGCTGAGCTTCCCTCCTCGGGAGGCGGGACCTTGCCACGCGGAAGGACGTCACAGATGCGGCAACGGAGCCGAGGCCGRCACGATGCGGCGACCGCCGAAGACCTGCTACCCGCTGAGGTCCGACGGCGGCGCTGTGAACGTGTCCTCTCTCGGGAGGAGCTCGCCCGACGCACCGGCTACAGCCGCCAGTACATCGGTCAGCTCGAACAGCCCAGCCGAGGCATCCCCTCCCGGCCGGTGATCGCCGCAGTCGACGCGGCGCTGGAGGCCGGGGGCGCCCTCATCGACCTGCGTGAGGCAGCCGTCGCCGCCCGGGCGGAACGCCTGCGTCGCAGGCCCGATCCGGAGCGGGAGTCCCGCCGCCGGGTTTCGGATCTGCTCGACCACCGCCGGTCGGACACCGAACTGGACTACCTCGATCGGTTGGTGGCCGATCTGATCGCCAAGGCCGATCGGCTCGATCCACAGGACGTCACCGCCCAGGTGCTGGAGCAGCAGAACGTCGTCGACAACCTGCTACACACGCCCATGCTGCCGCACCAGCAGTTCCGGCTGTTCATGCTCGCGGGTCACCTGGCCGGGCTGCTCGCCATCTCCCTGTTGGACGTGGACGAGCTCGCGGGAGCCAGCACCTGCTGCCTCGAGGCGGCGGTGTTCACCGAGCTGACCGGTCACGAAGGACTACGGGCCTGGACCCTCGCGGTCAACAGCCTCATCGACGCGGCCGCCCGGCAGGTCTGCGAGGGCACCGAACCCGGCACCGAACCCGGCATCGTGTCCGGCGACGGCCCCGGGGCCCCCGTGCCACCGGACCCACGGTCCGGGCCGCCAGGTGAGCCCAGCGCTCCGAGGTATGCTCTGGCCGACGGGGATGATTCCGGTGGCGAGACTCTCGACGAGATGCTGATCGCGCCGGGCGGGCGAGCCACCCCGCCCCGGTTGATCGCGCTGGTAAAGGGCCGTATCGCGCGCTTCGCCACGGCGAGTACGCGCCGAGCGGTTCCGATTCCGCCGACCAGTATCTCCCGCGCGTTCCGACCACCGGTCTGAGCGGGGTTCCGACCGCCGGCCTGAGTGGCGCTCAGACGTCCGCGAAACGCAGTTCGCGCAGCGCCGGAACATCACCTCGCCGCGCGGCACGTCCGGCGAAGGCGATAATCCCCGCCTGCTGGCGCGCACCAAGCCGAAAGTCGAGAGTGGTGAAATACCGGGCCAGCGTGCCCGGGTCGAACACCTCAAAACGGGCCGCCCGCGCCGCGACCTCGTCCACATCACGCAGCGCCAGGTCGAGTCCGGAGCGGAACGCGCCGTGCACCTCCTTGACCACCCCGGGACGGCGTTCGGCGAAGGACCGTCGGGCGGCCCACACGGCGAACACCATGGGCAGGCCGGTCCACTCCTGCCAGGCGGCACCGAGATCGATGAGCCGGAGAGGATGGTCCGGACCGCCCCGCTCGGCGTCGTAGGTCGCCCGTAGCGCGGTATCCCCGATGATCACCGCGGCATCCGCCTCCCRCAGCATCGACGGCAGGTCCGGCGGCATCGTCACGTACTCCGGTCGCAGGCCGTGGCGCTCCTCCAGCAACATCCGGGCGAGCAGCACGCTGGTCCTGGACGTCGAGCCGAGCGCGACGGTCCGGATCTCCGCGAGCGGCGCCGCCGTGCTCAGCACGACGGACAGGACCGGACCGTCGGAGCCGACCGCGAGGTCGGGCAGCACGACGAGCTCGTCGGCATGCCGGAGGTACTCCACCAGGCTGATCGGACCGATATCGAGATCGCCGACGATCAGCGCGTCGTTCAGCCGGTCCGGGGTGTCCTTCGTCAGCTCGATGTCGAGCAGAGCACCGGAGTGGACCAGTCCCCAGTACAGCGGCAGGCAGTTCAGAAACTGGATGTGCCCCACCCGGGGACGGGCCTGGGTATCGCCGTCGTCGTCCGCTCCGGCTCCGGTCAACACCGTCCGCCCCGGCGCTCCTCCATGACCTCGATGACCGCGCGGCGCTGGCGCAACGCCAGGGGATAGCTGAGCAGCCCGCTGAACACCACGGCCAGGGCGAAGGCCAGCAGCCCGTTCACCCCCAGCAGCAGGACCACGGCCAGCACCGCTCCGAAGAGCACCACGCGTACCGCGAAGTACCGCAGGTTGATGCCGAGCAGGCCGCGCTCGCCCGCCTGGCCCGATTCGGTCGGCGAGTCGGGCATCGCCCGCTGTGGCCACGAAACCCGCTGTGGCCACGAAACCAGCCGCCTACGCGATTGCGCCATCACGTCCTCCGTCTCTTCGTCGGCACCCAGCCGAGCCGGCGCAGCACGGTCGGGAAGAAGCCCAGCCCCAGGAAGACGACGAACAGACCCAGCAGGCCGGCGGCACCGATCGGCAGACCGATCCAGTCGAGCACCACATACCCGGCCACCCCCGGAAACAGGATCACCAGGAAGGCCAGCACAAAGATCGATCCGATGCCGGGTGCTCCGTGGGGCCGGACAGGCCCGGAACCCCCGGGCGCCGGCGACTCCTCGGATCCGCGGGCCGGCCCCGGCCCCTCCCCGGTGCCCATCCGGTCCACCGGTCAGGCGTCGATCGAGGTCGGGACGTCACGCCGAGCCGGGTCGGGACCGTCGTAGACACGGATCTCCCGGTAGCGGGTGTCCCGCTCGACCGGGCGGAAGCCGGCGTCGCGGATGATTGCGAGCAGATCCTCGCGGGTCATGGTGTGCGGCGTCCCGAACCGGTCCRCATCGTGCGTGATCTTGTACTCGACAACGGAACCGTCGAGGTCGTCGGCGCCGAAGTTCAACGCGAGCTGCGCCGTGGTGAGACCATGCATCACCCAGAAGCACTTGATGTGGTCCACGTTGTCGAACAGCAGCCGGGAGACGGCGAACGTCTTCAACGCCTCGGCCCCCGTCGCCATCGGCTGGTTCATCAACCGGTTGCGCGGGTCGCCGGCGGCGTCGTGCTGGAAGCGCAGCGGGATGAAGACCGTGAACCCGCCCGTGGAATCCTGCAGCTCACGCAGCCGCAGCACGTGGTCCACCCGGTGCCGGGGGTCCTCGACGTGCCCGTACAGCATCGTGCACGGAGTGCGCAGGCCCTTGGCGTGGGCGAGCCGGTGGATGCGCGACCAGTCCTCCCAGTGCGTCTCGTGACCGACGATCTTCTGGCGGACCTCCCAGTCGAAGATCTCCGCGCCGCCGCCGGTGAGCGACTCGAGTCCCGCGTCGATGAGCTCGTCGAGGATCTCATCGGCGGACAGGCCACTGATCTTCTCAAACCAGTGGATCTCGGTAGCGGTGAACGCCTTCAAGGCGACGCCGGGCAGCGCCTTGCCGAGCTCCCGCAGCGAGCGCGGATAGTAACGCCAGGGCAGCGTCGGATGCAGACCGTTGACGATATGCAGCTCGGTGATCCCGGCCGGCTCCATCTCCTTCGCCAGCCGGACAGCCTCCTCGATGCGCATGGTGTAGGCATCGGACTCACCGGGCTTGCGCTGGAACGAGCAGTACGCGCAGGACGCCGAGCAGACGTTCGTCAGGTTCAGATGCCGGTTGACGTTGAAGAAGGTCTTGTCGCCGTTCTTTCTGGTGCGAACCTCGTGGGCGAGACCGCCCAACCAGACGAGGTCGTCGCTGGCGTACAGCGCCTCCCCGTCGGCACGGCTCAGTCTCTCGCCGGCGGAAACTTTGGCCTCGATCTCCCGCTTGAGCCCAGCATCCATGCCTTCCAGCCTAGCCCGCCGGTCTCGGTGTCCTCGGAGGCGAGCACGGCTGCCCGGTCACAGCCGCCCCGCGATCCGCCCCGCGATCCGGCGGGGCGTCCGACTACTCGCGGCTACCCGGCGTTCCCGCTGTTCCCGCTGTTCCCGGCGTTCCCGGCGTTCCCGGCGTTCCTCGCATCCGGGCGCTGAGCGGCCCGCTGTGCGGCCCTGCGCTGCATCCGCCCGAGCGGCCAGGTCAGCAGTCCGGCGACAGCGAACCCAACGAGCAGCGCCATCAGCAGGTTCAGCCCGACGGCCACCAGGATCACGGTAATCACGGCGAGGGCTGCGACGCGGATCAGGAAATACGGCAGTTGCGCACGCAGGTTCACGTCCTGCGGCGCGGGCCGCTCGGCGCGAGTGGGACGACCCGGCCGCGCCGAGGCGGATCTGCGTGCCGTGGCCCCGTCCACCCCACCGGTTCCCCGGCCCCGGTTCCTCGTCGGTCCGCGCCCACCCGTCGCCATATCGTCCTCATCCCGCCGGCACCGCGGCCCCGGTCGGGGCCCGTTCCCGACAACTGTGCCTGTCCGGGTGGGGCCTGCGCCAGGGGGAACAGACGTCACCCGGCCGGTGGCGCCGTCTCGACCTCCAGCAGGTCACGGCGGTCCGCCAGGTCACGGCGGGCGCCGCCGAGCTCGCCGGTCCAACGCCGGAAGAGCGTGTGCGGCACGTCGGCGGCGTCGAGCACCCGCCYGGCCACGAAGTCGACGAGATCGCCGGCCGTCCGCACACCCGCGTAAAACCCCGGGCTCGCCGCGGCCACCACCGCCCCGGCGTCGTGCAGGTCCAGCATGTGGCGCAGCGTCGCGCGGGTGTAGGGCATCTCCCGCGGGACGACGATCAGACGGCGGCCTTCCTTGAGCGTGACATCCGCCGACCGCTGCAACAGATCCTTGGACAGTCCCAGGGTGATGCCGGCCAGGCAGGCGGTGCTCGCCGGGACGACGATCATCCCGCGAGTCGGGTACGAACCGCTGCTCGTCGGCGCCCCCAGATCACCAGGGGCATGTACCGCGACGAGGGTGGACACCGTATCGGCCAGCACGTCACGATCGGCCAGCCGCGCCGACAGACCCTCCGGAGGTGACACCCCGCCCAGGGGCATGGACAGCCACGTGACCAGGGCTTTCGCCCAGGCGGAGTCACGCCAGGCGATACCCGTCTCATCRAGCAGGGTCAGGCGGGCCGCGCGGGACAGCACCAGATCGACTGGCAGCCGAGCDGCCAGCAGGCCACGCAGCACCGCGGCCGCGTAGGGGGTTCCACTGGCGCCGCTCACCCCGACCACCCACGGCAGGCGCGCTCCGGCCCCCTCCTCGGGGSCACTGAACACATCGGCCATGACGAATCCGATGCTCAGACGGCCAGACCACGGCTGGCGAGATCGACAACGGCGAAGAGGAACAAGACGATGCCGACGAATCCGTTCGCGGTGAGGAAGGCCCGGTTGACCCGCGACAGGTCGTTCGGGGACACGATGGCGTGCTCATAGCAGAATGCCGCCGCCGTCAGCACGAGCCCAGCCCACCACCACGGACCGGCGTTGTCCATCAGCCCGTAGACGATGAACAACGCAAAGGTGATCATATGCGTAACCGTGGAACCAATGAGCGCGGCCCGCACCCCGAACCGGGCCGGCACCGCACGCACGCCGATGCGCCGGTCGACCTCGGCATCCTGGCAGGCGTAGATCACGTCGAAGCCGCCGATCCAGCTACCGACCGCAAGGCCGAGCACCAGTGCGGCCCAGGACCACTCACCGGTGACCGCGATCCACGCGCCGACCGGGGCCACCGCCTGGGCGATGCCGAGCACGGCGTGCGGGAAGTCGGTGAACCGTTTCGCGTAGGGGTAGACGACAAGCGGCGCGACGGCGACCGGCGCGAGCAGCAGGCAGAGCCAGGACAAGGCCGCGGCGGCGGTGAGGAAGACGGCGAGCGCGACMGCGGCGCCGACGACCGCCGTACGCACCGAGACCACGCCGGTGACCAGCTCTCGGTTCGCCGTCCTCGGATTACGGGCGTCGATCGCGCGATCGATGACCCGGTTTGCGGCCATGGCGAAAGTTCGGGCCGCGACCATCGCCACGGTGACGAGGGCGAGGTCCGACCAGTGCACCGACCGGGAATCCGCGAACGAGGCGGCGAGCGCCGCGATGTAGGCGAACGGCAGCGCGAAGACCGAGTGCTCGATGACGACGAGCCGCAGAAACGCCCGTACCCGGCCGGTGGCGTGTCCCGGGCCGGCTCCCGACCCTCGCCCGACCGACTCCGACGCGCCAGGCACCCACGCGGCGTCACTCACCGCGATCACCACTCCTTGTTCCTTGCCCAGCCAGAGGCCCCAGCGTCCTTTTTGTCCCTCTGGCTAGGCAAGAAAAACGGAGGACGGTCACAGGCCATACTCCTTCCATCGGCGGGTGACCCGTTCGCGGACCGCCTCGTCCATGACGATCTCCTCCGGCCAGCCGCCGTCGCGCCGGTAACCCTCGCTCGGTAGCTTGCGGGTCGCGTCCACACCGACCTTGCCGCCCCAGAACTGCTCGTAGGCGGCGTGGTCGAGATGGTCCACCGGCCCGATGGTGGTGATCAGGTCGTGGGCATAGTCGACGTTGCCGAAGGCGCGCCAAGCGACCTCGTGGTAGTCGTGCACGTCGCAGTCGGCGTCGACGACCACGATMAGCTTCGACAACGACAGCAGCCCGGCCCCCCAGACCGCGTTCATCACCTTCTGYGCGTGCTTCGGATAACGCTTCTCGATGGAGACGATGCAGCAATTGTGGAACACCCCCGCCTCGGGCAGGTCGTAGTCGACGATCTCGGGAATCATCATCCTGACCAGTGGCAGGAAGATCCGTTCGGTGGCCTTGCCCATCGGACCGTCCTCCTGCGGCGGCCGACCGACCACGATCGTCTGGAACACCGGGTCACGCTGCATCGTCATCACGTCGACGTGCAGCGCCGGGAACGGTTCGACGGGCGTGTAGAAGCCGGTGTGGTCGCCGAACGGCCCCTCGGGCAGCCGCTCCCCCGGCTCGAGCCAGCCCTCGATCACCACCTGTGCGTTCGCGGGCACCCGCAGCGGGACGGAGAGGCAGTCGACCATCTCCACCCGCTCGCCGCGCAGGTAACCGGCGAACAGGTACTCGTCGAGGTCGGCAGGCAGGGGGGCGGACGCGGCGTAGGTGACCGCCGGGTCGCACCCGAACGCGATGGYGACCGGCAGCCGCTCCCCACGCCGCTCGGCGACCGCGTGATGCGCGTTGGAGTCCTTGTGGATCTGCCAGTGCATGCCGACGGTGCGTGCGTCATGGCGTTGCAACCGGTACATCCCGAGGTTACGCGCCCCGGTCTCGGGGTGCTTCGTGTGCGTCAGACCGAGGTTGAGGAAGGCCCCGCCGTCGTTCGGCCAGGCGTGCACCCCCGGCAGCCGGAACAGGTCGACGTCCGGACCCTTGAGGACGACGTCCTGGCAGGGCGCGGTCCGGACCCGGCGGGGCGGGACCGAGGCGAGCGACGCTGCCTTGCCGAACGCCTCACGCAACCCGGACAGGCCGATCGGCAGCTGCGGGCGCAGCAGCGCGCCGAGCCGTTCACCGATGTCGTCCAGCGCCTCGACGCCGAGCGCGGCAGCCATCCGCTCCTCGGTGCCGAACACATTGATCGCCAGCGGCATGTCGGCGCCGGCCGGKGACTCGAACAGCAGAGCCGGCCCGCGCTCCCGTACCACCCGGGTCACGATCTCGGTGACCTCGAGACGCGGGTCGACGGGTACGGTGACGCGGCGCAGATCCTTCCGCCTTTCGAGATGAGCAAGGAACGCACGCAGATCCGCCCAGGCCATGAGCTCCATCCTCGCAGTCGCCACGGGTGGATGCCCGACCGCCCACAGGTGGTCACGATCCCAGTTCAACACGTCACGTCCCGGGCACGGCCTCGTCGGATAACGGACCGGGAGGACGAGGAGCCGGCGCGGAAGGCACACTAGAGATACACGGGCCGGCCATCACCACGACATGTACGTCCGTCGCGGGCCATAGCGGACGGTACGTGCTCGCCTGACCCATCTGGTGAGGTCGCCCGTCCGTGGCGCCATCCGTCCGTGACGTCGCCACGGGTCGGGGGTTTCGCCACGGGTCGGGGATTAGATGCCCGCGGATCGGATGTTCCATACCTGACAGGCCAAGACGGACATAACGATCAAGAAAAGCAGGAAGGAGCGACCGGCCGGTGCTGGGCCTCGCGCTGACGTTTGTGATCATTGGTGTTTGGGCTTACGCGATCATCGATGTCTTCGGGACACCCCCCGAGGAGGTTCGGATCATGCCCAAACTCGCGTGGATCGTAGCAGTGATCTTCCTTGGTATCTTCGRCACCGCCGGATGGTTTTTCTTCGGTCGACCTCGCGCGAACAGCGTCGGCGAGCGGCCGTTGCGCCGGCCGGTCTCCGACCATCCGGCCTTCGGGCAACGATCGTCCTGGGGCATCGACAGCCGGCGTGATGGCGGCTTCGGCCGGTACAGCGCGCGGACGGGCACCCGCCGGGCCGCCGTCCGGCCGAAGGGTCCCGACGACGACCCGGACTTCATGCGGGAGCTGTCCGCCCGGATCCGCAAGGGCGAGGCCGGACCTCCGTCGTCATCGTCCCGCGGCTGAGCCGCATGGACGCGGGGGATCCAGGGGCACGAGCCCGCGGCTGACCGGCTCCGCGCACCGGGACGAGCAGCGGTCCGTCGTTCCGGTACGCGGCCGAGCGGGGTGTTCTCCGCAGGCTGCGGGTGGCCCGCCCGTTCTCCCCGGCGGGGCCAGGCCGGGACCAGGGAGCAGCAGCCGTGGGGAGGGTCAGATGCCGGCGTAGGAGTGCAGCCCCGAGATGACCAGATTCACCAGGTAGTAGTCCACGAACAGGGCGCTGAAGGCCAGCAGCGAGATCGCCGCGGCCCGCCGCCCACGCCATCCGGCCGTCGCGCGGGCGTGCAGGTAGGYGGCGTAGCAGACCCAGGTGATGAACGACCACGTCTCCTTGGGGTCCCACCCCCAGTAGCGGCCCCATGCTGATTCCGCCCAGATCGCCCCGGCAATGATCGCGAAGGTCCAGATCGGGAACGCGAACGCGATGACCCGGTAGGACAGGGTGTCGAGCGCCGCCGACGACGGCAGGCGCATGACGATGCCGCCCCGGCGCTGCATGGCCTGGCTCGCGTCAGCCCGTCCGGCCGCGACCTCGGCCAGCCGATTTTCCCAACGCTCCTTGACGAGGAACAACACCGTGGTCACGGCGGAGACCAGGAACACCCCGCTGGYGACGATCGCACCGACCACATGGATCTTGAGCCAGTACGAGTTGAGCGCGGGCACCAGCGGTCCCGCTGCGACATAGAGCACAGTGCCGGCGAAACCGAGCGAGAGCACGACCGGCAGCATGACGAAGACGCCCAGCCACCGGACCGGCTGCCGGATCATCAGGGCGAGAAACGTCGTGACCGCGATCAGGCAGATCATCGACGAGAACTCGTACATGTTGCCCCAGGGCACCCGGTCCGCCGCGAGGCCACGAGTGATGACGGACCCCAGGTGCAGCGTCCAGCCGACGACCGTCAGCGCGACGGCGATCCGCCCGATCCACCGGGCACGCGCGGGAACCGCCACGTCGCCGTCGTTACCGGCGGCCAGCGTGTGCGCGGCGTTCGCCCGCCGCCGGACAGCCTCGATCTCCCGGGCCCGGGCCGCAGCGAGGGCCACGGCGGCGGGGTCGGACGGGTCGATCGGGGTCGCGGCCCCGTCGGTCGGGCCGGCCGCCTCGGCGGGATCGGCGGCGCCGCCGATCCCGCCGGCCGCCGCCCCGATCAGCGCTGCCGGCAGCCCGGCCCCCTGCCGTGCCGGGACGGCCGCCGCCTCCTGAGCCACGTCGTGGCGCAGGCCGAGCCGGCTGAACGCGAACTCGGCCGCGTAGCCGAGCATCGCCGTGGCGTACACCGCCTCGCCGCTGCCAAACAGATGATCGGAAAGGCTGGCTACGCCCTCGTTGACCGCCATCAGTGCTCCCGTTCGCTGGCACTCGACGCGGCATCGCCGGCTGCGGTGCCACCCGGTTCGGTACTACTGGGTTCGGTACTGCCCGGCTCGGTACTGGCTGGTTCGGTACTGGCTGGTTCGGCGCCGCTCGATTCCGAGGCGGTCGGCACGGACCGGTCGGTGCCCGCGGGCCCGGTGGCCTCGCGGACCAGGGTCGTGAGCTGGGCCAGCTCGACGGCGAACCCGTCGGCGTCGGAGCGGGACAGCCCACCGATCTCCACCGTGCACCCACCGGYGGCCGCTGGCCGGGCCCGCACCCATACCCGGCGGCGGCGCACCCGAAGACTCGCGATCAGCCCGACGATGATGAGGACCGCGAAGAGCAACGCCTCACCCTTGAACGGGTCGGACTTGACCTGGAAGGTGGCGAACTCGGCTACGCGGTCGGCCTCGAGGCTCATCCCGCCGGGTAGCCCGGTAAGGGTGCGCTGCCGCGGGTTGTCGAGGGCCAGGACCTGCGCGGTGCGCTCGCTGCCCGCCGGACCCGTCATCGTGATCTGGCGCAGGTCGCGGGTGTCGACCGTGTAGACGTTCTGTGGAATGCCCTCGTTGAGATGGAGGTTGCCGACGAATCCCGTGATCGTCAGACCGGGCGCGCGGGCGGCGGGGAACGCGGAGACGTATCCCTGGGTCGGGTCGAGGCGGGTGGTCGGCGTGAACACGCCGCTGAAGGCCAGCTGCTGGGGCTCCTTGCGGACGCCCAGCGCGGGCAGTCCGGTGTCGGGGATCTTGACGGTGCAGGTTGAGGTGAACATGCCGTCCCGCGGGGTACACGGCACGTTCGCCTCCCAGACGACCTTGCGTGCGGCGTCGCGAAGCACGAAGTGCGGGGCGAATCCATGCCCGATGAGGTAAATCTTGGCGTTGCCGATCACCAGCGGATGGTTGACGCGGATGGTCGCCTTGCGGGTCGGGGCGTTCAGCGCGGCGGCATACGTGACGTCGGCGCRGAAGTCGGACGGCTGGCCGCTTGGCTGGAACGTGGCGTTGAACCGGTCCAGCGTGAGCGAGAACGGACGCAGCTTCGCGGTGTCGACGCGCTGACCAGCGTTGAACTGGTCATAGGAGATGATCGTGTTCGCGAACCCGCTCCCGGAAACGACGAGCACGGTCCCGGAGTATCCGTACCAGGAACCGAAGCCCACCGCGGCGAGCAGCCCCACCAGGGCAATGTGGAAGACGAGGTTGCCGGTCTCGCGCAGGTACCCCTTCTCCGCGGCGACGGAGTGGTCGGCAGTCCCCTTCGCGTCGTGGGCCTCCCCAGCTGTGGCCGTGGCCCGGAAGCGCCGTCGGCGCAGCGCCTGCCGGGCAGCCGCCATCGCGTCGGCGGACTCCATCGGACTCGTCCAGGCGCTGCCGCCGGGCAGCCGGCCGGGCCGGGCCGGGGCCTTCGGCGGCGCGGTGAACAGCGCCCTGGCATGCCAGCGGATCCGGGACGACAGGCAGCCAATCAGGGAGATGAACAGCAGCAGGTAGATCGCCGCGAACCAGGGCGCGGCGAAGACGTCAAACCCGGAGAACCGGTCGAGCAGCGGACCGAGGGTGGGGTGGTCGGCGCGGTACTGCTCTACCCGCATCGGGTTGATGGCGCGTTGCGGCAGCAGCGATCCGGGCACGGCAGCCAGGGCCAGCAGGAACAGCAGCAGCAGCGCGGTGCGCATGCTGGTGAGCTGACGCCAGGACCGGACGGCGAGGGCAAGGGCCGGATGCCGGGTGAACCGGCCACCGGCGCCGGGAGCGCGCCCCGGTCCGCCGGTCGGCGTACCGGGGTCGTCGGACGACGGACCGGCCGCGCTGTCCGGCGGATCGAACGCCTCGGGGGCGGCGGCGCGGGCGTCGGCGTGCCCCTCGGGCAGACGGCGCGCGCTGGCCGCCGCGTCGGAGTCGARTCCCGCGGACTCGACGGCGGAATCGAGGTCGGACTTCTCAAGGTCGGACTCGACCTCGACGGTGTCGATGGGTTCGACGTCGACGGACCCGGCGGCGAGTGGCGCGGGATCGACGGCGAGTGCTGCGGGATCGACGGTTCCGGACGCAGGCGCGAGCCGGGCGTTCGAACGGGTTGAGGAGGTCACAGCGGCGTCTCCGAGAAGCCGGGGGCGTAGGGCCGTAGGTTCGCAACCAGGTCGGCCCACTCCCCCGTGAGTTGAAGCACTCCGACCGTGACGAGCAGCATGCCGCCGAGCAGGGTCAGGATGCGGGTATGCCGTCGCAGCACCCGCAGGGCGCCGACGGCACGTCGGAAAGCCAGTCCGACGGCGAGGAACGGCAGCCCGAGCCCGAGGCAGTACACCGCGGAGAGGAACGCTCCCCGCTGCGCCGTCGCGCTCGTCACCGCCAGCCCCAGGACGGCCGACAACGTCGGGCCGAGGCAAGGCGTCCAGCCGATTCCGAAGAGCACCCCCAGCACGGGCGCGCCGAGCAGGCCGGGCGCCGGCAACCGGTGGATGCGCCACTCCCTGTTCGCCCAGGACAGCCGGGAGAACACGCCGGCGAACGCGAGTCCCATCACAATGGTGACAACCCCGAGAAGCTGGCTGACGCCGACCTGATGGCGGGTGAGCCACTGCCCGAGCCCACCGAACGCCGCGCCGTAGGACACGAAGACCGCGGTGAAGCCGAGCACGAACAGACCCGTGCCCGCGGCGACCCGCCCACCCGCGCGCAGCCGGTACAGCCGCGGCCCGGGCGACCCGGTCCCCTCGTCGTCCCGGGCGAGGGCACCGGAGACCGCCGCCCCGCCGRCCACCGCCATGCCCGGCACCGCCGGCACCGCTACGGACACCGCCGGCATCGCCGGTGCCCGGCCCGGCAGCCCGCCCGGGGTGGCGGCAACTCGCCTCGAACGATCCTGAAGCTCCGCCCCGGACAGGCCGGTGACGAAGCTGAGATAGCCCGGCACCAGCGGAAGGACGCAGGGGGAGAGAAAAGAGAGCAGTCCCGCCGCGGCGGCGACCGGCGCGGCGAGCAGGACCGGCCCGTCGGTGATGAGCCCGACCACGCTCACCGCGGGTCCTCCGCCCCGGGCAAACGGTGCCCGCTCACGCCTCGGCCTGCAGACGGCTCAACGCGGGCTTCAGGTCGTCGGGCAGCACACCACCGGTGAACCGGGCCGCGATCCGCCCGTTCTGGTCGAGCACGAACGTCGACGGGAGGCCCGGAGCGACCGGCCAGCCYGCGGCGAGGGTGCCCAGCTTGTCGACGATGCTCGGGTAGGACCTGCCGAAGTCCTGCGTGAAGGCCTTCGCACCGGAGACGGTGTCCTTCTCGTTGACACCGAGGAACGCCACCGTGGGGTTGTCCTTGGCCAGCTGGACCAGGCCTGGCGTCTCCGCGCGGCAGGGAGCGCACCACGAGGCCCAGAAATTGATCACAACGATCTTCCCTCGGTAGGACGAGAGGTCGAGGGAGGTCCCGTCGAGAGTCTTACCGGACAGGGGGGGTGCTGGATGCCGGTTTCCGGGGGCGGCGAAGTCCTGCCCGGCCGCCTGCTGGACGAAGCCGTAGCCCCCACCACCGGTGGCGTCGACCGAGTTCGCCCCGGGGGAGCAGGCGGCCAGCAGCCCGGCCGCCGCGAGCGCCACGGCGGCCAAGGCGATGCGTCCCGCCCGGCGGACACGGCGGGCCGACCAGGCCCGGCGCGTCCGCCGCATCGGGGCAATGCCTGTCACCGGCGGGTCCGACCTGTCATCCGACGCGGACCGCCATCCCTTCTCCGCCACGCGAACCAGTATGTGCCCTGCCCCTTCCCACCCGGGAACCTGTCTACGACCAACTGTAGAACTCAACTCAGGGTAGGTGGAGGGGCCGCGAGACGCGCATGGGCTTCTCGACGAAGGACACCTGTGGGCTTCATCTGCCAGGCGGGCACCGTTCCGCCGCCTCACCGGCCGCCGGCCACCGGCGGGACCGGGAGCGGACGGTAACCGCGGATCTGAAAACGGGCCGTGACGGTGGCGCTCCCGGGGAAGGCGGTTTCGGCCCGTCGGCGCAGCTGGTCGGGCGCCCGGTGATGGCCGGTCGGGCCCATCAGAGCCAGGTCGACGATCTGCTCGGTGTTCAGCGTGAGCGGAACGTCAACGTGCTCGACGATGATCGGCTCGAACCGTCCGGTGGTCCGTTCGTCGAGCCGGTCGCTCTTGCCCGTCTGTATCCCGACGAGTCCGAGCGGGCCGTGCAGCTCGGCGAGATGGCCCGGCCCGGGGGTGACGACGATGAGCAGCCCGTCGGGGCGCAGCACCCGGTGCATCTGGGCCAGGTTGCGCGGCGCGAAGACGTCGAGGAGCACGGCGACGGCGTGGTCGGCCACCGGCCAGGGGGCTGCGACGTCGAAGGAGACCGCGCCGATCCGGGGATGGGCACGCGCCGCGCGACGCAGGGCGTACTTGGAGACGTCGACGGCGAGGCCGACGGCGTCCGGTCGCGCACCGACCACGCCGGCCAGATGGTGCCCGGTCCCGGCACCGATGTCGAGGATCACCCGACCGGGCGGCCCGAATGGCCCCCCGGGGACGGGATGCGCGATCTGGGCCAGCCGGGCGGTGAGCGGCCCGTAGTGGCCACCACCGAGGAAGGACTCCCGCGCGGCGACCATGACGGCACTGTCGCCGACGACCCGCCGAGTCCGGCCGGTGCGCAGGTTGACATAGCCGCCGCGGCCGACGTCGAAGTCGTGCCCGGCGGGACAGCGCAGGGATCTGTCCGCCGGGTGCAGCGCGTGGCCGCACACGGGGCAGCGCAGAAACGGCAGMACGGCCCGCAGGGCCGCGAGGGCCGGCGGGGCAGCGACGGCCGGCGGGGCAGCGACGGCCGGCGCCGGTGACTCGGGACCGGTGGAGTTCGTCAGGCGCCGACCGATCCAGGCGTGTTCGCGGTCGGCCCGTTCGGCTCCGCGTACTCGACGCCGACGAGCTCGGAGTCCCGGTAGACGGCCGTGGTGACGCTCGCCAGCCCGCACTGCCGCCGGTCGGGACGGTGCCAGAGGGGCACTCTCTCCAGGGCACGCCGAGCCGTCCAGACCGGAAGCTGGTGGCTGACGAGCACGACGTGCCGACCGGGGTGGGCGTCGCGCCATTCCACGACGGCCACGAGCATCCGCGCGGCGATCTCGTCGTACGGTTCGCCCCAGGATGGGCGGAACGGATTGAGTAGCAGGCGCCACAGGGCGGGGTACCGGACCACCGCCGGGCCGGCCTCGAACGTTCTGCCCTCGAAGGCGTTGCGGCTTTCGATCAGCCGCGGGTCGACCTGGACGGCGAGTGCGTGCGCCGCGGCGATGGGCGCAGCGGTCTGCTGGGCACGATCCAGCGGACTCGCGACCACGGCCGCGACGTCCAGCTCCGCGAGGAACTCGGCGGTGACCTTCGCCTGCTGCTGGCCCTTGTCGGACAACCGGAACCCCGGCAGCCGGCCGTAGAGGATCTTCTCCGGGTTGAAGACCTCGCCGTGGCGGACCAGATGCACCCGGGTCAACGAAGTCGGCTCCGTCATGCCCGCCCCTCGGGAGAGGCGGAGACGGTCACCGGTTCGGGTACCGCCGCGGCGGCACGTGCGGCCGCCGGTGCCGCCGCGGCGATCCGCTCCACCGTCTCGTCGTCATGCGCGGCCGAGACGAACCACGCCTCGAACGCCGACGGCGGCAGGTAGATCCCGGCGTCGAGCATGCTGTGGAAGAACGCCGCGTACCGGGCGGTGTTCTGCGCCTGGGCGCCGGCGTAGTCGACCACGGTGGCGGCGTCGGTGAAGAAGAAGCTGAACAGCGATCCGGCGCTGCTCGGCAGGTGGGCCACGCCCTCCTCGGTCAACGCGGTTGAGACGATCCCGGCCACGTCGGCGGCGCGGGTGTCGACGGTGGCGTAGACCTCATCGGTGCAGGCCCGCAGGGTGGCGAGTCCGGCGGCGACGGCAATCGGGTTACCCGACAGCGTGCCCGCCTGGTACACCGGGCCGGCGGGTGCGAGCCTGGCCATCACGTCCGCCCGCCCGCCGAAGGCCGCCGCCGGCAGCCCGCCGCCCATCACCTTGCCGAAGGTGAACAGGTCCGGCGACCAGTCCTCGATCGCGCCCTCGTTGCCCCACCAGCCGGCGCGTGAGATGCGGAACCCGGTCATCACCTCGTCGAGAATGAGCAGCGCGCCGTGGATGTCGCACAGCCGGCGCAACCCGGCGTTGAAGCCGGGCAGCGGCGGGACGACCCCCATGTTGGCGGCGGCGGCCTCCGTGATGACCGCCGCGATCGTCTCACCGCGCTCGACGAAGACCGCCTCGACCAGCGCGAGATCGTTGTAGGGCAGAACGATGGTGTCCGCGGTGGCGGCGCCGGTGACTCCCGGGGTGTCCGGCAACCCGAGGGTCGCCACTCCGGAACCGGCGGAGGCGAGCAGCGCGTCAACGTGCCCGTGGTAGCAGCCGGCGAACTTGATGATGGTCGACCGGCCGGTGAAACCCCGGGCCAGTCGCACGGCGCTCATCGTCGCCTCGGTGCCGGAGTTGACCAGGCGCACCTTCTCGACCGGGCCGACCCGGTCGACGATCAGCTCCGCGAGCTCCACCTCCCCCGGTGTGGGGGTGCCGAAGCTGGTGCCGACCGAGACGGCGCGCGACACCGCCTCGACGACGGCCGGATGGGCATGCCCGAGGATCATCGGCCCCCACGAGCACACCAGGTCGATGTAGGTACGCCCGTCCGCATCGGTCAGATAGGGGCCGTTGCCCGCCACCATGAAGCGCGGCGTGCCGCCGACGGCACGGAAGGCTCGGACCGGAGAATTGACCCCACCGGGAACAACACGCTCGGCGCGCCGGAAAAGCTCCTCGGATGCCGGCGCGGCAGACGGAACCACCATGCCCACGATCCTCGCAGGTCGGCTCCGCCTCCCGCGCCCCGCGTGTCCGGTGGCACGCCGCGTCCTCCTCCCCGGTCCATGCTCCGCGTTGACCCACCCGCCACCATCGCTGGAAGCCATCGCTGGAAGCCATCGCTGGAAGCCGCCGGTGGACGGGGGTCTGCCCCGGCCGCCCACCGACGGCGGCTCGTGCGCCCGGTCCTCCCCGGACACCCGCGGCCGTCGGTCGGCCGCTGTCCCTCCCAGGCCCCGGCGTTCGGCGATCCACCGCCGGTCGGCCCGATCTCGATGGGCGAGGACTACCGCGAGGGCTACAAGGAAGACGACGACGTTGTCCCGATGGTTGTCCTGGTGGTTGTCMTGGTGGTTGTCCTGGTGCTGCTTGCCCTAATGGTGCCCGGTACGCCRCCCACACGACCCACTCCAGTCAATGATCATTAGGGATYATTGAGGCAAGCCTGGCCCACGCCGGACGGATTCCGTCTCGGGACGGCCGCGGGATGAGGAGCTTCTCGCCGAGGCAGGTAATACTCGCCCGTGGGCCCGTCTGATAACCTCAGAATTCGCGGCACGCCGTCTTCGGGGTACTACACGTCAGATCYTCGGGGGACACTCGACGTGGCAGAGACGCAGTCCGTTAACCAGCGTGTACTGAACAGCCCGAGTGATCATTAGTCGAAATTCGTTGGCGGCCTCACCCGCAAGGACCGGCGAGGTCRTATAGTAGGAATTGTAGAGTGCTGCCAGATCCAGTAGATAGCGGACGAGAATGGCCGRGCTATCCTCGCCTGTTGCTCTGGTAATCTTGCTAGGCAACTCCTGCAACCTGAGAATGAGCTGCGCCTCTTGGTCGCTGACCTCGAAATGTGTCAGGTCAACCAGACTCGGCACGGGCTTGCCCCATTTCCGTAGGATTGCCCGTGCGCGGCATGCGGTGTAGACAACATACGGTCCTCCTGACTTCTCGAAGGCCGTCAAGGTCGGAGAAAGATCTCMGCGAGCCATGGCGACAGTCGTCTTCATGTCCTGCTTGAGGTCGTTGAAGACGAGCGAGCCGACCGCCAACTGCTGGGCGGCGACGGAGAGTTCCTCCTCCGTCATCGTGCCGCGCTCCGCAGACCTCTTCCAAAAGTGCTCGAATGACATTTTCAGTAGATCGTTTACTCCGGCGACGCTGTCTCGGCTTGAGAGCTTCCGGCCAGTCTTCTCATCGACGTAGAAGCCAAAGTAGATGTGTCGGAGGTCCAGTTCGTCACGGCTTGCGATGCCCAGGACCTCGACAGCTTGAAAGAGCCGCGCGAAATGGACGCGCTGCTCTTGGCCCACGACATAGTAGATGCCGGACGGGTCGAAGATATCACGGCGGAGCTTGATGGCTCCGACGTCGCGTGTCGCGTAGATGCTCCGGCCGTCCGACCTGCGGACCACGAACCGCTCGTTTCCTGGAAGAGGAACGACGATGGCTCCGAGATCCTTCCGGGCGAATTCCACAGTCCGGTCGCGAACGGCGGAGGTGATCTCACCGGCAGACATGGCCTGCTMGATCTTGGYGATTTCCTCGCGCAGGCGACTCTCCGTGAACTCGAATGCCCGGCCGTCGCGCAGAGCGGTCTCGATCACCTCATTACCGGCCTGGAAGTAAAAGCTTTCACCGATCGTGAAGTCGATGTGGATGTCGAGTGCTTCATAGAAAGAACGGAAATCTGCAAGGCTCCAGTCCACCATCTTGGACCAGAGTTCCACCTCCTCGGAGTCTCCGCCTTCCAGCCTCGCAAAGCGGGCATCCGACGCCTCCACGTAACCCTTGAACGCAGACTCAAGCSCATCCTTGCTGTCCACGCCCGGGAAATAGCGCTGGAGCACGGCGGCGTCCGATTCGCTGGCGCCGCCCAGCCCTCCGCCGGAGGCAACCACCCTCTCCAGCGCGCGGCGGATGGCGTAGATCTCCAGCAGGCGATCGTTCTCGGTCATGGCTGCGGGAAACATATCGCCGAAACGGCGAAACCCCTCCAGCATGAAACCGAATCCGCCGAAGTCATTGATGTGGTTCAACCGGTATACGAGCGCACCGCATGCTTGGTGTAGATTGCCGAGCACATGCCCAATGATAGTTGATCGGACGTGTCCGGCGTGAAGCTTCTTCGCGACGTTCGGCGACGAGTATTCGATGATGAGGGTCCGCCTGGCGGCACTGTCGTTCTCGCCGAATCTATCGCCAAGGCTGTTGATCCCCTGGACGGCCTGCGCCAGCCAGTTATCGGACAGCGTGAGATTGATGTAGATGCCTTTGGCGGTGGCCTCGGAAATTACCTTCTTGAGCTCCTCGACCTGCAGGGCCTCGATGGCCCGCGGAATGTAGGTCCTAACGAACTCTTTCGYGCCCGCCTCTTTAAGGAGCATCGGCATCTTAACCGTCACGTCGGCGCCGAACTTCTCTCGGGAGATCAACTCGATCTCTGCCGTGAGATCGGAACGCGCAAACTTCTCCTGCAATGCTTGCGTGACGATCGCACTTAGCCTTGCCAGCGGATAGTCGCGTGACGAAGGAAAGGCCGCGGGGCGAGACCCGCGAACCCGGTCGCGGAGATCTTCGATATCACGCCTACGCGTGGAGGTCACCTGGGCAAGCATATTCACGGCTCAGAGTTTATCAGGGCGGCATAGATTGGCTGGTGGAGGCGGTGTTTGCCCGTTCCTCATGTTGGGCGTTGGGCTTCGTGCGGACGATTTCGTGGCGGTTCGTCGGCACGGTGGCCGGGCTGGCACAGCCGATCCGAGCCCTCAGTCGGAGCATCGCTCGGCCCCGGTCCGCCAGCGCCCTGTCCGACCCGGGCGAGGACGAGTGCAGCGGCTGGGCCAGCACGCAGCCGACGAGGCCCCGGCGGTGTTGGTTCAGGCCGCGGGCCGGGACGGTGCCGATGGAACTTCCACCACCCCTCCCCCAAGCGACCCAGTCGACGCAGGTTTTCACGCTCCGTGAAAGTGGCGGACGTCACACCAGTCGAGGCTTCTGATCGTTTCCAGACTCGCTCGGACGTCCGTACCCCTCCGCGCCCCCGAACCGGCGATCGGCACAATGCGGCCGTTCCGATCCCCACAGCCCGCCGTCTGTAGGGATCGCGCGACGTTGGCCATCCCGGGGCCTGGTGAGAGGTGTACGGGATCTCGGTGGCCGCCGATCTGGTCGGGATGGACCCGCAGAGCCTGCGTCTGTACGAGCGGCGCGGGCTGCTGGAGCCGGCCCGCACCGACGGCGGGACCCRCCGCTACAGCAGCGACGACCTGGCCCGGCTTCAACGGATCGGGCATCTATCTGCGATCCCTAGACCGTTGTAGGAAACGGATCTACTTGGCCACTCCGAGCTGGCAGGTCGCGGTTGTTGGCCAGCGCCAGCGCCCCGGCTGGCCACCGTAGTTGGCCAGCCGGGGCACGCCTAGGATGATCGGCCATGGCCGAGTCTGCCCCGAACTATCTGACGACCGTCGCGGCGGCGTATGACGGCGTGGCCGAGGTGTATGCCGAGCTATTCGCCGACGTGCTCGACCGCCAGCCGCTGGAGCGTGCGCTGCTGTCCGCGTTCGCCGACCTCACGCGCCCCCTGCCCGGCCCGGTCGCCGACCTCGGCTGCGGGCCCGGCTATGCGACGGCCCACCTGCACCGCTTGGGGCTGGACGTGTTCGGCGTGGACCTGTCACCGAAGATGATCGCTATCGCTCGACGCTCACATCCACAGCTGCGTTTCGAGGTGGGCACGATGACCGCGCTGGACCTGCCGGACGGCATCCTCAGCGGCGCCCTGTGCCGCTACTCGCTCATCCACACCCCGCCCGCCGACATCCCCGCCATCCTCGCCGAGATCTACCGCCTCCTTGCACCCGGCGGCCACCTGCTCCTCGGCTTTCTGGCCACCGACGAGCCCGCGGCCGGGGTGCACGCCTATGACCACCGGGTCACCGGCGCGTACCGCTGGCCGCCCGACCACCTCACCGAGCTGGCACGGCAGGCAGGACTGGTCGAGGTCGCCCAGCTGGTACGAGCACCGACGGACGAAGAACGAGGCCGACAGGCCCAGCTACTGGCCCGCCGCCCCCAGCAGACGTAGGCCTCCACCGGATTACGCCCGTACCGGCACCGAGACCACCTCACATCCGAAACAGCCCATCCTCAGGCAACCGGCCCCCTCGCCGTCGCTCGGCGCGGCCAGAGGAGGGGCCGACGGGCAGCGTCTACTTGGCCATTTTTGGCGATCCAGGAGGCGGCGGAGGCGCTGTTCGTCGTGATGCAGAACCTGGTGTCAGGTGAACCGATCGGCGAGGTCGCGCAGTCTGCGTGCCGCGGCGAGGACGTCCTGAACATCACCGCCGCCTGGCAGGATCGCTGACTCCTCCATCCTGGTCGCGTAGCGCAGGTAGCGGTCTCGCGCGTAGTCCCGGCACGGCAGGCAGGTGACACGTTCGGGATGGGTGGAGGTCGAGGCATACGAGACCTGCGTGCCGCATCCCGTCCGCACCGCGTGAGGTGCGTCGCCGACGAGCCCGAACACTGATGCCGTCACCGCGCGCAGATCGGCGCTGGCGTTCGGCACGGCCCACTCGACATGTACATGCGGGTCGTCCACGCTGCCCCTCCTTCGAACCCATCGTCCCATCGGGCCCGCCGGTTCGTCGCTGTCTGCGGGCAGACCTGCGATGTCTGCGTGGCCGTACGGTGGAACCCGTGATCCTCCCCAAGGAGCGGGACCCCCGGTTCATCACGGTTCGCCGTGGGGGCACGCTCACGGACTCCGATCRTCAGCTCCTGGCCGTGTGGGCGGCAGCCTGCGCAGAACACGTTCTGTACCTCTTCGAGTCGGTGCAGCCGTCGGACCCCCGGCCCCGCCATGCGATCGAGCAGATTCGAGCCTGGTCGCGAGGCGAGATCACGATGTCCCAGTCCCGCTCGGCAGGCGGCCATGCCATGGCCGCCGCCAGGGTGATGAGCGGAGCGGCTCGTCACGCGGCGTTCGCCGCCGGTCAGGCCGGGGTGGTCGCCCATGTCGCCGCACACGAACTCGGTGCCGCGGCCTACGCGATCAAGGCCGCGCGGGCGGCGGCGCCCGCCGGCGAAGCTGAGGCCGCCGCACGGCTTGAGTGCCGTTGGCAGCGAGAACAGCTCCCGGACGCGATTCGCGAACTGGTTCTGGACGATCAGCGACTGCGCAACGACATCTGCTGGTCAGTGTTCGACGGCTGACACTGCTGCGACCGTCGTGGCCTGTCTGAGGACGGGATGCGGCGAGGTGGAACATCAGCGGTTCGATGCGGAACCGGCCCTCGGCCGGGGCGGCGAGTTCCTCCTCGACGACGTCGGACGTTAACCYGGTTCATCACGAATGCCCGTGGCGTCGCGCCCCAGGAACAGTCATGACGGAGTGGGTCAGGAGGGTGTCCTCCCCGGATTCCGAGTGCGGTCGAGGAGATCAAGGATGGGCAGGAGGGTGTGGGCGAGGTGTTCGCCGTGCGGGGTGAGCATGAGGTGTTCTTGATCGTCGGTGTGCAGCAGTGCGGCGCCGACGGTGTGTTCAAGGTGGTGGATCTGCCGTCTGAGGGCGTCGGTGCGGATGCCGAGGGCGCGGGCGGCGTCGCGGAGGTGGGCGTGGCCGGGGGTGGCGAGCAGTCTGCGGACACGCTGTTCGGCGCCTCGGCCGTCGAGGACGGTCCAGGTCAGCGGGGTGAACGCGTCGGGTCCTCCGTGCGGGGCCAGGGGGTGGGTGTGGGCGGCGGTGCCGCGGCGGGTGGGGATGCCGAGGGCGCGTGCTCGGGCGCTGACGTCGGTGCCATGGATGCCGAGCTCGGCGGCGATGTCGGCGAAGTGTCGTCGCTTGACTTCGTATTGCTCGCGTAGCCAGGCGGGATCGACCGCGGCGAGGATCGCGCGCCCGGACAGCTGGGTGGGCTCCGTGATGGTCGGGGGCTGGACAGTGTGGGGCGGTTCGATGGGGGCGGGGTCGGTGGGCCCAGAGTTCCCGGCGGTGCACGCGGGTGGGGTCGAGGCCGGGCCAGGTGATGCCGGTGATCCAGTCGAAGGGCGGTTCCCAGGTGACAGGTTCGTCGACCCTGCCGCGGCGCAGGATGTGTGCGGCGCGGTCGTGCAGATAAGCGATCGCGCCAGGCGGTCTCGTCGAAGTCAGGCTGGCGCAGGCGTCGCCATCGCCGGCGGCGGGCGTAATCGATGGGGGCGCCGTGGGTGTCGAAGGCGACGGCGTGCAGGTCGTCGAGGCGCTGCGCGACACCCGCCGGCCGGGCGACGGTGCCAGGATGGCTGCGGCCGAGCTCGGCGAGCAGATTGTCTACGTGACGTTGCGCGGTGACGATCGGACCATCGGGACGCAGCGCGACCGCGTCGGTGTCGGCGGGTGGGGCCGTGCAGGCGGGCGGCTGGCGTCCGCGCGGGTGTGACGGGAGCGGCAGGCCGGTCGTGTCGCACCGTCCCGGGGCCGCGGGGCGGCTGGTCAAGGGCGGGGCGGTGAGCCCGGCCGCAGGCGAGGCAGGTGTCGACGAGCAGAAGATGATGACGGGTGCAGGCGAAGGTCCAGGGCAGCCGCCAGGCCAGCATCCACCGTCCGCCGTTGCCGGCGAGGCACCGGGGGCAGAACCGTGATCCTTTGAGCTGGTTCCACCAGCGGGGCGGCCGGGGCCGTCCGGTCGGCCGGATACCGCCGAGTAGGCCGGTGCCGTCGTAACGGGCGAGGGTCATCGCGGTGAGAGTCTGTGGCCGAAGGCCAGTGACGGTGGCGAGCGCGGCGCGTTCGACGGGGTCGAGCCGGTAGGTCCAGGGCCGGTGGCCGAGCTTCTCGGTGCTCGGCTGACCTGCCAGGCCCGCGAGGGTGAGGATGTCGGAGACCTCGGCGTGCAGCAGGCGGGCGTAGGCGTGCAGGTAGCTGTCGAGGTCCTCACCGGGCAGCGGGGCCAGCCGGATCGGGATGCTGTCGACCACCGGCTTATCCCGCCGCCGGCAGCGCCGGCTCGGCGCGTGGGGTGCTGGCGGGTCGGCTGGTCAGCCGGCGGTGGGTGAAGGCGGCGTGCAGTTCCTGGCGGGCGGCTTCGGCGGCGTCGTTGCGGACCTGGTCGAGCAAGGCGGGAGTGAGCCGTTCCTGGCCGGTGCGGACCGCGCGGCGGCAGCCGCGGGCGATGAGCGTCATCAGCGAGGCGAAGTGGCCGGTGCTGCGGRCGAACAGGTAGTCCGACAGGTCGTCGGCGACCATCCCCGGATGGCCCTCGGCGAGGATCAGGTTCTTCTCGATCGCCAGGAGCAGCCGCCGCCAGGTGCGCCGGCCCGGCTCGGTCTCGATCTCGAACGGGTCGACGGACAGCGTCGTCCACCGGCGGCCGTTCTGCGCGAGCTCCTCCTCGGACGGGCCGAGTCCCTCGGCGAGCAGGCCGCGGCGGATGATCCCGACACCGACGTAGAGGAACGTGACCGGGAAGGTGTTCGCCAAATATTTGAAATGGTTCGCCACATCGCGGCCGTCGGCGCGCCGCGGGTCRAGGAAGTGGACGTCATCGATCACGATCAGCCGGGTGTCGCAGGCCAGGACCGCATCGGCGGCCTTGTGGCCGAGGTGCTCGGCGTTGCCGCGTTCCGAGCCGGGCAGGTGGAAGAACCGGCAGAGCATCGTGTTGAACGTGCGTTTCGTCGTCGACGAGGTCAGGCAGACGTGCGCGACCGGGACCCGCTCATGGCCGCCGGTGGTCGTCGGCCCGTAGCGGGCCAGCTGGCGCTGGTGGAAGCCGCGGGCGAACGTCTGCGCGACCGTGGACTTCCCCAGCCCGGGGAACGCGTCGATGACCGCGGCGCCTTTGACCTTGTCGCCGTCCTGCCGGTTGGCCTCGACGATGTCATCGAGGTCGTCGTGGACAGCCCGCATCTGCGGGGTGCGGATCGGGCCGAGGTTGGCGTGCCAGACCGTGCGCTGCTCGTCGTAGTCCGCCCGCGCCGTCGCCGACAGCGCCGCCAGGCCGGCGCGGTCCAACGCTTCGGGGCGTGGCCGGTCCGGGGCGGTCACGAACGTCGTCCATCCCTGTTTCGTCGACAGGCTGTAGGCGCGTTCGCCGCCGTCCGGCGGTGCGGTCACACGATCTCCATCGCGTCGGCGTAGAAGTCGTCTTCGCCAGGGAACGGGGCGCCAAGCTCGTCGTCGCGGTCGTCATCGCCCGCCGTCTCCTCGGCCGAACGGTCCTGGTCGGGCGAGGCGACCGCCGGGGCGGGTTCGTCCGGGACGGCCGTGTCGCCGACGAGACGCAGCCGCCGTTCGGACAGGCGCACCGCCATGCGCCGCTCGGCCCGGTTCCCGRCCAGGCCCGCGTCCCAGCGTTCCAGCAGCCGGGCCAGCGCCCGGCGGGTGTCGGGGAACCGGTCGGTCGCGGTGGCGAGCTGGCGAGCGTAGGCGAGCGCGTCGGCGCTGAACGGCCCGCCCAGGGCGTCGGCGTGTTCCCAGCGCAGCACATGCCAGCGCTGGTCGGCCGGGTCCTGGAAGTAGACCCGGCTGACGTCCTCGGCATAGACCCGGATCGGCCACTTGCCCGTGTGAACGCCGGTGTGCGGGCTGGTCCGGTTGCGGTAGGGCGACAGAGCTGGCCCGTCGTAGCGCAGCCCGCCGATCTCCACCCCGTAGTGCTGGATCGTGCGCCATTCGACCGCCAGGAAGTCGAAGACCAGGTCCGCCCGCGCGGGCACCTGGAGATGACCGGCGCGCGCCACCCCGTGGGCGAACATCTCCAGCGGCGACACTGCTAGCCCCGGCACCTCGGGGACCACGAGCCCGCCGTGGGCCTGGCGGTGGTAGCAGTCCGCGACCCACTGGCGGATGAGTTCTTCGAGCTCGTCGAGGAAGTAGAACGCCTGCTCCTCGACGTCGGCGCCCCGGTGGTGGACGTCCGGGCCCTTGTAGCCGGGTAGCGCGACGAGTAGCTGCTCGCGCAGCGTGCGGAAGAACCGCTCGACCGCGGCCTTGTCGGTGGCCTGCGCGACCCGCGCCGRCTGCACCGAGATCCCCAGCCGCTGGCAGACCGACAGCAGATGCTCCGACAGATAGATCCGGCCATGATCGACCACCAGGGTCTCCGCCGCCACCGACGGCAACAGCGGGACGCCGCCGGCGTCGACGAGCCGCTCGACATCGACCACCACCCGCCCAGGAACACCGTGATAGGGCGGGCGGACATCCACCCAGCCCGCCGCCGGCTCCGGCAACGGACGGACCGACTCGAACAGCACCGCCGCGGCGTCGACCGCCTTCGTCGACACCGGGGTCAGCCGCAGCCCGGTGATGCACCGGTCGTAGCGGTCCATCGCGRCCGTCAGCTCCGCCTGCACCCAGCGCAGCGTCACCCGCTCCATCGCGAACACGTCCAACCTGGTCGTGTCCACCAGCAGGTACTCACCCGGCCGGTGCGCCCGCAGCTTCCCGTAAGGCGCCACCGGGCGACCGGCGATCTCCCGCCGGCCCTTGGCTCCACCGAACGCGCTGGTGCCGCGGCTCAGCTCCCGCAGCAGGGCCCGCGCCCGGGTCCGACCCGGCAGGCGCACCACCCCCGGGCCGTGCTCCTGCTCAAGCCGAGCCTCGATCGCCGCGAGAACCAAGTCCTGAGTCGGCGTGCTCGCGTGGCTGAACTCGGCGAGCACGCCCCGCGCCGTATCCACCCAGCGGCCATCCACCACGCTCAGCGCTGTCTGTCGCCGCCGCCACCGCTCGTCGACCAGCCCCGCCGGAACCCCGTGCGGACCTCCTGCACGTGCCCGACCCGATCGGCCAGCGCCTCACGGCCAGCCGCGTTCAAGCCCGCCAGATCCGCGCCCACGCCCGCCACCGCGTCGACCGGGACGTCGGTGAGCAGCCGGGTGCTGGGATGCGCCAGCAGATGAGCCAGCCCGACCTGCCGGACCCCGCCACCGACGTCGGTGAGCAGCACCGAGCCCGCCGTCAGCTCGGTCACCGTCCACCACCGGCCGTCGTGCGCCAGCCGGCTACCGACCGCCACGTCCACCCGCGCCTGCGCCATCACAGCGCCGTCTCCAGCGTGCTGTCGTCGCCCAGCCGACGGTGCAGGTCCGTCGACAGCCTTCGCTGCCACAGCAGCGTCAGCGCTGCGGCCTTGACCTGCCCCGCCGGGCTTTCCCGCGTCGCGCGACCGACAAGCGAACCGATCGTGTCACCGGGCCGGAACGCCGCGACGACGGCATCCGTCAACCCGTCGGGCAGCAGACCCGGCCTGCGATAGCCGGCCAGAAACCGCAGGTTCGCGAGATAGACCGCCTCGGTGCCGCTCCAGATCTCATACGCCCAGCCGTGCGACCGCGCCACGACGCCCGGCCACCGCAGCGCCTCGGCGACCACCGGGTCCTCCAGCCGAGACACCGGCTTCACGTTCACCAGCCGCGCCGCCCCATCCGCATGCACCAGCAGGAGGTCCGGCACGTGCCGGCGGACCCGGCCACCGACCGTCGCCCGCAGCAGGAACGGTTGCGCCKCGATCCCGACCACCTGCGTGTCGAAGTCCGCGACCGGCAGCCGCGCCAACTCCAACCGGCTCTCGTAGACGACATGACCGCCCGTCGTCGCAGACCAGTACCAACCCGGAAAATGCGGCTGCCCTCGCACGCTTCGGACCGTCCGCCACGGCACAGCCGCCATCACCTGCGCTGCCGTAACGTTCCGTATCGGGCGTTCGACCTCACCCTCCGCCGTGCGCAACAACACGACCGGCTCAGGCAGGTCCTCCCCGTCCGCGCAGGCCGAACCCGAAGCCCGCTTCTGCGCGACCAGTTCACCGTCGATGTCCGAAAGGTAGGGCGCCAGGAGGCCGGAACCGCCGCAATGCATCGCAGGGCACACCTCGGACCACACCCGCGGCCCCAGAGAACACGGCAATCAGCGAGTTCCTACAGATCGAAATGACGATTATCCGAGGCTGGCACCCCGCGAACCATTCAGCCGGAGAGCCGACGATCTCGCGCCGACCTTCCGCACCCGCGACGGCGGCAGAATCGCTCCGGACCRGCATCACCCGACGTCTCCCGCAGATTGGCCAACTACCACGGCCAGCGGCCATCTACTGGCCAACCATCACGGTGAGTGGCCATCTGTCCGCGATCCCTACAGATCCCTAGACCGTCATACGCGTACCCGACCACCCCAACGGACCCCCATCGGCGTACCCGCTAATTGGGTACGTCTGAGGCGGCGCATCGGTGCAGCTCAGCGAGCATCTGGCACGTACCCGGGTAGGCCAAGAGTAGGCCAAGAGTAGGCCAAGAGTCATGCCATTACTGGCATCCTATCTAATCATGGTCACGAGCGGGAGTGGTCGGCAGAATGCACGCGCTTGGCAGAATCGGATAGTGCGGTTAGCGTTTATTTGCCGAATTCCCCCGCCTGTTCTGTGAGGTGCCGTGGTCGATCCGTCCCGCCTCCGCMGACTCGCACGACGGGCCAGCGCAGACCGGGGACGGGCCGCCGCAGACCGGCCCGGCGGACACGGGCGGAAACGGCCCCACGGCGGTGCCCGACGCCGGCGGACCGACGTCCCGCGCCACGAGACCGGCGTAACTGGCTGAACGCCTGAGGGAGGCCAGCCCGTACCCGGCTGGCGACCGGGGGCACGCCCTCCGACGTCAACAGAAAGCTGACGGATGCGGGTGTCGGCTACCGCTAGTCCCGGCACCCGCACGACCGGCCGGCGGAAAGGCGCCGGGCCGATCACCCGTCGGCCCTTTCTATCGAACTATTCCACCCGGCTGGCGACCCCAGTCCCGTTGGCCCTGGTCCCGTTGTAGCTGGTCCCGGCCCTGACGACCATGGTCCCGGCGCCACTGGTCCTGGCTACCGCCGCTCTGGCGGCTGTCGTCGTGGCGTCGCTCGTCCTCGCGGCCCTGGTCCTGCCGCCCGATGCCCCGACCGCCCTTGTTCCAGCCGTTCCAGTCGTTCCGCTTCCAGCCGTCCGTGGCGTGCCAATGGTTGACACTCCGCACGGGAACGCGGTCGTCGGCCCAGGCGCTTGAAGCCGCCGGTCCCACCGTCACACAGACTGCCGACACGGCGGACAGGGAGGCGACCACCGCTTTCCTCTTCAGGGATCTTGTCATGATTCTCCCGTCATCAAAAATATCGATCGACTACTTGCGATGGGAAGACTAGCCGTACGCACCGGCGCCTGGCTGGATTGCGCCCGGCGTGTTCGCGCCAGAGATGGCCGGAAGCATTTGGCGGCAGATCACATGTGATTCTCGTGTGTTTTTCATGAAGCCTTTCTGTGATTCTTAGAAAACCCTGAAGACGGGAGCCAAAATTCGATGGACAAAGTACATCAACGCCACATCCCGCGGATCGTTGTCGAGACCCGGATTAGTCTGGCGAACGGCGACGGTTACGAAGTACCTCCGCCGACGATCGTTGTCACGATCGGCGGAAGCAGCCCGGCGCCGACCGACGCCGACGCTTGGCCGACCGGCGGGGGGTGCCGGCAGCGCCGGCCGCGATGGCCCGCATGGGCATGAACGCGGTGGTCAGCGTCTATGGCGACCTCAGTCGGAAACCATGATCCGAATCATGCGGATCGGGCCACACTCCCCGGGAGGCTACCGGGCGCGAGGTCGCGTAGGATTCACCCTGTGTCGAGGACACATGCCACGGCCGAGACGCCGGCCAGCCAGATGATGATGCACATGCCGTCCGGCCTCTTCCGCGCGTCTTGACAGACTGACCGATGAGGCCCTGACGGAGCCTCGTCGGTGAGGCTGCTACCGGGGCGGAAGGACTCACACCAGATGGGCCGCTACTTCGTGACGACGGCGATTCCGTACGTCAACGGCAAGCCGCACGTAGGTCACGCTCTCGAACTGATCGAGACCGATGCGTACGCACGTCATCTTCGTCAGCGCGGCCACGAGGTCCGGTTCCAGACCGGCACCGACGACAACGCCCTGAAGAACGTCCAGGCGGCCGAGGCCGAGGGGATTACACCCGCCGAGTACGTCGAGCGGGTCGCCACCGGGTTCGTGGGCCTTCGCGGTCCGTTGGGCCTCTCGTTCGACGATTTCATCAAGACGAGCACGGACCCCCGTCATCGGCCGGGAGTCGAGAAGCTGTGGTCGGCCTGCGCCGACCGCGGGGACTTCTACCGCAAGACCTACGCCGGTCTGTATTGCGTGGGATGCGAGCTGTTCTACCAGCCCGACGAGCTGGTGGACGGCCGCTGTCCGGAACACGGGACCGTTCCCGACCTGGTGGAGGAGAGCAACTGGTTCTTCCGGTTGGGCCGCTATCAGGACCAGCTCCACGCGCTCATCTCCACCGACCGGCTGCGCATCGAGCCCGCCGCCCGCAAGCGGGAGGTGCTGTCCTTCATCGAGGCCGGTCTGGAGGACTTCAGCGCGTCGCGGAGCATGAGCCGGGCCCGCGGCTGGGGTATTCCGGTCCCCGGCGACCCCGAGCAGGTCATCTACGTGTGGTTCGACGCGCTCGGGAACTACATCACCGCCCCCGGGTACGGCAACGACGACGACAGCTTCCAGTACTGGTGGAACGACGCCGACAGGCGAGTGCACGTCATCGGCAAGGGCATCATCCGCTTTCACGCCGTCTACTGGCCKGCGATGCTGCTCTCGRCCGGGGTGCGCCTGCCCGACACCATCTTCGTGCACGAGTATCTCACCGCCGACAGCATGAAGATCAGCAAGTCGGCTGGCAACGCCGAGGATCCCGCCGACATCGTCGCCGCCTTCAACACCGACGCGCTGCGGTGGTGGATGCTGCGCGACGTCGCCCGAGCCGGCGACACCGACTACACGACCGAAYGGCTCGTGACCCGCGCGAACGAAGACCTCGCCAACAACATCGGCAACCTGGTCAACCGGACCGTGTCGATGGTGAAGCGGTACCGGGACGGGCTCATTCCCCCACTCGCCCTCGACAATCCCGCGGCCGCCAAGCTGCGGGCAGTGCGCGACGAGACCCCCCGGACGATCGACGACGCCTTCGCCGCCTTCGACTTCCGCCGGGCGGCCGAGGTCATCACGAGGATCGGCGACGAGGGTAACCGCTACGTGGAGGCTGCCCGGCCCTGGGAGCTCGCGAAGGCGGAGCGCAAGGAGGGAGCGTCGCGCGACGCCCTCGACGCAGTCCTCGCCGAACTGGTCGCCACGTGCCGGGAGCTGGCGGAGCACCTCGCGCCCTTCCTGCCTGACTCGGCACCGCGCATCGCCGCGCAGTGCGGCGACGGCGGGTCGCGGGTCGCGGGTCCCAGCCCGGTGTTCCCGCGCCTGGAGGCCCCGCCGGCCGAACCGGCCACGACCTGACCGACGCCGTGGAACCGCTCCGGCCGGACCCGCTCAGGCCGGACCCGCTCAGGCCGGCCGCAGTGCGGTGAAACGCCGCAGCCGCAGACTGTTCGTGACGACGAAGACGGAGCTGAACGCCATCGCCGCCCCCGCGATCATTGGGTTGAGCAGACCGGTCGCGGCAAGCGGTAGCCCGGCCACGTTGTAGGCGAACGCCCAGAACAGATTGCCCTTGATCGTGCGCAGGGTGGCGCGCGACAGTCGGATAGCATCCGCCACCAGGCGGGGATCCGCGTTGACAAGCGTCAGATCCGACGCCTCGATCGCCGCGTCGGTGCCGCCGCCCATCGCCAGGCCCAGATCGGCCTGGGCGAGCGCGGCGGCGTCGTTCACCCCGTCGCCCACCATGGCCACGACCCGGCCCTGCGCCTGCAAGCGACGGACCGCCGCGACCTTCTCCTCGGGCAGGACCTCGGCGATGACATCCTCGTCCGCGATGCCGACCTCGGCGGCGACGGACCGGGCGACCGCCTCGGCGTCCCCGGTCAGCAGGACCGGGTGCAGCCCGAGCCGACGCAGATCGGCGACGGCCGCGGCCGCGGTGGGCTTCACCGTGTCGGCGACACTGATCAGTCCACGGGGACGGCCGTCCCAGCCGACCACGACGGCGGTATGCCCGGCGGCCCGTTCCCGGTCCAGCTCGGCGGCGAGCGCGTCCGGGAGTTCCACGAACACCTGGGGCCGCCCGACGAGCACCGCATGCCCCTCGACGGTGCCGCGCACGCCGAGGCCCGCGGTGTTCGCGAAGTCCGCGACCGGCGGCAGCACACCGACGGCCACCGCGTGCTCCCCAGCCGCACCAGCGGCCACCGCGTGCTCCCTGGCCGCGTCGGCGATCGCCCGGGCGATGGGGTGCTCGCTCGCGTCCTCCACCGCCGCGGCGAGCCGGAGCACCTCGGCGGCGTCYTCGCCGGGAGCCGGCAGCACCGCGACAACCTGCATCCGCCCGCTGGTCACCGTGCCGGTCTTGTCGAGTAGGACGGTCTGGACCCGCCGCGTCGACTCCAGCACCTCCGGGCCGCGGATAAGGATGCCCACCTGCGCACCGCGTCCCGTCCCGACCAGCAGCGCCGTCGGCGTGGCCAGGCCCAGCGCGCAGGGGCAGGCGATGATCAACACGGCGACGGCCGCGGTGAAGGCGTCGGTCGCCGGCTGCCCGAGAGCCAGCCAGACCCCGAGGGTGACGAGTGCGAAAATGATCACCACCGGAACGAACACCGCCGAGACCCGGTCGGCGAGGCGCTGGACGCGGGCCTTGCCACTCTGGGCCTCCGTCACGAGCCGGGCGATGCGCGCCAGCTGCGTGTCGGCACCGACCCGGGTGGCCCGGACCACGAGCCGCCCGCCGACGTTCACCGTCGCCCCGACAACCGCGTCACCCGGGCCGGCCTCGACGGGCACCGACTCGCCGGTGACCATGCTCGCGTCCACCGCCGACAGCCCATCAAGCACGACGCCGTCGGTGGCGATCTTCTCGCCCGGACGGACGACGAACTCGTCCCCGATCCGCAGCGCCTCGACCGGGATCCGCTCCTCGACCCGCCGCGGGCCAGTCCCCCGCGCGCCGTCCGCCGGCCGGACGCGCAGCACGGTGACGTCCTTCGCCCCGAGGTGGAGCAGCGCCCGCAGGGCCGCGCCGGAACGCCGGCGGGCACGTGACTCCAGGAATCGGCCGGCGAGCAGGAACACCGTCACCCCGGCGGCGACCTCCAGGTAGAGGGCCGTGCCCGCGCCGCCGTGGGCACTCCCGCCGGTGCCGTGACCACTCCCCGAGTGGACGATCTCGCCGGCCGAGGCTTCCGGGCCCGGGAATCCGCCGGTGAACGAGAACGAGTGCCGCATCCTCGGCTCGCCCGCTCCGCCCAGGAACAGGGCGTACAGCGACCAGACGAAGGCGGYCAGCGTTCCGAGGGAGACCAGGGTGTCCATCGTCGCGACACCGTGCCGGGCGCCCCGGGCCGCGGCCCGATGGAACGGCCAGCCTCCCCAGAGCACGACCGGCGTCGCCAGGGCCAGCGAGACCCACTGCCAGTAGTCGAACTGCCAGGCGGGCACCATGGCCAGTACGATCACCGGCATGGCGAGCGCCGCCGAGACCGCCAGCCGGACGCGCAGCGCCCGCAGCGCCGCGCCGGGTGCGTCGTCCTGCGTGCCGCCGCCGTCCTGCGCGCCGCCGTCCTTGGCATCCGCCGCACCCGCCACCTGCTCGGCCGCGGTGCCGGCTACGACCTCGGTGTCAGCCTCGGCATCGGCTGCCGTCTCGGCCCCGGTGTAGGCCGCCGTCTCGGCCCTGGTGTCAGCCGCGCGTCCGGCGGCCGGGGCCGCGGAGTAGCCCGCGGCCTGGACCACGCGGATCAGATCGTCGAGACGGACCGCGGGGGCCTCCGTGTCCGTGAGGGTCACGGTGGCCTTCTCGGTGGCGTAGTTCACCGAAGCGGTGACGCCGTCCAGCTTGTTGAGTTTGCGTTCCACCCGCGCGRCACACGACGAGCAGGTCATCCCGCCGATCGCGAGCTCGATCCGCGCGGGGTGACCCCTTCCGACGTCGAGAGTGGTCATCAGCTCTCCCCTTACGGCGGATTCCTGACGGCGGACCGGAAGGTACCGCCGGTCACGGGCGGTGGGAGCGGACACACCCGCCGACCACCGGCACCGTTGGCACCACCGAAGCGCTACGCCCGCCCGACAAGCTCGTATCCGGCCTCCGCAACGGCCTCCCGGACGGCGCCGTCCTCGACGACGCCATCGCTGACGAGGGTGACCCGACCCTCGGCCAGGTCCACGGCGACGTCCGACACGGTCGGCAGCCGCGCGAGCTCCTCGGTCACGGATCGGACGCAGTGCTGGCAGGTCATCCCGGCCACCGTGTAGGTGGTCGTGTAGGCGGTTGTCGTCATGGCCGTTCCCGTCTCCTCGTCTCCTCTTGTAAGCCGCCCCGGCCCCAATGGATCTGCCCGACCCACCGGCCCACCGGCGCCCGTCCCACCTCCCGAACATACCCTCCCCCCGTATGGTGTACCGGTACCCGGTGGGGGTATCTTCCGAACCAATGGTCGATCATCACGGGGGAGATCCCACCCACGCCGACACAGGAAGGCCGCGACGCACAGCCCCACCTTGGCCAACCCGCCGGCCTACTTCGGGCAACATGCCGAACACTTTCCGCACATGTCGAGCTTCCGGCACCATCGTGGAGAGCAGGCGCACGGGACTGTGACCGGATGGGCGGCCAGCTGGGCGACGGGAGCGCATCACATCAGCGCATCGCAATACGGCCGGATGGTCCAGAGTCCATCAGATCCTGCGCGGACGGACGACCGGCACATCAGCCGGGCACCCACGACCCGGCACGTCGGGGCGCCGCCTCGCGGTGGTCACCCACCGGTCCGGCGCGGCCCGCTCCCGGCGCGGCCCGCTCCCGGCGCGGCCCGCTCCCGGCGCGGCCCGCTCCGTTGAGCGCGGCCTCCCGCCCGGATACCTGTCCAGAAAGCTGCCGGCGGACAGGAATCGTCACCGAGGGGGACAGTCAGCGGGCGGCGGCCAAGCGGCGGGCAACCTCGGTGGCCCAGTAGGTCAGGATGATGTCCGCCCCGGCCCGGGAGATCGCGGTCAGCGTCTCGTCGATCGCCCGGTCCCGGTCGATCCACCCGGCCGCCGCGGCGGCCTCCACCATCGCGTACTCGCCCGACACCTGGTAGGCCGCCACCGGTACGTCCACCGTGTCGGCCACCGCCCGCAGCACGTCCAGGTAGGCCAGCGCCGGTTTCACCATCACCGCGTCCGCGCCCTCGGCGAGGTCGAGCGCGACCTCGCGCCGGRCCTCCTCGGCCGAGCGAGCCGGATCCTGCTGGTAACCGGTCCGGTCCCCGAACTGCGGGGCGCACTCGGCGGCCTCGCGAAACGGCCCGTAGAACGCCGAAGCATACTTAGCCGAGTAGGCGATGATCGGCAGGTCGACGAAGCCCTCCGCGTCCAGCGCGGCCCGGATCGCGCCGACCTGGCCGTCCATCATCCCGCTCGGCGCGACGACCTCGGCACCCGCACGGGCCTGCGCCACGGCGATCGCGCCGTAGCGCGCCAGGGTGGCGTCGTTGTCGACCTCCCCGGAGTCGGTGAGCAGACCGCAGTGCCCGTGGTCGGTGTACTCGTCCAGGCACAGGTCCGTCATCAGGACGACGTCGCCACCGACCTCGGAGGCAAGATCGGCGAGCGCGAGCTGGACGATGCCGTCCGGGTCGTCGGCGGCCGAGCCCCGGGCGTCCTTCTCCGCGGGCACACCAAACAGGATGAGCCCGCCCACGCCGGCCTCGGCGGCCTCGACGGCCGCCCCCCGCAGCGAGGAGCGGGTGTGCTGGACGACACCAGGCATCGAGGCCAGTGGAACGGGATCGGCCACGCCCTCCTTGACGAACATCGGCAGCACCAGGTCGGACGGGTGCAACCGCACGTTCGAGACCAGCCGGCGCAGCGCGGACGAGCGGCGCAGCCGGCGGGGACGTGCCGTCGGATAGCCGGCCCCGGCCCCGGCCCCGTTCCCCCGGGCCTGCGCCCTCACCGCCGCGAGCCTCGCCGTGGCTTCGGCAACCGCGCAGCGAGCGGCCCGATCTTCCCGAGCTCCTCCCGGTGTTCGGCAGCGAACTCCGCCAGCGCCCCGACAAGGGCGGGGATGGACGCCTCCGGAGCCTGCACGTCGACGCGCAGCCCGAGCTCCTGGGCAGTGGCGGCCGTCGCCGGACCGATCACGGCGATCACCGTCGTCTCGTGGGGCTTGCCGGCGATGCCGACCAGGTTGCGCACGGTCGAGGATGAGGTGAAGACGACCGCGTCGACCCGGCCGCCCTTCAGCGCCTCCCGGATGGATGCGGGCGGCGGAGCGGCACGCACGGTGCGGTAGGCCGTCACGTCATCGACCTGCCAGCCGCGTTCCTTCAGGCCGGCGACCAGGGTCTCGGTGGCGATGTCGGCACGCGGCAGCAGCACCCGGTCGAGCAGGTCGAGGGTGTCGTCGAAGTCCGGCCAGTCCGCCAGCAGCCCCTCGCTGGACTGCTGCCCGGACGGGACGAGATCGGGCCGGATACCGAAGGTACGCAGCGCGTCGGCCGTCGCCTCGCCGATCGCCGCAACCTTGACCCCCGCGAACGCGCGGGCGTCGAGGCTGCGTTCCTCGACCTTCTCCTGCACCGCCTTGACCGCGTTGACCGAGGTGAAGGCCACCCACTGGTAGCGCCCAGAGACCAGACCGGTGATCGCGCGCTCCATCGGGGCGGCGGTCCGCGGGGGCTCGACGGCGATCGTCGGCACCTCCAGCGGGCTTGCGCCGTGCGAACGCAGCAGGTCGGACAGGATCGCCGCCTGTTCCTTGGTCCGCGGGACCAGCACCGTCCAACCGAACAGCGCCCGGGTCTCCCACCAGGAGAGCTTGCCGCGGGTCGCGACCACCGGGCCGATGGACAGCACGACCTGGGTGATCGGGGTGGGGGCCGCGGTCAACAGCGGTGCCGTGTCCGCCTCGACCCRGTCGAGCGTCGAGGTGACGGTGCGCTGGTCGGTGGTGGTGCCGTCCACGGTCACCGCGATCGGGGTGTCACCGGGCCGCCCGTGCTCGACGAGCGCCGCCGCGACCTTGCCGACCTCCGTCGGTGCCGCCGTGACCACGAGGGTGCCCGGGGTCTGGGCGAGGGCACCCCAGTCCAGGTCACCGGGGGAGGAGATCGGCGCACCGAACCCGCCGAAGCCGCCCGCGGCACCGAGGCCCAGCGGCGAGCCGAACCCGCCGGTTCCCAGGCCACCGCCGAGCCCGCCCCCGAGACCGGCGATCGGCCGTCCGCCCAGCCGCGAGGCCCCGAACGGAGGACCGGTGAGCGGACCCACCGGCTCGCTCCCGCCGAACGGCGAGGACGCCGGCACGGTGCCCGACGACGAGAAGACCCCGGAGGTACTGGCGAAGGTGACCGGCGCGCCCGGGGCGACCCCGGCGTAGGTCGCGACCGCGGCGCCGGTGAGGATGCCGGGCACCACCCGATAGGGGATCTTGGCCTTCGCGAGCGCCTGGGCGTCCGCGGCGCCGATGCGGGTCAGCCACGGATCGGAGGCGTAGAGCCGGACCACCTTGTCACCGGCACGGGCCCTGCTCACCACCGCGGCGGTCGCCGCCTCCGCGTCACGGACCGGCTTCGGCGCCTCGAGGTCGCCGATGCGCAGCACTTCGGCGGTGAGGTTCTCCACCACCGCCGGCGCCACCTCGGGATCGGCAACCACCAGGTCGGCGGCGGCCAGGGTCTCGACCGCGAGGACGGTGAGCAGTCCGGGGTCACGCGGTCCGGCACCCACCAGGGCGACCGGGGAGACGGGCTTCTTCGTTCGTCGGGTGGCCATGCTCAGCGGGTTCCCATCAGCGAGTGTGCTCCGGCGGACAGCATGTCGTCCGCGAGGCGCTGCCCGAGCGCCTCCGGGTCGACGGCGGATCCGGTGACGTCACGCCGGAGGACATCGCTTCCGTCCGGCGCGGCGACGACCGCCCGCAGGCACAGACGACCCGCGGGAGGCGCACCGCCGGCCTCCGCCGCGGCTCCTTCGGCCAGCTCCGGAAGAAGCTCGGCCAAGGCGCCGACCGGGGCAGTACAACCAGCTTCGATGCCGGCGAGGAACGCGCGTTCCGCTCTGACCGCGACGGACGACGATGCGTCATCGAGCACAAACCGTAGCAGCTCGGCGAGGCCCGTATCGACGGGCTGGCCGCCATCTGACCACGTTTCGCCACCGGTTTGTCCCACAGCGGGACCTGAACCCGGCCCGGCGGGCACCAGAGCGCGCGCCGGACCGGCCACGACGAGCCCGGCACCGCCCGTGCACTCGATCGCCAGGGCTCCCTGGCCGGGCGCGGGCAGCATCACCGTGGGTTCGAGGATCTCGGTGACGGCATCGAGCCGGTCGAGCCGCGCCAGCCCGGCGTGCGCGAGGACGACCGCGTCCACCTCACCGTCGATGGCCTTCTTCAACCGGGTGTCGACATTGCCGCGGATCGTGACGACCTCCAGCCCGAGGCCGAGAGCACGCAGCTGCGCGGCGCGACGTGGGGATCCGGTCGCGATCCGGGCGCCGGCCCTGAGCTCGGCCAGGCGCCGCCCGCTCGGGGCGACCAGCACGTCCCGGGGGTCCGCCCGCGGCGGGACCGCGGCGAGCACCAGACCGGGTGGGGTGGCCGTCGGAAGGTCCTTCAACGAGTGGACCGCCAGGTCGATCTCGCCGGACAGCAGGGCGTCGCGCAGCGCGCTGACGAAGACGCCGGTCCCGCCGATCTGGCTGATCTCCCCGGACGAGCGGTCCCCCGCCGTGACGATCGGCACCAGCTCGACGGCGCAGCCCACCCGCGCCCGCAGGGTGGCAGCGACCGTCCCGGACTGGGCCAGCGCCAGCGCCGAGCGCCGTGTTCCCAGCCGCAGCCGGCGGCCGGCGAAACGGGCCAGCAGGTCGGCGCCGGTACCCGTGGCGCCGGTACCCGTGGCGCCGATGCTCGTCGGATCGGTACTCGTCGGGTCGGTACTCGTCGGGTCGATCCCCGTCACGAACGCTCCAGCAGATCAAGGTCAGGCGCGGACACCACGGCGGGCACCTCACGCGGCAGATCGAACAGTTCCCGCAGGGCCTCGGCGTAGGCGTCCCCACCGGGCGCCCCGGCCAGCTCCTGTACCCGCACGGTCGGGGCGTGCAGCAGCTTGTCGACGACGCGCCGGACCGAGCCCTCCACCAGGCTCCACTCCCGATCGTCGAGGTCGGGCAGGCGGGTGTGCAACCGGGCGAGCTCGCTACGCACCACGGCGGCGGCGTGGGCCCGCAGCGCGACGACGGTCGGCGCCACCCGGCCCGCCCGCCGGCGGTCGAGGAAGCTCGCGACCTCGGCGGCGACCAGCGCRCGGACCGCCTCCACGTCGTGCGTCACCTGGGCGCCGTCCAGCGCGATGCGCAGTGCGTCCAGGTCGATCAGACTCACCCCGGGCAGCTCGCGCACCCCCGGGTCGATATCGTGCGGCAGGGCCAGATCGAGGAAGACCAGCGGGCGCCCTGCCCGGCCGGGCAGGGCCGCGGCAACCAGCTCGTGCTCGACAACGAGACCGCTCGCGCCGGTCGAGGAGATCACCAGGTCCGCCATGGTGATCTCGTGGGCCAGGTCGGTGAGACCGACGACCCGGGCCTCGTGGGCCTCGGCGACGCGGGCCGCCCGGGCGGCGGTCCTGTTCGCGATCACAACCTCCCCGGCGCCAGCTCGCCGGACGGTCTGCGCGGCCAGCGATCCCACCGCGCCGGCACCGATGAGCAGCACCCGGGTCCCGGCCAACGGCGGGGGTTCGGGCGTCACGGCGTGTCGCGGCCCCTCGGCCGCGACTCCTCCCCCGTCCAGCGCCCGCCCGCCCGGCGGCGCCACCGGCACGGCCGGAACCTCGCTGTGGAGGCCCAGGCCGGAAGCGGCCAGCCGGACACCCACCGAGACAATGGAGGCGCCGGCGGCATCGATGGACGTCTCGGAGTGGGCCCGCTTGCCGACCCGCAGCGCGGCCTGGAACAGGCCGGACAGCGCGCTGCCCGCCACCCCGGCGGCCTGACCGGCCCGGAAGGCCGTGCGTACCTGACCGAGGATCTGGCTCTCCCCGACAAGCATGGAGTCCAAGCCGCACACCACCGAGAACAGGTGCCCGATGGCCCGCGCCTCGTGGTGGACGTACAGGTGGCCGGCAAGATCACCGAGGTCGATCCCACAGATCCGGCTGAGCTGGTCGGAGATGTYGGCGACCCCGCCGTGGAAGGTCTCAACCTCGGCATAGATCTCGATGCGGTTGCACGTCGAGAGCACCACAGCCTCGCTGACGTGGGTGCCCTCGGCCAGATCGTGCAGGACCTTCGGGATGTCCTCGGCCGAGACCGAGGTGCGTTCGAGCAACGACGTGGGCGCGGTCTGGTGGTTGAGCCCGACCACCAGGAGGCTCACGACGCCTCACCTCCGGCCATCAGCGCTCCCGCGGCCGGCAGCGTCCCGCGCGCCGGCGATCCAGGCTCCGGGGTGTGCTCCAGGCGCACCGCGCCCGGTTCCCCCTCCCGATCATCCCGGGTCGGCCGATCGTCCCGAGCCATCCCGGCCGGACGAGCTGCCCCCGCCGGACGAGTCATGCCTACTTGCCGAGTCACCCGCACGACCTCATCCGTATCGGTCTCCAGCCTGCCCGCGGAGGGCTCCGTCCCGTCCGCGCTCGTCACCCCGTCCAGGCCCGCCGCCCCGAGCGCGGCGAGGACCTCGTCGCCGCCTGGCAGCGCCTCGCGTGCCGAGGGCGCCCGCCGCGCCGGGCGCGCCCGGCGCGGCGGCACGGCGTCACGCCCGGAGCCGGCGCCCGGTGTGGATCTCGCGCCCCGTCTCGGTGATGTGTCCCGTGCCGGCGACGGACGTTTACGTGCTTCATGGAACGAGAGGATCTGCAGTTCCACGGCAAGGTCGACTTTACGCACGTCCACACCGTCGGGTACCGAAAGCACCGTGGGGGCGAAGTTGAGGATGCTGGTGACCCCGGCAGCGACCAGACGATCACACACCCCCTGCGCCGCGGCTGCCGGCGTGCAGATCATCCCGATCGTGACCTGACCCTGGACGATCACCTGTTCGAGATCGCCGACGGGACTGACGACAACCTCACCGACCCGCTCGCCGACTCGCTCGGGATCCGCGTCGACCAGGGCCACGATCCGAAAGCCCCTGGCATAAAAGYCGCCGTAACCCGCCAGGGCGTGGCCGAGGTTGCCGACTCCCACCAGCACAACCGCTCTGTCCTCGGTGAGGCCCAGTTTCGCGGCGATGCAGTCGAGCAGGACATCCACCTCGTAGCCGACGCCCCGCGTGCCGTAGGAACCGAGATGGGACAGATCCTTGCGAACCTTGGCCGGAGTGACTCCGGCGGCGGCCGCGAGCGTGTCCGAAGACACAGTATAAACCCCGCTTTCCGCCAATGTCGTCAGCACCCGGAGGTAGAGCGGAAGCCGCGCGACCGTCGCCTCCGGAACGTCGGAGGAACGCCTGGAAGCCGTGTCACTACGTGTACGTCGCCGGATCACCGCCGGGCGACGCCGTGRCTGACTCATCCGCGGCTCCGATCTCTAGGCGCGCGGTTACGCCCGGAGCTATGGGCCCGAATCCGTGGCCCCGCCGACACCCAGCGTGCGGTAGTCCCGGCGTGCGGTAGTCGGCGCCACAAGTCGGCTGTCCTCGGGCAGTGTACGACTTCGTGAAGGGATTCACGAAGTGCCGAGGAGAGCCGGCCCCCTGATCAGCGACCACCCTTGGCAGGGCGCAGCGCCCACCGGCCGCCGGCGAGCGCCCGCCGCAGCCGGTCCTCCTCCACCCGCCAGTAACCGTGTTCCCGGCCGTCGAGCAGGATGACCGGCACCCGGTCGCCGTAGGCGTCGGCAAGCTGGGGATCGGCGTCGACATCGGCCTCCCGCCACCCGACCTGCTCCTGCTCGGCGACCCGGACGACCGCCGCCCGCGCGGTGTCGCACAGATGACATCCCGTCCGGGTGAGCAGTGTGATACGCACACCGTCGCGGCCGGAATCCGCCTGTTCCAACCCGTCGTCCATTCCCCGATGGTAGGCGCGATCCCCGTCGCCGCCGAGTGGCTTTCCGAACCGCTCGGTGGGACCGAGGTCCGTTCAGGGGCCCGGCCCCGGCCCCGGCGTGCGGTCCGGTCCGGACCTCGCCGGAAGACGCCCTCTGCCTGCGCCCGGACGATCTCCGACTTCCCGCGCTCCCTCCTCCGGCTACACTCAGCTACTAACGGAACCATGTGCGCCGGGCCTTCCGGCCCACCTTGCCGCGACCGCATCCTCCGGAGCCCGGGCTGTGACCGAATGCACGCTCGCCGACCTCGTCGACCTCGTCGACCTCGCCGCCCCGCGCCGCGGCCCCCTCCGCCGGCAGGACGCGATGTCCCCGGTGGGCGCCCGGGAGGACCGCGAGCGAGTCGGGGACCCTCAGGGCGATCCGGCCGACGACGACCGGACGGCGCTCGTCGCCCGGGCCCGGCGAGGTGACGTCAACGCCTTCGGGCTGCTCTACGACCGGTACRCCAACCTCGTGTTCCGGTACGCGCTGTACCGGCTGGGCGGGGATCCGGTGGCCGCCGAGGACATCGTCAGCGAGACCTTCCTGCGTGCCTTCCGCTCCATCGGCACGTTCCAGTGGCAGGGACGGGACATCGGTGCCTGGTTCATCACCATCGCCCGCAACCTGCTGGTCGATCAGGCCCGCTCGGCGCGGCGCCGGTTCGAGATCCCGACGGCGGACATCCTCGCCGCGGCCGAGCACCGAGCCACGGCGCTGACGGCGCCGAGCCCCGAAGAGTCGATCCTGGCCGTGCTGACCCGCCGCGAGCTGCTCGACGCCGTCCGCGAACTGCGCCCGGACCAGCAGGAGTGCGTCGCGCTCCGGTTCCTCGAAGGGCTGTCGGTCCGCGAGACCGCGCTGGCCATGGGCCGCAACGAAGGGGCGGTCAAATCCTTGCAGTTCAGAGCAATTCGGACACTTGCCCGCGCCCTTCCCGCAGCAGGCACGGCCTGACCTCCGGGCCCCTCGCCGTGAGCGATATCCCAGATCACGTCGCAACCCCGGCCCGGTCGTTGTTCCACCGGCACTTTCCCGCCGTCACGTTCGAGCGGCGGCCGCCGCGAAGTCGTGCCGCACCGTACTCTGACGGCGTGCCGGCGAACCATGGCGTGGATCGCGGCGCGCGGAGGTGGCGACAAGGGGTGGGTGGCGGCCCCGGTCACTTCCCGAGCCGAGCCCTTGCTCCGCCCCGGACAGCATGGAGTTGACGATGAGGGTGCGACGACGCAGGGACCTGGCCACGACGAGGCAGGYCGCCGAGGCCGCCGCGATCGCCGCCTTGAAGGTCGCGGCCGAGGAGGTTCCGCGGGCTCCGCTGGACGAGTCGGCGGCCGCGTTCTTCGACGTGGACAACACCATGATGGCGGGCGCCTCGATCTTCTACTTCGCCCGCGGCCTGGCCGCCCGGGACTTCTTCAACTCGCGTGACCTGATCCGGTTCGGCTGGCAGCACATCACCTACCGGCTGCGTGGGCTCGAGGACCCGAGCGGCATCCGGGATGCTCGGGAGACCGCGCTTGCCTTCGTCGCCGGGCGCACGGTGGCCGAGATCGTCCGTTACGGCGAGGAGATCTACGACGAACGGATGGCCGAGCAGATCTACTCGGGTACGCACGCGCTCGCCCAGCAGCACCTTGACGCGGRCCAGCGAGTGTGGCTGGTCACGGCCACCCCGGTCGAGCTCGCCTCGGTCATCGCCCGGCGGCTGAACCTCACCGGCGCCCTCGGCACGGTCAGTGAGGTCTCCGCCGAGGGCACCTACACCGGCCACCTGGTCGGCGGCCTGCTGCACGGCCAGGCGAAGGCCGAGGCCGTGCAGGCGCTCGCCGAGCGGGAGGGCCTGGACCTGTCGCGGTGCTGGGCCTACTCGGACTCGATCAACGATCTGCCCATGCTCTCCCTGGTGGGCCACCCGGTCGCGATCAACCCGGATCCGGACCTGAAGACCGTGGCCCGGGAACGCGAATGGCCGATCAAGGACTTTCGCACGGCCCGCAAGGCAGCCAAGATCGGCATTCCGACGGCAGCCGGGGTGGGCGCGCTCGCCGGCGGGGTCGCCGCCGGCATGGCGTTGCGGCGCCGGGCCGCGGGCGCCTAGAGCACCTTCGGCGCCGGGAAAGAACCTAGAAGAACACCGAGCGGCGCTGCATCAGCAGGCTGTACAGCGTATGCTGGATGGTCTCCCGGATGCGGTCGGTGAGCTCGAACACCAGCATCGGGTCGTCCGCCGCCTCAGCGGTGTACGTCTTCGTTGGGACCGGCTCCCCGAACTCGATGATCCATTTGGACGGAAGCGGGATGAGCCCCAGCAGACCGAACCACGGGAAGGTCGGTGTAACCGGCAGGTAGGGCAGCCCGAACAGGCGAGCGAGCGACTTCGCGTTACCGATCATAGGATAGATTTCTTCGGCTCCGACGATCGTGCACGGAATGATCGGCACACCYGTCCGCAACGCGGCCGAGACGAATCCACCGCGCCCGAACCGCTGCAACTTGTACCGCTCGCTGAACGGCTTGCCGACGCCCTTGAAGCCCTCCGGCCAGACCCCGACAAGGTGCCCGGTGTTCAGCAGGTGTTCCGCGTCAGCCTGACACGCCAGAGTGTTGCCGATCTTACGAGCCAGCGGGGCCAGGAACGGCACCGCGAACACCAGGTCGGCGGCGAGCATGCGCAGGTGGCGATGGGCCGGATGATGATCGAGGATGGCCACGGCCATCATCAGCGCGTCCATTGGCAGGGTGCCCGAGTGATTGGCCACCACCAGAGCGCCACCCGTGTCCGGGATGTTCTCCAGCCCCCGGGTCTCGACCCGGAAGTAGTCCCGGTAGATCGGCCGCAGCAGCGGAGCGACGACGTGTTCGGTGAGGTCCGGGTCAAACCCGTGCTCGTCGACGACGTAGTCGCCGGTGATGCGCCGCCGCAGGAAGGCCAGCGCTCCCGCGAGGGCCGTCTCCAGATCACCGGGTTCGGCCGTCGGCGGTGGCGCACCGTCCGTCCTGGCAGCGCCATCGGGCCCGGCAGCGGCGGTGGGACCCGTCGCCGGGTCGGACGGCCCACCCGCCGCCGACCGGCTTTCGGTCAGCGTCGCCTCGGCACCGTTGAGCGAGGAGCGAGGGGACGCGGCGGCTGGACCAAGGAAGACCTCGTCGGGGGAAACCTCGTCGAGAAAAGCCGGGTCACGCGAAGCCGGGTCACGCGAAGCCGAATCGGCTGCGGCGGATTTCCAAGGCATGATCTGCGCTTCACCCCGGGATTCGTCACCTTTTATCACGTGTTCCGCCTCCCCCCTATCCGATCCCGCACCCGGCGGGCCGCAACCGCCCTCCATCACCCTGTTCCCACCAGCCGGCGTCGGGCCAGCGAATCGAGCATCCTGTGCTCGGCTCGGGAGATCAGATCGTGGTCGATGGTGAACCGGAGCCCGCGCTGGCGGACGAAACTGTCGAAGGTCTCCATCGTCGAGTACCGGGGCCGGTAACCGAAGATCTCCTTCAGCCGGGTCGTGTCCACGGCCCGGCCGTGCGCGAGGAAGTCAAGCTGCTCAGCGGAGAAGTCGACGAGCCGCAGCCGCCGGGCGATCCCGCCCAACACCCCGATCGCGGGGAACGGCACCGGCGTGGACGGCCGACCCGCTCGGCGGATCGCCTGCGAAAGCAGGAGCACACCGTCCCCGGCCACGTTGAACGTCCCCGGGTGGGCGCGGCGGGTCGCGCGCATCAGCACGRCCAACGCGTCATCGGAGTGCAGCAGCTGGATGCGGGGGTCGAAGCCGAGGACCGTGGGAACCAGCGGAAGGTCCAGATAGCGCGCGAGCGGGCTGTCGATCTGCGGACCGAGGATGTTGGTGAACCGCAKCACGGTTACCGCGATGTCGGGACGTCGCCGGCTGAATCCACGCACGTAACCCTCGACCTCGACGGCGTCCTTGGCATAGCCACCGGCGGGCAGGGCGCGCGGCTCAGTGTCCTCTGTAAACAGCGCGGGGTCGCGAGCGGACGACCCGTAGATCGACGTCGTGGACTTCACGACCAGCTTGGTGACACTGGGCGCCTTCTGGCACGCGGCCAGCAGCTGCATCGTGCCGATGACGTTGATTTCCTTCATCGCGGCCCGTCCACCCGCACCGAGCGGCGTGGCGATCACGTTCAGATGCAGCACCGTATCGATCTCCGTGGTGGAGATCACCTTTGCGATCAACGGATGCCGGATGTCCGCGCGCACGAACTGGGTCCGCCCGAGGTCGCTGGTGGGAGCAGTGGTATCGACCCCGACGACGGCCTCGACCCCCGGGTCAGCCGCGAGCGCCATCGCCACCTGCGCCCCCAACGGCCGCGCTACACCGGTCACCAACACACGGCGTGGTCTCATGGCAGTCTCCCGCAACGCCCGCATGGTCCAGCCCGGCACCCGGACCGGATGGCCGGGCGACCGGGCAGCCCGAACCAGGCCGACCGGAGCGYGCCACCGTTCCCCGGGACCGGGGGCCGCGATGTCCGGCCGAGAAAGGTTCACGCGGTCCGATCGTGGGCTCATCGTACGCCCGTCCCTCGACCGCTCATTGCACAGCGTAAGGCCAGCCGCGCACATCGAATACGGAAAGTAGGGGAAAAACAACCCGTCCGAGCCGGACGAGGATCGACGCCGGCCAGGCCCGGTGCCGCTGCCGACGCTGCCGGCCCAGCGGTGATGCCGGCATCACCGCTGGGCCGGCAGCGGAAAATCCAGGATGGAGCGTCCCGGTGACGGGCTCCTCGGCAGCTGCGCCACGACGACCGCGTCCTGGCGCCGCAGCCGCAGCAGGTCGGCCGCTCGCCCACAATTTACTGCGATCATCACTCGACGCAACGCGTCCTCACACAAGGTGACTCCACCGCGGGGCGCATCGCCGTAGGTATGCGTGAACGTGAGCCGCATGACGCGGTTGCCGGCGCGGACCTCGACCAGATCTCCCAACAGAATACCGGCGGCCTCCAGCTCGGCCCGGGTCATGTTGAGCGAGAGATTGCCGAAGTGGTCGACGGACACGACCTCGCCGTGCACATGGTCGTCGTCGACGCTGCACGCCCGCGGCTGGAAACGCGTGAGCGCGTCGGGGTCGAGCCGGGGGCCGACGTCGGTGAGGGCGAGTCCGGCCGCAAGCCGGGCCGCGACCGGCGCATAGACGTCCCGTCCCCGGAACACCGCGGTGGGCAGCGGCAGCCACAGCTCCCGGTTGGAGATCTCGTGCACCGCGGCGACGCCACCGAGCGCATCCCAGGCCAGCGACGCCACGCCGTTGTCCGGGCAGACGAAGGTCGAGCCGTCCGTGCTCCGGATCGCCGCGCCGCKGGTGTAACCGTCGGCATCGAGCCGCTCCACGACGACGAGATGAACCCCCATCGGAAGATAACCGATCGCGCCGACCAGGGTGACGGCCGCATGCCCGACGTCCTGCGGCGCGATGGCGTGGCAGACGTCGAGGACGCGCGCCGACGGGGCGTGCCGCGCGATAACCCCGTGACACACCCCTACAGAGGCATCGTCGACGCCGTAGTCGGACAGGAAATTGATCCACGATCCCGTCATGCCGTCTCCCTGGCTGCGGGCCGGCCACGCTGCCACCCGAGGGAAACAGCCTGTCACACGGTGACAGTTACAGYACGCAAAGCCACATGATACGAGACGGCATGGYGGTACGAACTCGCGACGTGCGGGGTGGACACCGGACGCCGGGGACCGCGGATCGGCCGACTGTCTCCAGGTACGACCGGACTCCCGGGTACGCCCCACCCCCCGGTGGGCGACCCGCGTCCTAGTGCGCTACCTACTTCCTGGCAGCGGCCTGACTTCCTGGCAGCGGCCTGACTTCCTGGCAGCGGCCTACTTCTTGTTGCGGCGCTGAACGCGCGTCCGCTTCAGCAACTTGCGGTGCTTCTTCTTGGCCATCCGCTTACGACGCTTCTTGATGACAGAACCCACGTACCCGACCGATCTATGTTGAGGAAGTTACCGGGCGAGCCTACCCGCCACGGCGGGCAACCATCGGAGCCCGGGTGCTCCGGTACCCGGGTGCCCTCAACTACGGCCGAGTTCCCGCGACCGACTGCTCGCCGCCTCCAGGGCGTCCATGAGYGCCGCGCGCACACCGCGACGGTCCAGCTCCCGCAGTGCCGCGATCGTGGTCCCGGCCGGAGAGGTGACGGCCTCCCGCAACAGCGCCGGATGCTCACCGCTCTCGCGCAGCATCCGCGCCGAGCCCAGGGCGGTCTGGGTCATGAGTTCCGCGGCCAGGGTGCGGGGCAGCCCAAGGAGCACACCCGCCTCGATCATCGCATCGACAAGATAGAAGAAGTACGCCGGTCCGCTGCCGGACAGGGCCGTCACCGCGTCGAGCTGGGACTCTGCCACCCGCGTCACCCGGCCGACCGGCGTCAGCAGGGCTTCTGCCGTGGCGAGGTGCTTCTCCTCGGCGTAGCGGCCCCCGCAGATCGCCGACATCGCCTCCCCGACGAGCAGCGGGGTGTTCGTCATCACCCGGACCACCGGGGGAAGCGAAGGTAGCCGCTCCTCGAGAAGATCAGTGGTGATGCCCGCCGCCAACGACACCACGAGCGTCCCGTTCGCGACCACCGACCCGATCTCGGCCAGCAGGGTCCCGACGTCCTGGGGCTTCACCCCGATGATCAGAACATCCGCCTTGGCTGCGGCCACCGTCGGCGCCTGCACCTCGACGCCGTGACGCGCCACGATCTCACCAGCCCGGTCGGCATCACGTTCGGYCACGACGATGTCCTGAGCGGCATGCCCGGACCGCAGCAGCCCCGACAGCATCGCCCCGCCGAGCCGTCCCGCCCCCATGACCGCAACGATCATGACCATCCTTCCCTTCCACCCGCTTCTACCCCGGCCTGGAGGTTACGGCGCCCTCGGGCAGCCAGCGGAACGCGGATCCCGGCCCGCCGTCGTGCGCGGGCTACCAGCCGTAGCCCGACTGGCGATCAACTCCATGTCGCCCGTCGTACTCGAGCCGGCGTTCGTGGCCACCCCAGTGGCCGGGCTCGTGACCCGTCCAGGGCTCGTGACCCGTCCAGGGCTCGTGACCCGTCCAGGGCTCGTGACCCGTCCAGGGCTCGTGACCCGTCCAGGGCTCGTGACCCGTCCAGGGCTCGTGACCCGTCCAGGGCTCGTGACGTTCGCCCCGCCGGCCGACGACGGATCGAGGATCGTAGATTATTTCGGCGGTGTATGCCCGGTCCGTGGCCGCCGGCCGCTGCGCCTCCTCGCCGCCGTTTTGCCGGCCTCGCACCGCCCACGACAGGTCGGCGGTCTCGGTGAGTCCGTACCCGTACCCCGGCCAAGGACGGACGTAGCCCTCATCGATCCATTCATCACCCCATTCATCGGCATCGTCCGGGCCACCCGCCGGTTGATCGGACCCGACCTCGTACGACGACCAGCCACCGTCGCCCGACCAGCCACCGTCGCCCGACCAGCCACCCCGCGACCGGGCCCCKGGCGGATCGCCGGGCCGGTCGTGATCCAGCCGATCAGACCGACCGGTCGTGGCCGACGCGACGCGTGCCGGCCGGTCTGGCTCGCCAGCCGGATACACCTCGTCAAGGGTGTACAGCCCGGCGGCCCGGCGGTCCCCGTCAGGCCGGTAACGCTGTCCGGATTCACCGGTCCGGTCCCAGGACCGGTGGTGCCGGTGGCCCTCGTACCGGCCGGCCCGCGGGACGGCCGGGTGCGAGAACCGTCCGCGGTCGGGCTCCCGGGCCGGTTCGGGAATGCGCGCCCAGGTGGCGGCGCCGGGTCCAATGTCGTCTCCGGGAGCGGGCCGCGCCGCCGGGATCGCGCCCGGCGCGGGCCCACGGGGGGTGTCGGCCCACGGGGGTCGGGCACGCTGCGCAGGCTTCTCCACGAACCGGTTCGAGAAGTACGCGATGAACGTGCTGACCGCCGCCGCCACGACAACCGACGGCCACAGCCCGATCCGGGGCACCAGCTGCCCGTTCGCAACCGAGATCACCGGATAGTGCCAGAGGTAGATACTGAAGGTGATCTTACCGAGGAAGGCCATCCGTGGACTGCCGAGCAGGCGGACCCAGCCGGCGTCGCGGCGCAGGTCGGCGCCCAGGATGACCACGGCACCGAGCAGGGCGCTGGGCAGGTAGGCGGCATGGTCGAGCCAGTTGGCGTCATAACCGTCCTTGTTCGGCCCAAGGAAGGCGAAGAAGATCAATCCGATCCCCGCGACGAAGCCGAGATCGGCGATCCGACGGCCCGCCCGCCAACGCTCGACCGTCGCCGCCGTGACAGGGGTCATCGTGCCGATCTGCTGGGCGTGCCGGCGGCGGCGCGGCGCGGCCAGGTCCGGCTCCTCGGCGACGAGGGCGCGCAGGCGGGTGTCACGCCAGACCGCCAGCAGACAGCCGATCAGCAGCGGTGCGACGTGCGTGTCCAGCGCGAGGTACACCCGCGAGTGCGGGGCGCCGCCGGCGGCCACGGTCCAGGTCCAGACCGCCGCGAAGGCGATCATGGCGAAAAGCATCTTCAGCAGGTGCGCCCGGAACCGGTCCGAGCGGCTGACAATCAGGAACAGCCCCGGCCACAGGAGATAGAACTGCTCCTCCAGGGACAGGGACCACACGTGGGCCAACCATCGCCCACCGGCGGCAGGATGCAGGACCTTGTACCAGTTGTTGACATTGAAAAAGGCGGAGAGCGCACTCCCGACGTAGTCGTCCCGGAAGGGGATGTCGTTCCATTTGAACGCCACCGTCACCGCGAGCCCGACGAGCAGGTACACCCACATCGCGGGCATCAGCCGGTAGGCCCGGCGCACCAGGAATCGACTCACCGAGATCGTCCCGGTCCGGCTGTGTTCGGTCAGCAGGAGCGTGGTGATAAGAAATCCACTCAGCACGAAGAAGACGTCGACGGCGACGTTGCTGGCCTGGATCGCACCCATGTGGCCGGCGAGGATGGTGTAGATACAGACGATCCGCAGCCCGTCCAGCGCCGGGTTGTACGCGAACTTCGCCGCGGCGGCCGCCGCCGGCCCGGCCGGCGGCTCCCAGCCAGCCGGGGTGCCGTCGCGCGTTATCCTCGTTATCCCTGTCGCCTCAGTCTGCTGCGGGGCAAGCCGCATGATGACCGTCGCCTCCTCCATCGGGCGTCGGCAGTCCCGGCACCGACACCCGACACTCAGGGTGACCGTACGGTGCCGCGATAACCCGAGCGTGAGTCGCTCCCAAACCATGCCGCCGGTCGGACCAATGACCCGGATACGGGTACCCGTATCACTCCGCTACGCCAGCGAAGTCAGACATCACTGTGCGAATGACGCAAGACTAACGGATCGGAAAATTCGGGACAAGGCAGGTACCGGTGGCCACAAAACAACGCCACCCCAAAAGCGACGCTGTGCGCACGGTTCATTACGAAGTCACATCGGCCGAACCATGGCGTCACAGCGCGTCAGAGAAAGGGGAAGATCACCGGACRGGAGAGCCTCGGCAGAGGCGCCCACGCTGTCTCTCCCGCGCGCTACTCGGGAACCTGGGCAATCACCAGGAGCGTACGAAACGGCTCGACGACGACACCGTCAGGAAAGGCGCGCAGCATCGTGCGACGCTCCGCGTCAAGGAAATCGTCGAGGCGATCGCCGATGGCCGCGACGTAGGACTTCGACCGCTGCCAGGTGAGGTAGTCATCGATGTTAATCCGGCGCCGCCACCGGCCGGTCAGGGTGACAACCTCCCTGAAGTGGCCGRTCCACCGCAACTCGTCGGCGAACGGTCGCGCACGGTACCCGCGGTGATATCCGGGGTTCATCCGCTCGAGCCGTTCCTGCTGGCACTGCCACCACCGGTACTCCTCGGCGTCGACGTCGTTCCACCACACGGCGAGGGCTCCGCCGGGCCGCAGCACGCGGGCGGCCTCGGCCGCGGCGGTCAGTACCTGTACCCAGTGCCATGCCTGGGCATAGCAGACCAGGTCGACGACCTGGTCCCGGAAGGGCAACGCCTCCCCGTCCCCGCGCACCGCGGGCAGTCCGGGGCTGCGCTGGCGCAACCGCGCCAGCATGGTCGGCCCKGGTTCCACCGGTACCACCCGCGCGCCCCGGCCGATCAGCAGACGCGTGGCGATGCCGGTCCCGGCGCCGACGTCAAGCACGTCCGCGCCGCGCAGCGGCCGCCCGAGGAACCGCTCGACGTCACGGAAGATGTGGTCGGGATAGCTCGGCCTGGCCGCGGCGTAGGCATCCGCCAACGGGTCGAACAGCGAGCCGGTGGGAGTACGACCAGAAGGGACGGACACTGCGTCATGGTGGCACTCGACCATGGCGGCGAGCCACGGGAACGGTGTCAGCCCCGGAGGTGGGTCAGCCGGCGGTGGACCCGGATGCGGATCAGCCGTAGGTGGATCAGCCGTAGGTGGATCGGAGTCCTGCGGCGGACGGTGCGGCGAAGTGCAGACGGGTGAACGCCAGCGCCTCGGCGAGCTCGGCCTCGCGCTGGGCACGCGACTCGGYCCGCCTGGTATTGATCTCGACCACCACGGTGCCGTCGAAACCGCCGGCGGCCAGCAGTTCAAGCAGCTCCGCACAGGGCTGCGTGCCACGACCGGGGACGAGATGTTCGTCCTTGGCCGAGCCCAGACCATCGGCCATGTGCACGTGGACCAGCCGCTCGCCGAGAAGCTCGGCCATCTCGAGCGGGTCCGAGCGGGACACACTCGTGTGCGACAGGTCGAGGGTGACATGCGCGTAGTCGTCTTCGACCGGGGACCAGTCCGGGGCATAGGCGGAGACCTCCCGCCCCCGCGCCCGCAGCGGGAACATGTTCTCCACCGCGAAGCGGATGTCGGTCTCGCCGGCCATCCGCTCGATGCCCGTCACGAACTCGCGGGCATAGTCTCGCTGCCAGCGAAACGGCGGGTGGACGACGACCGTCGACGCGCCGAGCGTCTCGGCTACGGTACGGGCCCGCACCAGCTTCGCCCATGGATCCRTACCCCAGACCCGCTGGGTGAGCAGCAGGCACGGCGCATGAATGGCCAGAATCGGGATGCCGTGATAGTCCATCAGCCGCTTCAGCGCCTGCGGATCCTGGCTAACCGGATCGGTCCAGACCATGATCTCGACCCCGTCATACCCCAGCCGCGCCGCCATCTCGAAGGCCGAGGCGGTGGACTCGGGATAGGTCGAGGCCGTTGAGAGCGCCACGCGGGCACCCGGAGCGGTCGTGGCCAGCTCGGGCGCTCCGCGCGGGACAATGAGCGAGGAGCTACCGCCACCACCGGGCCCCGAACCGCCCGCGACCCCACCGGACGAGATCGGGGCGGGAGCCATCGCGGTCGGCGACACCGACCGCGCGTCGTCACGCCATGCCTGCAATCCGTCTCCCTGCCGCGCGAGCCGGGGGTTGGCCGTCACGACCGACCTCATCTCCCAGGCTAGGCCATCTCCGCGGCCCCGCCCGCACAGACATCCGCGGGATGACGGTCGGAACCTTCATATCGCCCGTGACAACGGCCACATCGGGCAATTACGCGCATCAAGAACACTTTCTGCAAGGTTCATCTCACCCTCTGCCAGGTGAAGGGAGTTCATCGCTCCGGCGTCAGGATGAGGTGAGCCAGTCCAGGCGGCGCAGGATCACCCCTTCGCGCAGGGCCCAGGGGCAAATCTCCACCTCGTCGATGGCGAACAGATCGAGAGCCTCGTCCGCGACGACCGCCCCCGCGACCAACTGGGCCGCCCGGGAGGCGGAGACGCCCGGCAGCGCCGCGCGCTCCTCGACCGAYATCCGGCACACCTTGGCCGTCACCTCCACGAGGTCGTCCCGGCGCAGCACCCTGCGGGTATAGGGACCGCGGCTGTAGGACTCCGCACCGGCGATCCGAGCCAGCGACCGGAAGGTCTTCGACGTCGCCACCGCCCTCGTGTGCTCCCCCAGGGGATAGATGGTGCCCACGATCGGCGCGATCTGGGACCGGACGTAACGGCGCAGCTCGCTGAGCTCGGACCGCTTGGGCGGGTCGCTCGGGGCCAGCCAGTCCCGGGTCAGCCGGCTCGCGCCAAGCGGCAGGGATGCGACCACCTCGGGGTCCTCGTGCATGCCGGCGCCGATCTCCAGGGAACCACCGCCGATGTCCAACGCCAGCAACCGGCCGGCGCTCCAGCCGAACCACCGGCGGACGGCGAGGAAGGTCAACCTGGCCTCCTCCTCCCCGGGCAGGACGCCGATGGAGACCCCGGTGGCCTCGCCCACCCGGCGCAGGACCGCCTCTCCGTTGGTGGCGTCCCGCAACGCCGACGTGGCGAAGGCCGCCAGATCGTGGACCCCGAGCGCGTCGGCCTGCTGGCGCATGTCCAGGACGCAGGAGGTCAGGGCGCGCTCTCCAGCGGCGTCCAGCGCCCCGTCCGCGTCGAGCAGTTCCACYAGCCGCAACGGCACGCGCACGCTGGCGGCCGGCTGCGGCTGGCCGCCCCGGTGCGCGTCCACGACAAGCAGGTGGACGGTGTTCGAGCCGATGTCGATCACACCGAGACGCATTGGACCGGGATGTGGACCCGCCGGGAGCGGACTCACCACGGCCGCCTGCCGTCCCGGGGCGACGGCGGCGTCGGGCTGCGCCACGATCTTCGGAAACCACGCACCCGGACGCACGCCACCGAGCACCTCTTCACCGTTCCCTCCGGCCGCGACCGCCGGGGTCACGGCTCGAACTTGTATCCCAGTCCCCGGACGGTCACCAGGTGCCGCGGGTTGCCGGGTTCGTGCTCAATCTTTGTCCGCAGTCGTTTGACGTGGACATCCAGGGTCTTGGTGTCGCCGACGTAGTCCGACCCCCAGACCCGGTCGATCAGTTGGCCCCGGGTCAGCACCCGGCCCGCGTTGCGCAGGAACATCTCCAACAGCTCGAACTCCTTGAGCGGCAGGGTGACCGTGGTCCCGTCGACGGTGACGACATGGCGCTCAACGTCCATCCGGACCGGGCCGGCCTCCAACGTCGCGTCCCCCACCTCCTCGTTCTCCGACCGCYGCCGCAGCACCGCGCGGATCCGCGCCACCAGCTCCCGGGCGGAGAACGGCTTCGTGACGTAGTCGTCCGCTCCGAGTTCCAGCCCGAGCACCTTGTCGATCTCGCTGTCCCGAGCGGTCAGCATGATGATCGGCACAGTGGAACGGGTTCGCAAGGTTCGGCACACTTCCGTGCCCGACAGCCCCGGCAGCATGAGGTCCAGCAGGACAAGATCAGCCCCCCGCCGATCGAACTCGGCCAACGCGCTGGGGCCGTCGGCGACGACCCCCACCTCGAAGCCCTCCCGTTCCAACATGAACGACAACGCGTCGGAGAAGGACTCCTCGTCCTCGACCACGAGCAGCCGGGTCACCTGTTCGCTCCCCTTGTTACGTTGGACGGACCGGCCGACCCGGACCGCTTCCTGTTACCGTCGATGGGACGGGTGGACCCGCCGCGTCTACCGGTCATGACCGATACCGTTCACCGTTCACGAACCGCCACCGAGTTCATCATCGCCATGATGTTCACCATCGCCATGATGTTCACCATCGCCCCGACCGCGGGCGTCGGCATCGGCCCCGACGACGTCGAAGCCATCCACCCCGTCATCCTCGCGGGTTTCGTCCGAGCCGTCCGTCATCGCATCGTCATCGTCGCCGGTGAACAGCGGCAACCGGAGCGTGAAGGTGGAACCCGCGCCCTCGGCGCTCCACACAGAGACCACGCCGCCGTGATTGGTCGCGATGTGCTTGACGATGGCGAGCCCCAGGCCGGYCCCACCGGTCGCGCGGGATCGCGCCGGATCCGCCCGATAGAAGCGTTCGAAGACCCGTTCCAGGTCCTTCTCCGCGATCCCGATGCCCTCGTCGGCGACGGAGATCTCCACGGTCTCACCGCTGCRCCGAACCCCGAGCACAACCCGGGTGCCACGCGGCGAGTAGCTGATCGCATTGTCGAGCAGGTTCGCGACGGCGGTCACGAGCTGGCCCTCATCCCCACACACCGGCAGGTCACCGTCGCCGATCACCGCAACCGAGATCGCCTGGGCCTGCGCTGCCAGCCGGGTGCGGTCGACCGCCTCGGTGAGCACCGCGGACGCCCGCATCGGCCGCAGGTTGGGCAGYGGATCGGCGCCCTGCAGCCGGGAGAGATCGATGATCTCCTGAACAAGACGGGCGAGCCGGGTCGATTCGTGGGTCATCCGGGAGGCGAACCGGCGGACTGCCACCGGGTCCTCGCAGGCCGCGGCGACCGCTTCGGCGAGGACGTGCAACGCACCGACCGGCGTCTTGAGCTCGTGGCTGATGTTCGCCACGAAGTCCCGACGGACGGCCTCGACCCGACGCGACTCGGTAATGTCATCCACGATGACGGCGACATGACCGGACGAGTCCAGCAGCCGGGCCCGGGCACGCACCGCCAGCCCCTCCTGGTCCGGTCGGGGACGGGTGAGGGGGGGCTCGGGGACGGGCGGCAGCTCAAGCTGCCGCTCCTGGTCACTGCCCGCGAGCCGGGTGGCCCGGACGAGATCGGCCAGCTCCGCCACCGCGATCTCGTCGGCGGCGACCACACCCATACGTCGCGCGACCATGTTCACCAGGACCACCCGGTCCGCGGCGTCGAGGACGAGCAGACCGGTCGGCAGGCCGGCGATCACCCGACGCACGAGCCTTGCCGGCAAGGTCATGCCGCCGGTGTCCCCGCCGGACGCCGAACCAGTAGTCAGGTCAGTCGTCGAACCGGCTGTTCCAGGCACCGCTGTCATCGTCCACCATCGTCCGCTCACCCTGTACGGCCTGCCGACCTGCACGAGCCGCGGATGCGGTGTGTACCGGTTGTCATGGCATCCGCCGACCTGTCACCCACTCGCCGCATGCTAGGTGTCCGCATGCCACCTAGGTATTGCTCTGCAAGCCTCCACCGCCGATCGTCGCTAGCTGTTCATCAGACCCATCGTCAATGTTCACCAGAGAGCRAGAGGTCCGCATCATCGTCAGAACCGGAGCGACGCAAGTACCCAGAAGCACCATGATCGAATCAATCCCTCAGGATCTCTGACCCCTCGATCCCCCACCGAATGAGAAGGAGCCGTCCGTGCGGGACGCCTTCACCGACGAACTCGACAGCATCAACCGGTCCCTGATCGAGATGACCAACCTGGTCGCCTCGGCCATGGCCCGGGCCACCACCGCTCTCCTCGACGCCGATCTCCAACTCGCCGAGAACGTCATCAGCGGAGACGAGACGGTCGACCTGCTGCGCAACGAGATCGAGGAGCGGGCCTTCGACGTGATGGCCCGCCAGGCCCCGGTCGCCACCGATCTGAGGATGATGGTGGCCACGCTGCGGATCGTCGCCGACCTGGAGCGGATGGGCGACCTCGCCCTGCACGTGGCGAAGGTCGCCCGCCGGCGCTACCCGGGCCGGGCGGTCCCGCCGGAGCTCCGGGCGACCCTGCTGGAGATGGGGCAGGTCGCGCAGCGCATCGTCGCGAAGGCCGGATCGGTGATCGCCAGCCGGGACACCGACCTCGCCAAGCAGCTGGAGGCCGACGACGACGCGATGGACGGGCTGCACCGCGCCCTGTTCCACATACTGATCGAGAAGCCCTGGCCGCACGGGATGGAGGCGGCGATCGACATCACTCTCTGCGGCCGCTACTACGAGCGGTACGCCGACCATGCGGTCTCGGTCGCCCGCCGGGTGCTCTACCTGGTCACCGGGGATTCCAGCGGCGCGTGAGGGCACCCGGGGAGATCCGCCCCCGGTCTCGCGCGGGCGTGGCCCCCACGCACGGCCCGACGGTTCCCCGCGTGCATCCCGCCGGCGCTACGGCGGCTGCCCGTGATGGCCCGCGATGATGGCACGGGCCGGTCGGGACTATATGACTCAGTCGGGACTATATGATTATAGTCCCGACTATTTTTAGCCTCGACTATCTTCTTGATTGCTTTTCTGACTACTTCTTGGTGCCCTGCGCGGCGACGGCGGYCGCGGCGAGCGCCGCGGCGTCGGGGTCGAGGTACCCCGAGCTCACCACACCCAGCTGGTCGTCCAGCTCGTAGCGCAGCGGGATGCCGGTGGGGATGTTGAGCCCGGCGATGTCAGTGTCGCTGATGTGATCGAGATGCTTCACCAGGGCGCGCAGCGAGTTGCCATGCGCCGCCACCAGGACGGTACGGCCGGTCCGCAGGTCCGGCACGATCGCGTCGTACCAGTAGGGCAGCATCCGGGCAACGACGTCGGCGAGGCACTCGGTCCGCGGGATGACGTCGGGGGCAAGGTCGTCATAGCGCTCGTCCACCCCGCTGACCTGCTCCGGACCGATCTCCGGCGGCGGCGTGTCATAGGAGCGACGCCAGAGCTGGAACTGCTCCGCGCCGAACTTCTCCAGCGTCTCCGCCTTGTTCAGGCCCTGCAGGCCGCCGTAGTGCCGCTCGTTGAGCCGCCAGGTGCGGCGAACCGGAACCCAGGTGCGCCCGGCGGCATCCAGCGCCAGCCAGGCGGTGCGGATCGCCCTGGTCAGCAGGGACGTGTGCACCACGTCCGGCAGGACGCCGGACTCCCGCAGCAGCTCACCCCCGCGAGTGGCCTCCTTGGCACCCTTCTCGGAAAGATCAACGTCCACCCAGCCGGTGAACAGGTTTTCGCGGTTCCAAATGCTCTCACCGTGGCGGAGCAGGACGAGCGTCGGCATACCCGAGATCCTGCCCGCTCGGCGGCCCGCTCGGCCAGCATTGCCGGTTGTTGCCTGTGACTCCCCGGCTCGGGGCCGGTCGTGCCGGCGACCGGTTGTCACCCGGCGGCAGGACAGGAATCCGGCGGCACGACAGGAATTCATCCGGAACTGAACGACCCCCGGGCGCTCCGCCGCCGCGCGAAGCGGAGGCGGGCCGTCGGGACTTGCGACGGCGCCCGGGGGTCGGGTGTCTGCCTGGTTCTCGCCGGTGCCGGTGCCCATGGGCCACCCGGCTAGAGGTGAGGACCACGAGACCGGCTAGCGGACAGCCACCTCACGAGTCCTATGAGCATACAAAGCCTGGACCACCTCCCTTCTCGTGTACCCGTGACGCTACGCGGACCCAGGGGCGCATCGCAACGGCTTTTCCGCGCGCGTTGATGGGACGCTCCTGACACCGGCCGGTCGGAACAGCCAGGCCACCCGCGCGGGCCCGGGGCCACAGCCGAACCGTGCGCGGACCCGGCCGAGGCACGCCACGGGGACCTAGACTGAGTCCCATGACCGCAGGGTCCCTCACGACGCCCGCCTCGCTCTCCCCGTTGCTCGGCCTGCCGGGTGCGGTGGCCGGCACTGCCGAAGACGACGCGGTCGCCGCCCACTACGGCGATCCGCTACGGGAACAGCGCGCGGTGCGCGGCGGTGCCGCCGTCGTCGACAGATCACATCGGGACGTGCTGCGCGTCTCCGGCCCCGACCGGCTCTCCTGGCTGCACAGCATCACCTCTCAGCATCTGTCCGCGCTGGGCGCGCTGCGGGGCACCGAGGCGCTGGTGCTCTCCCCGCACGGCCACGTCGAACACCATCTCGTCCTCGCCGACGACGGCACGTCCACCTGGGTGGACGTCGAGCCCGGCACCGGCGGCATCCTGCTGCGCTACCTGGAGTCGATGCGCTTCATGCTCCGAGTGGAGCCAGCGGACCTCGGCGCGGTGACGGCGGTGCTCAGCGTGCTCGGGCCAAGGGCCGCGCAGGTCGCGGCCGCGGCACTGGGCGGGCCGGGTGACGGCGCGCCCGGCCCGGGCCTGCCCGAACCACAGGCACCCGGCCCGGTCGGGGCGCCGATCACCGGTCCCTACCCGGTCGGCCGTACCGGGACGGGCACGCTGGTCCGGCGGATGCCCCACGGCGTCGACCTCCTCGTCGGCCGGGCCGACCTGACCGGCACCGTCGAGCGGCTGCGCGCCGCCGGGGCGGGTCTGGCCGGGCTGTCCGCCTTCGACGCCATGCRCATCGCCTCCCGACGGCCCCGGCTCAGCCGGGAGACCGACCATCGCACCATTCCGCACGAGGTGGGGTGGCTGGCGAGCGCCGTGCACCTGGACAAGGGCTGCTACCGCGGGCAGGAAACCGTCGCCCGGGTGCACAACCTCGGTCGCCCGCCGCGGCGGCTGGTGCTGCTGCATCTCGACGGCAYGGTGGCGGCGCCCCGTTCCACCGTCACGGTCGGCGGGCGCGAGGTCGGGTTTGTCGGCAGCTCCGAGGTCCACGAGGAACTCGGCCCCATCGCCCTGGCGGTGATCAAGCGGTCCGTGCCGACGGATGCCTCCCTCGTCGTCGCCGATCCCGACGGCGCGCCGCTGGCCGCCGCGATCGATCCGGACGACGAGCCAGCCACGACGGCGCCGAAGCGTCCCGCCGGGCGGCTGCGTTCCTGATTCCCGGCCGGCTCGGGTTCCGGCCGGCTCAGACAGTCCGGGCGAGGATCTGATCGAGTTCCCGCACCGCCGGGTCGGTGCCGTGCCGCCGCAGCCGGCGGCGCAGCTCGTCGGCCCGGCGGGCGTTGCGCTTGGATCGCGTCGCCGCCAGCATCGGCAGGGCCTGGCGGGTCAGCTCGCACCCGTGATCGACGTTACCGAGATCCATCTGGACCGCGGCCCACCGAAGCAGGTAGGTGGCCCGGTCCCGGGCCCGGGAGTCCGGCTGGATCGCCAGGGAGCGTTCCAGCCACCGGTCCGCCTGCGCGAGGTGACCGAGATCGATGTAGCAGCTGCCGATCTGCGCCTGGTACTCGGCCTCGTCGAAGTAGGACGACCAGGCGGGCTCCTCAGGCCGCGCGGTGACCATCGCTTCCTCCGAGCAGRCCAGCGCCTGCGCGCAGGCGCTGGCCTCCCCGAGCGCGGCATGGGCACGGGCCCGCCGCATGTGCAGCATGGCGCCGACGCGACCGGACGCCCCCCCGGCGCTGGCCACGGCGGCCTCGGCCAGATCCACCGCCTCCCGTGGGCGGGCGAAGTCCACGCATTGCAGGGACATGTTCTTCAGCACGTTCGCACCGAGCATGCGGTCCCCGCCGGCGTGCGCGGCATGCAGCGCGGTGATCCAGTACCGCTGGGCGGCCGTCTGGAAGCCGGCGTCGAACGAGACCCATCCCGCGAACCGGGCGAGCTCCGCGGCCACCAGATGCAGGTGACGGCCCACGTGCTCGGTATAGGATCCGCGCGCCAGCAGGTCCGCCACCACGCCGAGCTCGGCGTCGACCAGCCGGCGCACGCTCTCCCCACCGAGCCGCTCATCCATGACCCGTAGCCCGGGGATGTTGTGCTCGATCCGGTTCACGATCTGGTCGTCGACCCGTCCCCCGTTCAGGGCCGCCGCCAGCCGGGCCGGTTCCATGCCGAGCCACTGCGTCGCGAGTTCCGCCACCCCGGTCCCAGTGATCGTCAGGAAGCCGCGGCGGTCGGAGAGCGCGTCCTCGACGACGTCCATGATCGAGGTTATGCTGCCACCCGGCGTCCACGGGTACTCGGTGCGCACCGCGTCGCCGGTCGGTAGCCACGCGGGCCAGGGGTGCGACTCCAGGCGATCGTTGGGCACGCCGAGCTCCGCGGCGAGCGCGAGCTGGGACACCCGGTCGGGCACGACCCCACGGTGCTCCCAGCGCCAGACCTTCTGCCGCTCGGCGGCCATGTTCGCCACCCCGAGGTCACGTGCGCGGCGGGCCACGACCCGCGCCAGACGCTGGTAGGACCACCCGCGCTGGGCTCGGATGAACGCAAGCGGATGAGTGCAGGCATGAGCGTTATCCGTCAGCATCGACGATCTCCTCGCAGTCGCATCTCCAGKGGCACTTCCGTGAGTACCTACTAACGCTATGTCGCGACATCTTGGTGCTCCAAGAGACGACTCCGGTGCKATGCGTGCACAGAGGTCACTCCCGGACCACTGGCGGGCCCTGATTGCACGCATGTCCGCCGAGCGTCCGAAAAAAGCGTGTTATATTTTTTTGACCCAATGCGACCACGTCGACCGGTCAGAAATTCTCCCGAGTCGGGCAGCCGGGGACAGGCCCACGGGGAGGGCCCCTCCGCGATTCACGCGGCGCCGATCCGACTGGACGCGCGKGGTGGGAGGGGGGACGGCTGCGGCGGATCGAGGCCGCGCCGCGTCAGATCCGGGCGCCGGCGGCGTCGAAGAAGGTCAGGGTGGACAGCGGTGCGCGCAGGGTGACCCGCATGCCCACGCCGGGCACCTCAGCGGCGTCGACCCTGACGGCGAGCACCCCGGCGGAGGTCCGGACGTACACCGTCCGCTCCGCCCCGAGCCGCTCGCTCACCACGACCTCACCGGTTACCCGCAGCGCGTCCGACGCCAGCGCCACCGGCGCCACCACGGCGTCCGCCGGTACCGATCCCGATCCAGTGGAAGCCGCCGCCACCAGGACCAGGTGCTCGGGCCGGACTCCGAATGCCGTCGCGCCGGCGGGGGCGGGCAGGGCGAATCCGTCCCCGTGCAGTTGGCCGTCATGCCAGCGTCCCTCCCGGACGTTCATCGGCGGGCTGCCGATGAACGCCGCGACGAAGCGCGTGGCGGGCCGGTCGTAGATCTCGTCGGGCGTCCCGATCTGCTGCAGCCGGCCGCCGCTGAGCACCGCGACCCGGTCACCGACCGCCATCGCCTCGGCCTGGTCGTGCGTGACGAACAGGGCGGTGGTGCCGAGCCGGCGCAGCAGGCCCACGATCTCGACCCGCAGATCGACCCGGAGCTGGGCGTCGAGCCCCGACATCGGCTCGTCCAACAGGATCACCCGGGCCCGGGTCGCGAGTGCCCGGCCGATCGCGACCCGCTGGCGCTGGCCCCCGGACATCTTCGCGGGCCGGCGAGCTGCCAGCTCACCGATGCCGAGCATGTCCAGCGTCTCACGGGCCCGGGCCACCGCCGCGGCCTTCGGCAGGCCGCGGCCGTGACGCAACGCCAGAGTGAGGTTCTCCAGCGCCGTCAGATGCGGGTAGAGCGCGAAATGCTGGAAGACCATGGACACGTCCCGGCGGTGGGGTGCGACGCCAAGCTGGCTGACCGCGCCGAAACGCAGATCACCCGACGTCGGCTCCTCGAGCCCGGCGCAGATCCGCAGCAGCGTCGACTTGCCCGAGCCGGACGGTCCGAGCAGCGCGACGATCTCCCCCGGCRCAACCGTCAGCGTGACGTCGCGCAGCGCATGGACCGGGCCGAACGACCGGCCCAGCCCGTCGATCTCGATCGGCACCCCCGCGGTGGCGGCCGTCACCACGGCGGGTCCGTCGGCCGGTTCCGTGATCCGGGTCATCGGTCTCTCCCGCGGCGTCCGCCGGTCAACGGGTGAGTTCCACAGCCTGGCTCTGGGCCGCGGCGAGGGCCCTGACCGGGTCCTCGCCCTTAAGGATGCGCTGCACCTGGTCCGAGATCGCGCTCGGGACCTCCCCGCCGCGGGCCCCGCTCCAAGCCGGCGCCTTCACCAGCGAGGGGATGAGCGCGTTGAACGGCTTGAGCTGCGGATAGGTCTCGTAGAACGACCCGAGCTGGCTGACGGCCTGAGTATCCACCGGGATGTAGCTCAACGCCTCCGTGCTCGCGGCCACGACGTCCGGCGAAAGCAGCGACACGACCAGTTCGGTCGCCATCTCCCGCTGGCAGCGGTCGGTGGACAGGACCGTCAGCGCGTTGCCGCCCGCGACCGGGTGCTGGGTCCCGCCGGGCAGAGTCGGGAACGGGACCGCGCCGGCCCGGAAACCCTTCGTCTCCTGCCCCGCGATGAACTTCAGCCCGCCGGCCACGGAGGCCACCGTCACGGCGGTCATCGCCGTCTGCCGGCGGATGCCGAACCGCAGCAGGCCCTGCTGGGTCGGATCGGCGGAGTGCGTGCCGTAGCTCGCGGCCTTCGCGAGGAACGCGGCGGCCTCGCGGGCCGCCGGGGTGTTCAGGGCGGGCCGACCGTTCGCGTCCTGGATCGGCGTCCCCTTGGAGCTGGCCAGGGTGTTGAGGATCCACTGCCCGAACTGCTGGCCGGTCGGCAGGTCGAGGGGCTGGATATTCTGACCCGAAGCCTTGATCTTGTCGGCGGCGGCGATCACCCCGTCGGTCGTGCCCAGCGTCGCCGGATCGACGCCGGCCTTCTGCAGCACGTCGAGGTTGTAGACCAGGGCCAGAGACGACACCTGCTGGGGAATGCCGATCTGCTTCCCGGCGACCTGCCCGAGGCCGACCAGCCGTTGGTCGTAGGACGCGCGCAGCAGGCGCGGGGAGAGCTCCTGGGCGCCGAGGTCCCGGGCGAAGGTCGGGAGCAGGTCGAAGCCGGCGACCGCCACGTCGACGGAACGGCCGGCCGAGCGGTCGGCGCTGATCTGCTGGACGAGGGAGGTGTAGTCCGGCGCACTCGTGTTGAGGTCCACGGTGAGGCCGGGATGCGCCTTCTCCAGATAGGCCTTGCCGGATTTCGCGACGTCGTTGAGCGTGCCGACGGCGGACATCCGCAGCGTCTTGACCTGGGCCACGCAGGCGGGCGACGCCTTGGCGCCCGCCACGTTGTCGACGCCGGCGTCGGCTGGACGGGCCGTGGGGCGCAGGCTCTCCGCGGGGTCTGCCGGGCTCGCGTCACCACCGCCGCCGCACGCGGTCAGGATGATCATCGCGGCGGCGACGGGCAGCGGCAGCATTCGGCGAATACGGATCACACGTTCTTCCTCTCAGGCACCGGCACCCGTACCGGTAATTCCGGCGGCGAGACGGCGTTGGGCGGCGACGAAGACGACGAGCGACGGCAGGCTGATGATCAGCGCGGCCGCGGCGAGCTCGGTGAAGTCCGGAATGACGGAGGAGGAGTCGGTCATCAGGCGCGCGAGCGCCAGCGGCGGGGTGGCGATGTCCGGCGACCGCGCGACCAGCAGCGGCCACAGGTACTCGTTGTACGACAACAGGAAGCTGAACACCGATACGGAGGCGATMGCGGGCGCGGCGAGCGGCACGATGATCGTCCACAGCGTCCGCCAGGTACCGAGCCCGTCCATCCGCGCGGCTTCCAGGACCGACCCCGGGATGGTACTCATGTACTGCCGGAGCATGAAGATCATCGCCGCGTGTGTCATGAACGGCAGGACCAGGCCGACCCGGGTGTCAGCGAGTCCGAGCGCGGAAATGGTGACGTAGTTCGGCACGGCGGTGATCTGGGTCGGCACCAGCAGGGTGGCGAGCACCACCGCGAAGGCTGCCGTACGCCCGCGAAAGCGCAGACAGGCGAAGGCGAAGGCGGCCGGGATCGCCGTCACGAGCTGCAACGCGAGGATCGCCAGGCTCACCGCCACCCCCGTGAGCAGGGCAGGTCCGAGATCACCGGCGTACCAGGCGCGGTCGAACGAGCTCAGGTCGATGCTGGACGGGATCGGGTTCGACGTCAGCGCCAGCGCGGTCTGCCGCGGCCCAACGGCGGTCCGCACCATCCAGACGAAGGGCAGGACGGCCGCGACGATGCCGATCGTGAGCAGGACGAGACGCCCGATCGTCGGTCCGGTCGGTGACCGGCGGCGACCGCGCCGCGATGCCGGGATCCGCGCCGGCRCCGATCCCGGTTGCGGGGCCCGCCGACGCGAGGCTCGCCGCACGGCGTGGCCACGGGGCGTCGGCCCGGACGCCGGACTGGAGGTGTCGACGCTCACGCGGCGGCCTCCCGGGTGCGTCGGATGCGGCGCCCGAGCAGCCCACCAGCGGCACCCAGTGCCACGATCACGACAAACAGCATCAGGGCGATCATCGAGGCATATCCGATGCGGAACGATCCAGTGAATCCGACCTCGTAAATGTAGTAAATGATCGTCGTGCTGGAGTCCAGGGGGCCACCTTTCGTGAGCACCGCGACCGTTTCGAAGGTCTGCAGGGTCAGAATGGTGACGAACATCCCCAGGAAGATCGTCGTCGGGGCGAGCAGCGGCAGGGTGATGTGACGCAGCCGGGCGAATCCGTGGATGCCGTCCACGTCCGCCGCCTCGTACACCGATCTCGGGATCGCCGTCAGCCCGGCGAGATAGACGACGAAGACGAAGCTCGTCAGCCGCCAACCACCGACGAGGGCCACCACCGGCAACGCGGTCGAGGTGTCGCCGAGCCAGTCGACCGGAGCCACCCCGAACAGCCCGACGACGGTGTTCGCGAGACCGTCGGGGCTGCTGTCGAACATGTAGGCAAACACGACCGCCATGGCCACAATATTCGCACTGACCGGAAGAAACAGCGCACATCGCACCAGCGCCCGGCCATGGGTCACCCGTTCGGCGGCCAGCGCGAGCGCCAGCCCGATCGCGATCGCGGGTACCACCGTGAGGGCGCAGTACAGCAGCGTGTTGCGCACGGCGCCGGCCAGGTCCGCGTCGGAGAGAGCGGTACGCAGGTTCGCCGTGCCGACCCAGTCGAAACGCGGTCCCGTCAGGGTCTTGTCCGTGCCCGCGATGAACGCCGACACCAATGCGGGCCCGATGACGAAAACACCGAGTCCCACGAACGCCGGCAGCAACAACACCCCGGCTCGCCAGCCCGCCCGGCTATCACCCGCCTCACGCGTCACAGTTATGCATCCTGGCCCCACCTGTGCCGGGATGCCGGTACGGGGGTGGCTCCCGCGGAGGAGCAGCCGGTGCCTGCACGTGCCGTCCGGTCCGTCCACATCCCCCGCGCCACCGCCAACGGCCCACGCGCCGCACCCGGTCGACGGCGAATCGTGGTGACCGATCCGTGGCGGCTGTCCCCTCAACGGCCAACGCCTGCAAGAATGACAGGAAACGTCAGTCGATCTTCGGGAACACCATGAGCGACCGCAGCGAGCCCGACCACGCCTCCGCCTGGGGGCGTGTCGCCGATGACGGCACGGTCTTCGTTCGCACGGCCAGCGGCGAACGTGCCGTCGGATCATGGCGGGCCGGCAGTCTCCGTGAGGGTCTGGCCCACTTCGAGCGCCGCTTCGACGATCTGTCCGCCGAGGTCGAGCTGCTCGAGCGGCGGCTGACGGTCAGCGGGGTCGATCCGGCCGGGATCGTCGGCAGCGCACGGCGGCTGCTCGATTCCCTCGACGAGGCCGCGGTCGTCGGTGATCTGGATGCGCTGCGCACGCGGCTGGAGGCCGTGGTCGCCGCCACTGAGGAACATCGCTCCGCGCTCGCTGCCGAGCGGGCCGAGCGGGCCGGCCGGATCGCCGCGGCCAAGGAGCAGCTGGTCGCCGAGGCCGAACGGCTCGGCCGCAGCTCGGAGTGGAAGACCGCCGGGGAGCGGTTCCGCGCGCTCGCCGAGGAGTTCCGCGCCGCCGGCTCGTTGGACAAGCGCACCGACTCGGCGCTGTGGCGGCGCATCGCCACGGCCCGGGACGAGTTCACCCGCCGCCGGACCGCGCACTTCGCCGCCCTCGACACGCAGCGGGCCCGTTCGAGGGAACGGAAGGAGGCGATCATCGCCGAGGCGGAGGCGCTGTCCGACTCCACCGACTGGGCCGGCACGGCCGCCCGCTACCGGGCGTTGCTCGCCGACTGGAAGGCCGCCGGTCGCGCGGCAAAGGATATCGACGACGCGTTGTGGAACCGCTTCCGTGCGGCGCAGGACGCCTTCTTCACCCGCCGCAACGAGGCCAATGCCGAGCGCGACGCCGAGTTGCGCGAAAACCAGGTCAAGAAGGAGAAACTGCTGGCCGAGGCGACGGCGTTGGATCCGGCCGATACCGACCGCTCGCTGCGTCGTCTCCGGGAGATCCAGGACCGCTGGGACGAGATYGGACGGGTCCCCCGGGAGGTCGCGGGCTCCCTGGAGCGGCAGATGGCGGCCATCGGCGACAAGCTGCGCGAGGCCTCCGACGCCCGCTGGGCCCAGCGCTCCCTCGCTTCCTCACCATTCGTGACGAAGCTGCGGGAATCCGTCGCGAAATTGGAGGCGAAGCTGGCCCGGGCCCAGGCCGCCGGACGCACCAAGGAGATCGCCGACACCGAGTCCGCCCTCGCCGCCCAGCGGGCCTGGCTGGCCCAAGCCGAGGGACAGTCCCACAACGACTGAGCCGCGCCGGCAGGCGCGGGCGCTTCGTATGGACCCGAAAACGGGGAACTGCGGCATCCGCCGTGGTCGAAGGGGCGAAGGTCCGCGGAGTACCAGGTGGTGCACCTCGGGGCRGACACGTCCAAAGAGCGCTAACTGACCGCTTGCCAGAGTTAGCAACCCGACGTATCGTCGACTGCGTTGGTGATGTGTTGTGGCGGCGCACTCGTTTCCGTGCCGACCGGAGCTTGCCGAGGCAGCATGGCCTCCCCTGAATCGCAGCGTCCACGGACGGCGGGCTCTCGGCGGACGGTCGTCCGCGGAGTCCGAGGAGTCCGCGGAGTCCTCGGCCGCGGGGTCCAGCCGTATGCCGAGGTTCACGGATGGCGGGGCGCCCGCCATGGGCGCGGCAACCCGCCTCGCCCTCCGGCGAAGGAGGCGTTCGACCCGGTGGCGGCCCTGAATGTGCGCGATCTCGGCGATTTCATCCGCGATCAGCGGCACAGCGCACAGATCTCCCTTCGTCAACTCGCCAAGCAGGCCGGGGTGAGCAACCCTTACCTCAGTCAGATCGAGCGAGGCCTCCGGCGGCCGTCCGCGGAGATTCTTCAGCAGATCGCGAAGGCGCTCCGCATCTCCGCCGAAGTGCTCTACGTGCAGGCCGGAATTCTGGAGGAACGGCAGGGCGAAGAGAACGTCATGGCTGCCGTGCTGGCGGACGAATCCCTGTCCGAACGACAGAAGCAGGTCGTGCTCGACATCTACGAGGCGTTCTGCCGGGAGAACGCCATCGCGGCGCGGGCCGGCCGCGGCCACCCGGACAGCGACGCCGAGGCCGGGCCGCGCGGGTTCGTCCCCGGCGAGCCCGCCGCCCCGACCGCGGGTCCGGCCGCCATCGGTGATTCGGCATCCGCACGGGGTCCGGCCGCCACCGCGGGAGCGACCTTCGCGGAGCCGACGACGAAACGGAGATCCGCCCGACAGGCGTCGGCGACATCCCGGGGCGGCACCACCACCGCGGCGCGGTCGGCCTCGTCGGACGGTACGGGTAAGCCGTCCCCGGGGACCGCCCCGGGCCGCACCAGGCGATCGAAGGCCACGGGAGGCGAACCGGCGGCGGCGACGAGGACCGAGAGCGGTCCGATCACCGGCGCTCCCCCCGCGTCCCTACCCACACCGGCAGCACCGGCAGCACCGGCAGCACCGGCTCCGCAGCCGACCACCGACAACCCGGTCGATCAGACCTAGATCGACCGGCGGAGACCGCGACGAAAAGGAAAGCGGTACTCCGTTCCTGTACGGCCTATCACCATCCTGACCCTCACATCATTTACCCGACCTTTCACCCGTCGGCGACGAGGCGCTAACAGGAAATCTCTACACGAAATCAACGAATCTTCGAACCGAGGGAGACATCATGGCCACCACGCGCACGACGAACCGCCCCGCCAGCCGTCCCACCRCCCGCGTCAGCGCGCAGGCCCAGGAGGACACGGCCGAGGCGAGGGCCGAAGTCAGGGTTCCGCTGGCGGAGGTGCGCAAGCCGCTCTACGCGTCGGTGGGAGCGGCGGATCTCGCTGTGGCGAAGCTGCTCGCCCTGCCGACGACCACAAGCACCGAGGTTCGGAAGATCTCCGACCGGGTCGGCGCGCTGCCTACCCAGGCGGCGCGGGTTCCGACCCAGGTCGGGACGGCCGTGCGTGCGCTGCCGGCCACCGTCACCTCCCAGATCTCCGACCTGCAGGGACGCGCCACCTACCTCTACAACAGCTTCGCCACCCGGGGCGAGAAGCGGGTGGCGAGCATCCGGCGCAGCCCGGCCACGGAGGAGGCGGTGCAGCGCACCCGGACGGCAGTGAGCCAGACCCGCGCCGCGCGCACCTCGAGTCGCAAGGCGGCCGAGGCGGTCGGCCGGGCCGTGACCGAGGCCGCCCCCGAGAAGTAACGGCCCGCGAACATCGACACACCGGATCACCAACGGACGGTCATTGACCTGTTCCGGTCGACCACGGGTCCGGGGCCTGCTGTCCGGGGCCCGTGGTCCGATGTGTTGTATTAACTTATGCGCTATCGCCCGCTGGGATCCTCCGGACTACTGGTGTCTGTCGTCGGCCTCGGCTGCAACAATTTCGGCTCGCGCGTCGACCTCACCGGCACCCGTGCGGTCGTCGACGCGGCGCTCGACGCCGGGATCACGTTCTTCGACACCGCCGACACCTACGGGAACAAGGGCGGCTCGGAGACGCTTCTCGGGCACGTGCTGCGAGGCCGCCGCGACGATGTCGTCCTCGCCACAAAATTCGGCAACGACATGGGCGGCATGTACGGCCAGGACTTCAGCGCGCGGGCGTCCCGGCGGTACATCCGCAAGGCGGTCGAGGGTTCGCTGAGCCGGCTGCAGACCGACTACATCGACCTCTACCAGCTGCACACCCTGGACGCCTTCACGCCGATCGAGGAGACGCTCGAGGCCCTCGATGAGATCGTCAAGGAGGGCAAGGTCCGTTACATCGGTGCCTGCAACCTCGATGCCTGGCAGGTCGCCGACGCGGAGTGGACCGCCCGGGCATCCGGGACGACCCGCTTCATCTCCGCGCAGAACCACTACAACCTGCTGGAACGGGGCGTGGAGGCAGAGCTCGTGCCGGCCGCCCAGAAGTACGGCATCGGCGTCATCCCGTACTACCCGCTGGCGAACGGCCTGCTCACCGGCAAGTACCAGCGCGACGAGGTGCCGGCACCCGGCACCCGGCTGGCCGGCCGGCAGGACGAGCTGACCGACGAGGTCTTCGACCGGCTGGACGCCCTGGAAACCTTTGCGCGGGAGCGGGACCGGTCACTGCTGGACGTCACGATCGGCGGGCTGGCCGCCCAGCCCGGGGTCGCCTCGGTCATCGCCGGCGCGACCAGCCCGGTCCAGGTGCGCGCCAATGCCGTGGCCRGTCAGTGGCAGCCCCGCGCGGACGACCTCGCGGTGCTCGACAAGATCGCCGTGACCCGCCGTCCCGCCGACTGAACGCGGGACCGACGGATCCACGATCCGGGACGTCCCGTCAGATCTCCGCTGGGGCGTCCCGCACCGCACCGGCAGAACGCCCGAACCGCCCGCCGGGGGCCAGTCGATGGTCAGCTCGCCCAGCCGCCAGCGCCGCCGGTCGCCGCGGACCGGCCAGCCCTGGGCCCGCAGATCCGCCACGGCTGCGATCCACCGCTGGCGTGGGGAGAAGACGGCCCGCGGCGCGGCCCGCTCCCAGGCGCGGTCGAAGGCCGTGAACAGCCGGTGGACGTCATGGCCGGGCACGTTGTGCTCGATGAGCGCCTTGGGGAGCCGCTCGGCGAGCTCGGACGGACGGGCGAGGCTCGCCAGATGCGCGGAGAGGGTCAGCGTGGGCCCGGCCGGGCCCCGCGCGCCGGACGGCAGCCAGGCCGGCGCCGCTCCCGGGGCCGGAAGACCGAACCAGCAGGCGCGCCGACCCGTCTCATCGCAGGTTCCCTCGACGAGCATCCCGCCCGGGGCGAGCCGCGCCAGCATCGTCGCCCACGCGCCGGGGACCGCCGCCTCGGGATACTGCCGTAGCACGTTCAGGGCACGCACCAGCACCGGGCGCTCCCCTGGCGGCGGAAGCTCGAACCCGCCGCGGGTGAACCGCAGCCCGGGAGGTCTCGCGGCCGGAGCGGCCCGGGTGACCCGGTCCTGGTCGAGCTCCAGGCCGACGACGCGCACGCCCGGACGCACCGTTCGCAGCCGCTCGTAGAGCTCCACCGTGGTCACCGGAGACGCGCCGAAGCCGAGATCGACGACCAGGGGATCCGCCGCCCCACGCAGCAGCGCGGCGGCCGCGTCGAGCGTCCAGCGATCGATCCGTCGCAACCGGTTCGGCGCGGTGGTACCCCGGGTGGGCATCCCGAGGGCACGCGCCCGTCCGGCCGCGAGCCGCGGCTCCCGACGGGAGGAGTTCGTCACGGATCCACCCTGGCAGACCGGCAGACCAGCAGACCAGCAGACCAGCAGACCAGCAGACCAGGGACCGGCCGGGAGCCCGAAGGGGGGAGACCAACAGTTGACCCGACAACCGGCCGGGTAGAACGGTTGGAGACGTGTTCGTCCACAGCAGGGTTGGTCGTGTCGGGCAGGCGCCGGTGGCGTGCGGATGCGGAGGTGCTCGATGCGTCTGATCAGAAGTGGCGCCGCCCAGGTCCGCGGTGAGGCCGAACGGCGCGGGCGGCCCAGTCGGGTCGCGATGCTGTCCATGCACACCTCACCAATGGAACAGCCGGGAACGGGCGATGCCGGGGGGCTCAACGTCTACGTCGTCGAGCTGTCTCGGCAGCTCGCGGCGCTGGGGGTGGAGGTCGAGGTGTTCACCCGCGCGGTGAGCAGCAAGCTGCCGACCTCGGCCGAGCTGTTGCCGGGTGTGACGGTCCGCCACGTTGACGCCGGCCCGTTCGAGGAGATCCACCGGGAGGATCTTCCCGCCTGGCTGTGTGCGTTCACCGCGGCTCTGCTGCGCGCCGAGGCCGGGCACGAACCAGGGTGGTTCGATGTGATCCACTCGCACTACTGGCTGTCGGGCCAGGTCGGTCTCGCGGTGGCACAACGATGGGGTATCCCGCTCGTGCACACCTCCCATACGCTGGCGAAGATCAAGAACGGCGCGCTGGCCGTCGGAGACCGCCCGGAGCCGCCTGGCCGGCTACTCGGCGAACAGGAGGTCATCGGGGGGGCCACCCGGCTGCTCGCCTCCACGCCGGACGAGTACCGGCACCTGATCGATCTGTACGACGCGGCGTCGGACCGGGTCGACGTCGTCGCGCCCGGCGTCGACCTTGAGGTCTTCCGGCCAGGTGACATGGCGCAGTCCCGGGCCCGCGTCGGCGTGGATCCCGCCGACGACCTGCTGTTGTTCGTCGGTCGGATCCAACCGCTCAAGGCGCCCGATCTGCTGCTGCGCGCCGCTGCGGAACTGCTGCGGCGCGATCCCGCCCGCCGCTCGCGGCTCACCGTCGCCGTGGTCGGCGGCCCCAGCGGATCCGGTCTGGAACAACCCGACGCCCTGGTCAAGCTCGCGGCGTATCTCGGGATCTCCGATCGCGTCCGCTTCCAACCGCCGGCCCCGCAGCAGGAACTCGTCCACTGGTACCGCGCGGCCACCGCCGTCGTCGTCCCCAGTCACAGCGAGAGCTTCGGCCTCGTCGCGCTCGAGGCCCAGGCCTGCGGCACCCCGGTGGTCGCCGCGGCGGTCGGGGGCCTGCGYACCGCGGTCGCCGACGGTGTCTCCGGGCTGCTCGTCTCCGGTCGGACCCCCGCCGTCTATGCCGACGCGCTGGACCGGCTGCTGCGCCAACCACGATGGCGGGCCCGGCTCTCCGCCGGAGCGGTGGCCTGGGCCGGTGGGTTCGGCTGGTCGGCCACGGCCCATGGCGTGCTGCGCAGCTACCGGCACGCGCTGAGCCCCACCGCCGTCGCCGTCTGAGAGAGGATCTCCGCCGGAACCAGCATCGTCTACCAGCTACCGGGGAGGCCCCAGCCATGACGGCGCCCATCGACGCAGCGGAACGCAACCGGCTCGACGTGGTGATCGATGACACGCTTAAGGATCTCTGTCTCGCCTACGACCATGTCGACACCGRCTCGTTCCTCGTCACGCTGGAGGGCGAACACAAGCTGCGCACGATGACGTGGCTCGTCGTGCAGGACCACACCCTGCTCGTCGAGGCGTTTTTTATGCGCGCCCCGGCGGAGAACGCGGCGGGCACCTACGGATTCCTACTCGGCCGCAACGCGAAGACCTATGGGGTGCACTTCTCCATCGACCGGGTCGGTGACATCTTCCTCACCGGGCAGGTCCCGCTGCTGGCGGTCACCGCGGAGGAGATCGACCGCATCCTTGGCTGCGTCGGCTCCTACGCCGACGAGAACTTCGACCCGGCGATAGCGCTGGGATTCGCCTCCGCCATCGAGCGGGAGAAGGCGTGGCGGGCCAAGCTGRCCGCCGACGCCGGCTCGGCCACGAAGCCGGGATGAGACCCGGTCCCGAGGAGGACGCGGTGCTTCCCGGCGATTCACGCGTCCCCGTTGCACCCAGGCCGTTGCGTTCAGGCTGTTACATCCAGGCCGTTGCGTCCAGGCCGTTGCGTCCAGGCCGTTGCGTCCAGGCCGTTGCGTCCAGGCCGGGCGCTCCTCAGTAGACGAGGGCCTGCACGCCGTCCGCGAGAACCTCGTCGACGAACGCGGCGGCACCGGCGATGCGGACGCCGGGCAGGACGTCGTCCGGGCCGATGGAGCGCCGGGCCGCACACTGGGTGCACAGGGTGACGCGACCCCCGGCGAGGACGGCGGCGAGCAGATCGGGCAACGGCGCCGCCTCCGGCAGGCTGAACTCCTCCGCCCGGCCGGGCAGCGCGAACCAGGCGGACTCCCCGGTAAGCCAGAGCGAGACGTCTGTACCGGCGGCGACGGCGACCGCCGCGACCGTGAACGCCTGGGAACACCGTTCCGGCGCATCCGTCCCGGCGGTGACCTTGACGACGAGCGGGCGGGCCATCGTGCCAGTCTGCCAAATCGCACCCATCCCGTGCGTCCCGCCGAGGAACGAGTCCGACGACCCGTGCTTCCACTTGGCCAGCGCTCCGCCGCTCCCATCCGTCCTGCCTGCCCGCGGCTATGGAATCGTAATGAAATAAAAAATGCATGTTCGGGAGCATCTTGACAGGTAGGCGCATGGGGCCGGCTGGGTAGACGCCGCGTTCATGGTGATCCGTCTCATTTGCGCCGGACATACCCCCCAGCAGGCCGAGCAGTKGGCGGCGGGGCTGGACTGCTGGGCTGGCGGYACCGACGAGGACGGGACCGCCTTCGCCTGCCACGTGGCGGGACTGTGGAGCATGCGAGCGGCGCGGTCGGACAGCCTTGCCGCTCAGAACCGAGCCGCCCTGGCGCGCAGCTATGCCGCGTGGCGCCTGAGGTGACCAGGACCGGTACGGCCACGAGGAGTCCCGTGATCTCGTCGTCTAGGCTACAGACGTGCTGCACTACTTCTTCACCGGGCTTCTGGTGGCGATGTCCGTCCTGATCGCCTGGTTCTCCGGTTACGTGGTCTACAAGCTGTACGAGGGTCAGCGTTGAGCGCCGGGAAGCGGTCCGCGGCCGGATCGGCGCGGTCCGACACGGCGACGAGCACCGTTGATCTGCACGCCAGCCTGCTACCGCTGGCCTTCCTCGTCGGGACCTGGCGGGGCGAGGGGGTCGGCGGCTACGAGGGCCTGGACGGATTCCACTACGGCCAGGAGATCACCTTCGCCGCGGACGGCCGCCCGGCGCTGGGATACGTGTCGCACACCTGGTGGGCGGACGAGCCCCGGGACGGCCGCGAGCCCGGCAGCCCGCTGGCGACCGAGACCGGGTTCTGGCGGGTCCAGCCCGGAGAGGACGGAAAGCCGGTCGTCGAGGTGATGCTGGCCCACCCGTTCGGCATCGCCGAGATCTACGTCGGCACGGTGACCGGCACCCGTATCGATCTCGATCACAACGTCCTGATCCGCACCGCCACCGCCCGTGACGTCACCCGGTCGGTGCGGCTCTACGGCCTGGTCGAGGGCTGCGATCTCGCCTATGCGATCGACATGGAGGCCGAGGGCAAGCCGATGCAGTCACACCTGTCCGCGCGCCTGCACCGCGTGTCCGACTGAGCCGACTCCGCGGAGGCGTCTCCAGCTGCCCGTCTACCAAGAGGTGCCCGTCCACCAAGAGTCACACTTCATTCACGGTATGACGGAGCCTTTGCGGAAGACATCGCACGCGCAACGACAGACCACGAACGGAACACGCGAAAACGTGTTCGGGCCTTCCCGGGATGCGCTTTCATGATCGCATGATGGCAGAGTCCGACGTACTCTTCGCGGTCGTCCTTTTCGCCGCCGCCGGCCAGCGTGYGGTCGACCGGATCATCGCGCCGTTCCCCGATCGGGGCTCCGCAGTGGCGTTTGCCCGCGACAACGGTCTGCACTGTTTCTCGATCGGCCCGATGGCCTTCGCCGTACCGACCACGGTTCCGCCACCGGCGACCACGGTTCCGCCACCGGCGAGCACCGTTTCGGCCGTCGTGTCACCGGCGGGAAACAACCGCGGTGGCCAGGTCCGGGCATGAGCACGGGGGCAACGTGAGCACGGGGGCAACGTGAGCACGGGGACAGCGGAAGAAACCCGCTGTCCCCGTCCGGCGAAGGAACGCGACGTCAGGCCGCGACCTCGACCTGGGTGTCGACCGGCTCACCCTGACGGGCGACGACCTTGCGCTCGCCGGTCGCGCCGGGGACAAGAGCCCGGACGGTCCACTGCCCCGGCCGCGCGAAGAAACGAAACTGACCCGTCGCGGACAACGGAACCTCGGCGGTGAAATCGCCGCCTTCGTCCAGCAGGCGGGCATAACCGGTCGAAACCGGCTCCCCGCCCTGCACCACGACCCCCTGGATCACGGTTTCCTTGGCCACGTCAATTCCCTCCACAGATGGTCCACCGCTGATGGCGCCGCACATGGCTCACGCGCCCTTCTCGATCGGCACGCCGACGAGCGAGCCGTACTCGGTCCACGAACCGTCGTAGTTTTTCACGTTCGGCAGGTCGAGCAACTCGTGCAGCGCGAACCAGGTGTGCGCCGAACGCTCGCCGATACGGCAGTAGGCGATGATGTCCCTGGACAGGTCGACCCCGGCCTCGGTGTAGAGGCCGGTCAGCTCGTCATTGCTCTTGAACGTGCCGTCCTCGTTCGCGGTCTTCGCCCACGGGATGTTCTTCGCCGTGGGGATGTGCCCGGCCCGCTGGGACTGCTCCTGCGGCAGGTGCGCGGGAGCGAGCAGCCTGCCGGAGAACTCGTCGGGCGACCGGACGTCCACCAGGGCCTTCTCACCGATCGCGGAGATGACCTCCTCACGGAAGGCCCGGATGTCGGTGCGCGGCTCCGGGGCGGTGTAGCTGGTGGGCTGGCGCGGGGTGGCCTCGGTGGTCAGCTCACGGCTGTCGAGCTCCCACTTCTTGCGACCACCGTCGAGCAGGCGGACGTCGGCGTGGCCGTAGAGGCTGAAGTACCAGTATGCGTATGCGGCGAACCAGTTGTTGTTCCCGCCGTAGAGCACGACGATGTCGTCGTTCGAGATCCCCTTCTCGGAGAGAAGCTTCTCGAACTGCTCCCTGTTGATGAAGTCACGAATGACCGGGTCCTGAAGCTCGGACTTCCAGTCGAGACGCACCGCCCCCGGGATGTGCCCCTTGTCGTACGCGGAGACGTCCTCGTCGACCTCGACCAGGACGACCTTCGGGTCGTTACGGTTCGCTTCGAYCCACGAGGCGTCGACCAGCGCCTTCTCACGACTCATGTGCGTGCTCCTTTCACGGCTATCGAATGGAGAAAAAGATACAGCTGGCACCCGAGACAGAACTCGAACGCCGCATTGAGGAGGGCCGCCACGAAGGCCAGGGCCACCGCGACGTAACCGAGTGCCGGCATCCCCGCGAAGAATCCCACGAGACCCACGACGCCGAAGATCGCGCCGACCAGCTGGGCGAACCGGGGCGGCGCGGCGTCCTCGGTGGCGGCCGGCGGCCCCAGCCTCGGCCGGATCAGGGAACGGAACACCAGCCCGTAGGGCGCGTGCCGGACCCCGGCCACCGCCCCCACCCCGAACACCACGGTCTGCGCGAGCAGCAACCAGCGGCTGCCGGCGAGCAGTATCACGGCGAGCATGATCGTGGTGACGGCAGCGGCGAACCGCATCCCACGAGGATCTACCACGAGAGCCTTCTCCTGACTTCCGGCTTGGACTACCCGCTCGGACGTGGCGATGCACCGGGGCCAGCCGATCACGGCTGAGGAACATCAACCCACGATCAGGAAAGACAACACAGACAGCTGTGTACGCGGCACAGATCGACCGCGCGGCGCTTCACAAGCTGTATCTGGGACATGGTTCGTGTCACGGTAGCAGTGAACGTCACGTCTGTGTTAACCCGCCGACGATGAATCCGAAGGATCACCATCTGCCCGATTGATCCCACCGGAAACGATCTCTTCGAGAGTGGCGAACACCGCCGCACGCGTCGGCGGGGCACCGCTCGCGCGCCGCACCTCCCTGCCATGACCGTCAACGATCAGTACCGTCGGAGTCCGCCTGATCCCCAGCCGACGGACGAGGTCGAGATGCGCCTCCGCATCAACCTCGACATGGCGTACCCCGGGCACGACCTCGGCAACCCCTGCCAGCACCCGACGGGTGGACCGGCAGGGGGCGCAGAACGCCGTGGAGAACTGCAGCAGCGTCGCCCGCTCCCCCATCGTCTCGCCCAGCGACGCGAACTCGGCCCGCAGCCCGCCGTCTACCGGCCGGAACCGTCCGTCCCGGACCCGCATGAGCACCCCCAGCCCGAGAGCAGCCACGGTCGCCACCGACAACACCCACATTCCGGTCACGGCTTCTACAGCATCCGACAGGCCCCGGCTCTTCCCGTCCAGGCCCCGCCGCGGCCCGACGATCGACTCACGCGGGCAGATGCCGGCCGACGAAATACACCAGTGGCGCCGCGGAGGCCAGCGGCAGGATGGCGGTGAGCAGGACGTCCGCGACCAGCGCCGAGGTGGCGACCGGGCCGACCCGCGGCTCGGCGTCGCGGGCCCGCGCCAGCACCAAATCGATGACGGCGGCCACGGCCGCTCCCGCCGCGGCGATCGCGACGGCGGCCCCCACCGCCAGGCGATCGGGGTCGAGGGCACCGAAGCCGGCCCCCAGCGCCGCGCCGACCAGAACGCCGACCGCCCCGGCCGGCACCACCGGAACGCCCGCCCATCCCACCAGCCGGCCCGCCACGACCGTGCCACCCGCGCCGAGAAGGCCGGCGATGACCAGCAGATCGGCCGGATGGTGCGCGCCGGACCCGACACGCAGCGCAAGGTAACCGGCGAAAAGCGCGCAGAAGATGATTCCACTCAGCGCCGCGGCGAGATCCGCACCGACCCGCACGGCAGGACCGGGCGGCGGACTCGAACCGTTGGCAGACACCGGGCTCGAACCATTGGCAGACACCGAGCCTGCCCCGGATACGGGAGCTGACCGGCGTCGGGCGAGCTGGTAGAGGATCATGACCGCCACGGCGATCCCGACGACGCCGGCCAACGATCCGTAGCTGGGCCGGTCCGAGGCCAACAGGACCACGTCACCGAGGACACCCCAGGCCGCCACGAGCAGGGTGGTACCGGTCGACGCCCGGAGTATCCGGACCCAGGCCCAGGCAAACGCGATCTGTTCGACGATGAGGACCGCCGCGAGGGCTCCCGTGCCGAGGGCTGCGGCCGCCATCACCAGGCCGGTAGCCACCAGGGCCGCCAACGGCAAAGCACCCGGCGCCCATCGGGCTGCGGGGATGGACGCAGCCTCGTCCGGGACGAGGACGCCATGGGGCGTGCCGGGATCGCCTGCGCTCACCGGGCCATGCTGTCATGTCCGGCTCGGGCGGCTCACGTCGCGCCGTCCCAGCCGGGCGCGACCCCGGGCCGGGCGGCGAGGACCTCCGCGTCAACGGTCTCCCCAGCGGCGATAGCCTCCGGACCGACGATCTCCGGACCGACGACGAACAGCGTCATCCCCCGGCGAAGGGTGGGAGGGCCTCGACTACGCAACCGTCACGCAGGATGACCCCCGCCGGATCCCGCCGGCCCACGGGCTGGTCGTCGACGAGGTAGGAGCACCGTCGCAGCAGCGCCGGCAGGGTCCCGCCGTGGCGGGCCGCGACGACATCGAGCAGAGCGGCCAGCGTATCCGCGCCGATCTCCTCCTGGGACACCCCCGCGGCGTCCCTGGCGGCGGCCCAGTAGCGGACGGTCACCCGCGCGATCGACGCGGGCCGGCCCGCCCCTGCGGTCTCGTCCGTCACCGTCCTTCCGGCCCTTCGTCCGTCCTCGCGGCGGCGGTCCTCGCGGTCCTCGCGGTCCTCGCGGCGGCCAACGCGCGCGGATGTCTCAGCGTGAAATACCCGTCACGACAGCCGTGGACGATGAGCGGCGAGGTCGGTGCGACCGAACCAACTATCTTCACCGGAGAAGCGGGAATTGGTACGAACGCGTGGGGGCCGATACGCACCCGTAACAGGCGCCGTGCCACCATCCGGCCGGTGGGCCGCTCGGCCAGCCGATGGATCCGGCGCATCCGAGCGGTGTCCCGCACGAACCACCGGCTCGCCGCGCTCGCATTGGCTACCGCCTCCGGGGGATGCCGACGGCGATGGCTGTGGGCGGGCTCRCCCACCTGGATCAGCACGCCGTGCCGCGGCACGGCGGCACCGTCCACCGACCATCCCATCGACCATCCCGTGAGGCAGACCCGCTGGTAGCCGAGTCGACGGGCCGCGCCGGCAGCCACGCCGACGGCCGCACCGACATMCAGCACCTCGGGGTCACCGAAAGTGCACAGTCTGGTGGATCGGTCGTACGCTTGCAGATCCATGACCTGGACATCGGGATGTGGACGTAATCCGACCATCACTGTTTGCAGCGCCAGGCGTGACGTCGAACAGGAGAAGCCATGGGTGACCACTACAGCCAGATTGCGTGACGCACCGGGCACCCGACCGCTCCAGCGATCATGACTCGTGGTCGGGATCTCACCATCCGCCGTAGGTAGTGGCCCGTAGACGGTAGGAGCCGAGTAGGACACTCCGCTATCCTCCCCACATACCGGCCTTCGTTTCATGCCCATGACGGTCGTGAGACGCCCAGCGCCGGGCATCGAGTTACTCACCGGGTCGACGCTGCCCCACCACACACCACCTGGAGGAGTCGTCTTGAGCGTCGTCCTTTTGCTCACCAACGCCCCCGGTCCGTCCGCCGAGTCGTTTCCGTCGCTTGGGCTTCTCACCCACACCGTACGGGTCGCCCCGCTCGAGGCGAGCGCGCTGCTGGACGCCCCGCCGGTGGATGTGATCGTGGTGGATGGCCGCCGGGAGCTTGTGATCGCCCGCGGTCTGTGCCGGCTGCTACGCACCACCGGGCTCACCACGCCGCTGCTGGCGCTGGTGACCGAGGGTGGGCTGGCGGCGGTGTCCGCGGACTGGGGGGTTGACGACGTCGTCCTCGATTCCGCGGGTCCCGCCGAGGTCGAGGCCCGGTTGCGGCTGGCCATCGGTCGGGTCGCCGCCGCCGGCGGCACGGCCGAAGCCGGTGTCATCCGGTCCGGCGACCTGTCGGTCGACGAGACCACCTACTCGGCCAAGTTGCGGGGCCGGCCGCTCGAGCTCACCTTCAAGGAGTTCGAGCTGCTGAAGTACCTCGCGCAACACCCGGGCCGGGTCTTCACCCGCGCCCAGCTGTTGCAGGAGGTCTGGGGTTACGACTACTACGGCGGCACCCGCACGGTGGACGTCCACGTCCGGCGGCTGCGAGCGAAGCTCGGCCCCGAGCACGAAGCGATGATCGGTACTGTTCGGCACGTCGGGTACAAGTTCGTCGCGCCGCCCATCGCACCGCTGCCGGAGAACACCCCCGGGGAGGTCGGCCGGATCGGCCGTGACGAGTCCCGGACCCCCGAGCGGGTCTGACGTCACCGCGGACACCCGTCCGCCGCGTGGCATCCCGGCACCCCGGCACCCCGGGCACCGCCAGTAGGACGGCATCGCCGGCGCGAGGCCGAATCCTGGCTCCAGGAGCCAGGATTCGGCCTCGCGTCCGGAGCCTCCCGACCGGGGCCTCGCTACCGGGCCTCGCGACCGGGGCCTCCCGACCGCACCGTCGAGGGCCGCCCAGCGTCATACGGTCGTCCGGTGACCTCGCTGAGCTGGCAGCAGACCCTGAGCGCCATGGACGTGGACGACATCGTGAGCCTCCTCGCCGCCGCGGAGCGGGCGGACGGCACCGGGCCGGTGTCCGAGGACGTCCGGCTGGCCCTCCGGCCCGGACTGCGGATCGGCGCCGGCCGGCACCTGCTGGCCGTGTCGGCCGCCGCGGACACGAGCGCCCCGAATGTCCCGGACACCCCTGGTGACCAGAACGCCGCGGACACGTCGACCATGCCGGGCCGCGTCCCCGCCGGGCGGATCATCGGCTACGCCCATCTGGGCGGCGTGGACCAGGCACGGCAGGCCGAGGTTGTCGTCCATCCCGACCACCGCGGACGCGGCGTCGGCACGGCCCTGGTTGGCGGACTGACCGAGGCCCTCGCGGCGCCGTCGTCCCGCCTCGACATCTGGGCCCACGGCGACCTGCCGGCCGCCGCGGCACTGGCTACCCGGCTCACGTTCACTCGCACGAGGGTGCTGCTCCAGCTTCGGCGACCGCTGGCGGCCGGGACGCCCCTGCCGGACCCCCGGCTGCCGGCCGGTGTGACGGTCCGCACCTTCGTCCCCGACCAGGACGACCGGGCCTGGCTGGCCGTCAATGCGGCCGCCTTCGCTGATCATCCGGAGCAGGGCCGGTGGACCCTGGACGATCTGGCCCGGCGCCGGGCCGAGCCGTGGTTCGACCCGCGTGGCTTCTTCCTCGCGGAGCACGACGGCGCACTCGTCGGCTTCCACTGGACGAAGGTGCACGAGACCGACCAGACGCCGCCACGGAACGCGCAGCCGGGGCCCATCGGCGAGGTCTACGTGGTGGGCGTGCTCCCGGGGGCGGGCGGCGCGGGACTCGGCCGGGCACTTACCCTGATCGGCCTGCGGCATCTGCAGGCCGAGGGGCTCGACTCGGTCCTGCTGTACGTGGACGAGGACAATGTCCGCGCCGTGCGGATGTACACCGGACTCGGCTTCATCACCTACGTCCGCGACGTCTCCTACCACTGGGAGAGGCCGTCCACGGGTTGATCCGGCCAGGGCCGGAAGGCACCCGTGGCTCAGGCGCCCTGACGGGTCGCCAGGCCGCGCGCGGGGGCGGAGTCGCCGTGATCGACGTCTATCACGGCACTCAGGTTCGTGACATGCAGCAGGCGGTAGGCGTCCTCGTTGAGGTTACGCAGCACGAGACGGCCACCGGCCGAGCGCTGACGCTGGTGGGCGAACAGGATGACCGCCAACCCCTGCGAGTCGAGGAAGCTCACCTGCTCCAGATCCACGATGATCTCTTTTACTCCGGCGACCCGTGCGTCGAGCAGTGCCTCGCGCAGGGGATCCAGGGACGAATAGTCGATGTCGCCGGCCGGATGCACGACGATGGCATCACGGTCGGTCACCTCAACCCGCACGCTTGGCTCCATGGCTCCGCTTGCGACCGGACGGCGTGAGCGCCACGAGAAGCCGGCCGGGCTGCCTCCCGTGTCGCGCCGCGCCTTTGGGCAAGCGCGACCATGGCCCCGTACCCCGACCGAGGTACTTCCACACGCGGCCGACCTCGCCAGGGGCGACTTCTCATCGCGCGTCCGTCAGCACGCTTGTCCGCGCCCCGCCCGTCGTCATCCGCCCGTCGTCATCCRCCCGTCCGTCCCGCATGCTCCCCGCCGCGCGGGATGGGATGACGAGCTGCCCGATGAGAGCGTCTACGCATGGACATCGACCCGCCCCGGACCCCGCCCCGGACCCCGGATGACACTCCCCCGGACGTCATCACCTTCATCGGCCGGATCGACGGCACGGTCATCACCGTGGGAACGCAGCCCAGCGTCCCGCGGAGAACCCCGGTCGTCGTTCTCCGCACCCAGTCGGCCCTGCTCGACGTTCTCTGCGTCGCGCATCTCGTGCCGGACGAGGCGCACCGGCTCGCCGCTCTGTTGTCCAGCGCCGCGCTCTCCAGCGTGGGGCGCTCCGCGTCCCGGCCCTCCGGCGCTGCACCGCCGCCTGCCGACCTCGCCTGCGGGGTCCGCTCGCGGCACATCATCTCCGCTGAGGAAGGATCGAGCGCCGCGGAGCTCCGTCACGCGCTGGCTCTGCTACCGGCGGGGGCACGGCTCGTCGATTTCGTCTCCGACACCGACGTCGCCCTCATCTTCAGCGTCGACGATCCACCCTGGCCGACGATCAATCTGGGCGGGGGGCCGTCCGGGTGACCGAAGGTCCGAGGCCTGACCATGCGCCGCTTTGATCATCGAAAGGACGGCCAGAGCCGTGCGGGCAGCGGGCCGATCCTACAGGCACCCAGCAGGGGCAGACACCCGACAKGCCACGCCGCCGTCCCGGCCAGGTCCGGAATCCCACGAGGAGGAGCACTAGCTTCACCGAGAGTGATTGATCGTACAAGTCTGTTCGCATCCCCGGCCCAGGACAGCCCGACGACGCCGGTAGCGACACCGATGACGCTCGCCCGCGCCGCCACCGGACTGCGCCCAGTAATCAACGCTACCGGCGTCCTGCTCCACGGAGGGCTCGGCCGAGCTCCCCTGTCCGCGGCCGCCCGCGCGGCCCTCGACCTGGCAGCCGGCACGACCGACCTCGAGCTTGACCTCGGGACCGGACGGCGAGGACGACGAGGACGTACCGCCCTGGCCGCGTTGGCAGCCGCGGTGCCCGCGGCGGMGGGCGTGCACATCGTCAACAACAACGCGGCAGGRCTGATCCTCGCGGTGACGGCGCTGGCCGGGCGGCGGGAGATCGTGGTGAGCCGCGGGGAGCTGGTGGAGACGGCGGACGGGTTCCGGCTGCCCGAACTGCTGGTCTGCACCGGGGCTCGACTGCGGGAAGTCGGCACCACCAACCGCACGACGCTCGGGGACTACGCCGACGCGATCGGGCCGGAGACCGGGCTCGTGCTGCACGTGCATCCGTCCAGCTATCAGGTGGTGGGGCTGACTGACACCCCTGCGATCAACGATCTTGCCGCGCTCTGCGCCGATTTCGAGATCCCCCTCGTCGGTGACTGCGGCTCCGGGCTGCTACACCCCGAGCCGCTCCTCGCCGATGAACCCGACGTCACGACCTGGCTCGGCTTCGGCGTTAACGTGGTCACGACCAGCGCGGACAAGCTGCTCGGCGGGCCTCAGTGCGGCCTGCTGCTGGGACGCGCCGACCTGATCGACCGGATACGTCGGCATCCGATGGCCCGGGCAATGCGGGTCGGAAAGCTCACACTCGCCGCGCTGGAAGCCACCCTCAGCCATCCCGACTCCCCGGTCAGGCAGGCGTTGCACGCCCGACCGGAACGGCTGACAACGCGGGCCGAGACGCTCGCCGCGTGGCTACGGCGTTCGGGCATCGCAGCCTCGGCTGTGGCGAGTCGTGCGGTCGTTGACGGTGGCGGGGGTGGATCGTCGCCGCTGCCGAACGACGCCGCATTCCGTCGATCGGGCGGCCACCGGCGCGAGGGCGCACGAGACGAAGACGGCATGGCCCCGGCGGGCCCGGAGAGTGGTCTGACGATCAAAGGGTTCGGCGGCTTCGGCCCGGAGCTGCCAAGCGCCGCGGTGGCCCTGGACGCAGTCATCGCCGCCCCCCTGCGCCAGGGCGAGCCGTCCGTGTTGGGCCGGGTGGAGCAGGGATGCTGCCTGCTCGATCTGCGGACCGTTCCGGTGGAACTCGATCCCRTCCTCGCCGCCGCCGTGCTGGCTGCCGCGACCGAAGCCGGCGCGACCACGATCACCGACGCCCCGACCGAGCCGCACATCGCCGAGGATGCCGACGTCATGACGATCGAATCCATGGCCATCCCGCGCGCCACCGTGCCCGGCCGACGGGCGCCGTGAGCCTCGGCCGCCCCTACGACTCCCCGGCGTTCGCCGGCGTTCGCCGGCGCGGTGAGACGGCTGGGTTCGGTCGCCGCCGCGCTGACCCTGCTCTGCTACGGGCTCGTCCACCTGCTCGTCTGGCCCGGCGCACCCACGGGGACCCCGGATGAACGGTACCGGTGGAACGGGGAGTCCACGCTGCTCGACTCGTTCACGATCAGTGGACGGCCGATCCAGACCTCCACCTAACGCTAAAACGACGGAGAAATAAGCGATTCACGGTTCGCTCGGCGACGGCGGGGACCCGCATCGCTTCTTCGCACGTGGCGGGCCCGCTGACGGGCCCAGACATCAGGGCATTATAGAGCAAATGTTTCAAATCCGGCATATAACTCAAACTTCCGATTCAGGAATCTTGATTACCCATCGGCATCGATATACCGCTTACTGGGACCAGGGGCCGTAGAGGTGGTTCAGTACGTCGTTGTGTACTGGTTGTGCTGATTGTGATCCTTTAAGGAGTGCGGCGGATGCAGTCGGYCACCTCGGATAGCGGCGTCCAAGGAGTCACGCAATGAGCGGGTACGACTATTCGGTTGCCATCCTCGGTAGCGGCATCGCCGGCTCGACGCTGGCCAATATCCTCGCCCGACACGGTCACCGCGTGGTTCTGATTGACAGTGGCACGCATCCACGTTTCGCGCTCGGGGAGTCGACCATCGGTGAGACGACCTATCTGCTGAAGTTGCTCGCCCAGCGGTTCGACGTCCCCGAGCTCGGCCATGTGAGCAGCTTCGAGGGCGTCCGCTCCCACGTCACCTCGGCCTGCGGAGTGAAGCGCAACTTCGGATTCGTCTACCACCACGAGGGTGCRCTCCAGAACCCCGAAGAGGTCACTCAGTGCAGCGTTTCGGAGTTTCCGAACGGCCCGGAAATGCACATGCACCGCCAGGACATCGATGCTTACCTCTTCTATACGGCCGTCCGTTACGGAGCCGAACCGCGGCAACGCACGATGGTGGAAAAAGTCGACTTCGCCGACGACGCCGCGACGCTGACGACAGGGGCCGGCGAACGGATCCGCGTTCGCTACGTCGTCGACGCCTCAGGACGCAACTCCGTGTTGGCGAACCAGTTCGCCCTGCGAGAGGATCCCTGCCGGTTCCGGACGAACTCCCGCACCCTGTTCACCCACATGGTGGGGGTCACCCCCTTCGACGAGGTGACCCTCCCGAGMGGGCAGCCGTCGCTGTGGCACCAAGGCACCCTGCACCATCTGTTCGACGGCGGCTGRCTGTGGGTGATCCCGTTCGACRATCACCAGCGGGCCACCAACCCACTGTGCAGCGTCGGGCTCAACCTCGACTCGCGACGCTTCCCCAGGGATCCCTCGGTACCCGCCGAGCAGGAATGGAACGCTTATCTTGAGCGGTTCCCCAGTATCGCGCGCCAGTTCGCCGGTGCCCGGCCCGCCTGGGACTGGATCTCCACCGGTCGCACCCAGTACTCCAGCTCGCGGACGGTCGGTGACCGCTGGGCGATGATGTCCCACGCAGCCGGGGCGATCGACGCGCTGTTCTCCCGTGGCATGGCCAACACCATGCAGGTCATCTACGCCCTCRCACCAACCCTGATAGAGGCCCTCGCCGACGACGACTTCTCGGCGGAACGCTTCGGCCACATCGACACGCTCAACCAGACGATCCTGGACGTCAATGACAAGCTCGTACACGGCTCCTATGTCTCGTTCCGCGACTTCGACCTGTGGCGGGCGTGGTCGAAGGTGTGGTTCCTGGGCTGGAACATGGGCATCTCCCGGATCGTCGGAACCTACTTCGGCTATCTGGAAAAGGGCGATCCGGCGCTGTTCGACCGCCTGCTCGACGCGCCACATCTGGGCACTTTCTGCCCCGATCTGCCGGAATTCCAGCCCTTCTTCGACTCGCTCAGCGCCGTGATGGACGAGGTCGAGGCCGGCCGGCTGGCCCCGGCCGCCGCCGTCGAACGGCTCGCCACTCTGCTGGGCGGCGCCGACTTCCTCCCCGCTCCGCTCCGGCTGGGCGATGTGCTGCGCCGCTGGCACGACGGCTCCTTCGAAGCCCAGCGCCGCATGTACGAGTGGGGGCGCACGAGTTCCCCCGAGCCGCTCCGCCGCTGGTACGAGTACGACCTCGACGACCTGCTCACCCGCACGGGTGGGGTGCCCACTCCGGCAACCCTCTAAAGGTCGGGCCGCTGAGGGTCGGGGCCATCCCGCCTCCATCCGCGACGGGATCGTCCTGATCGACGGCACCCGCGGAACGGCGAGAACAGCCCGCAGAACGGCGAGAGCAGGGAGGACGGAGGACGGAGGACGGAGGACGGCGATACGATCGGCGCCCTCGCCCTCTGCCTGGGCCAGGGGCATGGAGGGAGCCGCGGTGATGGAGACAATCATCCAGAATCGGGAGGACTGGATCCGGACGACGCCGGATCCGGCGTCGTCGTCCGTCCGCACCACGCCCCATTCACCGGCCTGCGCCCTGCTGGCGGCAAGGGTCATCGAGGAGATGCTGGGCGAGCTGACGTTCCACCATCTCGGCATCCTCGTCGCGGACCTCGACGCTGCCCGGGAACGGTATGCCGTCTCCCTCGGGGTCGATGCGTGGGAGTCGCGGGTCGTCTCCGGCCCCGCCGTCTGGCGCGATCGACCGATCATGATCGAGGACGTCCGGATCGCGTTCGGCCGCTTCGGCAGCAGCCTGGTCGAGCTGGTGGAACCCGGCGAGCGGCCGTGGACAGGGCGGGAAATTCTCGACCAACGTGGCGAGGGGTTGTTCTCCATCGGCTACGAGGTCGACGACCTGCCGGCGTGCCTGCACCGGGCGGTCGCCGCGGGATGCCTGGTCGAGCAACTCCGGCCGGACGCTCGGAACCCGCGACGGGCCTATCTCGACGCGGGTTCCGGACTACTGATCGAACTCATCCCCGGGGGTGCCGGACAGAACGGTTGGTGATCACTGTCCGAAACCTGCCGTCCTCGCGGGCTTGTCCTGGCGGCCATCCAAATGTCATCATCAATCGAGGCCGCCCGGCACCCCCCGAGCCGGGCGGCCTCCCTGCAGGTACGGGCCTTCCGATGTTCCGCGGGCGCCGCTATGTTGCCGTGCGYATCTCCCCCGTCACTAGCAGCCAGCGTAAAGGCGAGAACCTCCAAACCGCCGGCGTCGAGAGATGAAGCATTAACAACACTCGTTGACAACATCCGTTGACAACACCCGTCACCCGTTCCTCGAACCAGAAAAGGCCAAGCCGTCAGGAGCCGTGAACGGCAATCCCGATGATCACACCGATGAGCGTCGTCGCGATGGCGACGAAGGTTGCAATCTTCCCCCGTCCGCTGCCCTGGTTCGGCCTGGTCACCGGTCCCGACCGGCAAGATGCTCCGCGACAAAGCGTTCCATGYCGGCGACGAAGGCACGCGCGTCCTCGGCGGGCCAGTCGTCGAGCATGCGCTGGAAGACGTCGGCCAGCCGACGCCGAGAGCGATCGATGGCRGCCCGGCCCTCGTCGGTGAGCGTCAGGCGGACCGCGCGGGCGTCATCGGGATCGGCCGAACGGCGCAGCAACCCGAGCGCCTCGAGACGATCACTGTGCCGGCTCACCACCGAACGGTCGATGCCGATCTCCATGCTCAGCTTGCGCGCCGTGGTCGGGCCCGTACGGGCCAGACCGTTGAGCACGGGGTAGACAGCCTCGTCGAGTCCGACGTCCGCCGAGGAGAGCAACTCCCCGAACAGACGCGTCCGGTTCGGCCGGGTCAGGAGAAGTCCGAGCGCTGTCGCGAGCCTCGCGCCGTCGTCTGAACCCACCACACGACCCTACTCTGCGTGCACCATGCACCAATTCGTKCGGGGTGCGGATCCACGCGGGGGCACCGACCCACGCGGGGCGTCGGTGGCGCGCGGGAGCGACGAAGACGCACGGAAGGAGGAAGTGCGATGGCTCACACCCGACCCGGCGGAAGGGTGCGACTGCCGGGCACGRCAGAATTGCCGGGGCGGCCCCGTGCAGAAYCACCGCAAGGCACCAGGCAGGCGCCAGCACGCGACCGCGGATCCGGAAGGCACACCGTGACGGGCATGCTCACAGCACAGCGGACGAGTCCGATCGAGCAGATCACCGCCGATCATCGACGGGTCTCGGTGGACCTCGGCTCACGCAGCTATCCGATCGATATCGGTCCCGGGGTCCGCCGAATCCTGCCCGACATCGTCGCGCGGATCGGCGCCCGGCGGGCCGTCATCGTCTCGGCGCGGCCGCAGGACGCGGTTCCCGACCCGGGCGTGCCGGTACTGCGGCTGGCCGCACGGGACGGCGAGGCGGACAAGAACCTGTCGAACGTCGAGGCGCTCTGCGGCCGGTTCGCGGCTTTCGGGCTGACCCGGTCGGACGTCGTCATCTCCTGCGGCGGGGGAACCACCACGGACGTCGTCGGGCTCGCCGCGGCATTGTACCACCGCGGCGTGGCGGTGGTACACCTCCCGACATCCCTGCTCGCCCAGGTGGACGCGAGCGTCGGCGGGAAGACGGCGGTGAACCTGCCCGCCGGCAAGAACCTCCTCGGTGCCTACTGGCAACCCAGCGCCGTCCTCTGCGACACCGACCACCTGCGGACCCTGCCCCGGCKGGAGTGGATCAACGGCTACGGCGAGATCGCGCGGGCCCACTTCATCGGCACCGGGGACCTGCGCGGTCTGCCGGTGACGGAGCAGATCACCGCCAGCGTGGCGCTCAAGGCCGCCGTCGTYGCTCGGGACGAACGGGACTCAAGCCTGCGCCACATCCTCAACTACGGCCACACCCTGGGGCATGCCCTGGAGCGCGTCACCGACTTCGTGCTGCGCCACGGTGAGGCGGTGGCGATCGGCACCGTGTTCGCCGGCCGTCTCGCCGGGGAGCTCGGCCGGATCGGGGACGATCGGGTCCGCGAGCACCTGGACGTGGTCCGCGGCTACGGGCTGCCGACGGCCCTGCCCACCGAGGCGGACGCCGCCGAACTCGTCGCCGTGATGCGTCTGGACAAGAAGTCGACGAACACCGGCCTCACCTTCGTGCTCGACGGTGCGGACGGCCCACAGCTGGTGGGCGACATTCCGGAGGACCTGGTCATGAAGACGCTCGGCGACATGCCGCGCGGGCCGCTGGCCTGACGCCCGTGCCACCGGCCGCGCATGCTGTCACGGGCGCCACCCGTCTGTTCGCCGTCGTCGGGGATCCCGTCGAACAGGTACAGGCGCCGTCGTTACTCAATCCGCTGTTCGACGAACTCGGGCTTGACGCCGTCCTCGTACCGGTGCACGCCCGGCAGGCGGACTTCCCCGCCGTGCTCGATGGACTCCGGCGCATCGAGAACCTGGACGGCATCCTGATCACGATTCCGCACAAGGCCGCCGCCTGCGCCCTTGCCGACGAACGCAGTCCGGCGGCCGCGATCAGCGGGAGCGCCAACGCACTGCGCCGCGGCCCGTCCGGGCGCTGGCAGGCCGACAACTTCGACGGAGCGGGATTCGTCCGGGGACTGACGGCCGCCGGACGTCCGGTGGCCGGAACGCGGGTCTCGCTACTGGGCGCGGGCGGCGCCGGCAGCGCCATCGCGGCCGCGCTGCTCGACGCCGGCAGCACACGGCTGTCGATCTACGATCCGGATCGGGAGAAGCGCGACGGCCTGCTCGCCCGCCTCGACGAGCATTGGCCGGACCGCGCCGTCGGCGTCGCGACACCCCTGCTGCACGATGTCGATCTCGCGGTGAACGCCACGCCGCTCGGCCTGCGTCCGAACGATCCGCTCCCCTTCCCGCCGGATGGGCTCGCGGCGGGCTGCGTCGTGGCGGACATCATCATGAAACCGCCCGACACCCGCCTGCTGCGGGCCGCGGCCGCACTCGGCCTGCCGACCCATCCGGGCATCCACATGCTCGCCCACCAGATCGGCTTCTACCGCTCGTTCTTCGATCTCGTCCCGGCGGCACCCGCCTGACGACCTGCGAGGGCTCATGYGTGCACCATCCCCAACCGGCTGTCTGGGTATCGACGTGGGCGGCACCAAGGTCGCGCTGCGCATCGAGGCCGCACAGGCCGGGACGGCACAGGCCAGGACAGCACAGGCCAGGACAGCACAGGCCGGGGCCGCACAGGCCGGGACGAACCCGATGGGAGGCGACGAGCAGATCGGCCCGAGCAGGCCGAGCGGACCGGAGGGTCCCGTCAGGCCGGTGGAGACAACCTTCCAGTGGTCGCCGTCGGCGACCGCCACCCAGGACATCGACGATCTCGCCGCACACGTTGCCGCGCTGACTGCCCGATGGGGCGGTCGGGTTGACGCCGTCGGCGTGGCGATGCCCGCGACCATCGACGCCGCCGGCCGGGTCACAACATGGCCGGGCCGGCCGGCCTGGACCGGGCTCGACCTCGGCGCCGCGCTGCGGGATCTGCTGCCGGGCAGCACCGTGGTCTGCGGCGACGACGGCGATCTGGCCGCGCTCGCAGAGGCGGACGCGGCCGGCTGTGAGAACGTGGTCTACCTGGGAGTCGGGACGGGCGTCGGCGGCGGGATCGTGCTCGGCGGCCGGTCCTGCCCGGGGCCCGGTCGCGGCTCCAGCGAGATCGGACATCTGATCATCTCGTCCGACGGGCCCAGCTGCGACTGCGGCCGCCGCGGATGTGTGCAGGCAACCGCGTCCGGGCCGGCCACCCTGCGCCGGGCCACCCAGCGGCGTGGTGCGGAGGTGACCTTCGCCGAACTGCGCGCAGCCTGGCTCGCGGCCGACGCCTGGGCGGTGCGGACGGTGGGCGAGAGTGCCGCGGCGATCGCCACGGCCGTCATCGGGCTGACCGAACTGCTGCATCCCGCGATGGCGGTGGTCGGCGGCGGGTTCGCGGCCGGCCTGCCTGGATTTCCGCGGGCGGTCGCCGAGCACGCCCAGACCCTTGCCCGTCCGGGACATCCGCCCGCGCCCGTCCGCCCAGCGTTGCTGGGCGGCCTGTCCTCCCTGTTCGGAGCGCTCCTGGCGGCTCAGTCGCCGGCGAGGATCGGCCGGCTGGCCTGAGCCGCGGGGACACCGGCGGTGCCGGCGGGTTCGACCGGGTGCGGCCGGAGAAGGGACAGCAACTCCGCGGGCCGGCGCAGCACCGCGTCCGGCCCGGCCGCGACCAGCTCGGCGCCGTCCGCCTCGCCCCATAGCGCGGCCACCGCCATCACGCCGGCCGCACGCGCGCTCTCCAGGTCGGCGACCGCGTCCCCGATCATCATCGCCTCATTCGGCGCCACGCCCAACAGCTCAAGTGCCCGGTTCACGATGTCCGGCGCCGGCTTGGGACGGGCGATCTCATCAGAGCCGATGACATAATCGAAGATCGGCAGAATGTCGAGCTCACCCAGCAGGTGCCGGGCCCGTGGACCCGCCTTGCCGGTGGCGACCGCGAGCCCGAGGCCGCGCTCGTGCAGGCTCCGCAGCAGCGCGGCGACCCCTTCGAAGAGCACCACCTGGTGGGCCAGCCGATAGCTCTCGCGGACGAACGGCTCCTCCATCTCCAGCGGCAAATTCATAATCCGCATGATGTCCGGGAAGTAGCGTCCCAGGTGCCGGTTGTACTGCTCGAACGGGGGCTCGYCGGGACCCACGACCTCGGCGTAGGCGATCGTGAACGCCTGCCGCATCACTCCGAAGCTGTCGACCAGCACCCCGTCGAGATCGAAGATGACCGCACGTTTCCGTGTTCCGGACGCCGCACCGGTCCCGATGGTCGTCCCCGCACCGGTCCCGGTGGTGGTCATGGCCGACCAGGGTTTCAGCTCAGTTCCCACGTGCCCCCCCGGGCTCGACGTTGGGTGCCGTTCGATATTCGTGACACAGGTCGTGACACAGGTCGTGGATGCGTGACCTCAGCGAGTCGCGTGCGCGAGCGGCGCGACGGACCGGTGCGAGCGCGCGGAGTCGTAGAACCTCTCGATGGCGGCGATCGTCGGGCGGACCTCCTCGATCGCCCGCCCCCGGGACGCGGGATCCGCCAGCAGCGCGGGCAGTTCATCGAGCTGGCGGCGGTACTCCGTTCCGATCGGTTCGTCGGGCACAGGCACCGCCACGGTCTCGCCGGCCCGGGTGCGGGTCAGAACCGAACGATCCTGCCGGTTTGGACCGAAACCGAACGTGCAGCGCAGCGACGCGGTGCCCGCGGCACCCTCGACGTTGATCAGGGTGACGTCCCGGGCCTCGTGCGAGGCCCAGCTCGCCCGCAACGACACCGAGACCCCGTTCTCGGTGACCAGGAAGCCACGTGCGGTGTCCTCGACGTCACCGCCGACGCCGACAGCCGGCCCGGTGCCATCGTCGTGACGCCAGGAGGCCGCCCAGGAGCCGTCGCTGACGAAGTCGTCCGAGATCGTCCCGACCACCTGCTGGAAACGGACGCTGCCCAGCAGCGGGGTGAGGGTGTCGAGCAGGTGCCAGCCGAGGTCTACCAGGGCTCCGCCGCCGGAGAGGTCCCGCCGGGTGAACCAGCCACCGGCGTCGGGAATGCCCCGGGCCCGGATCCAGGCGAGATCGACGTGCCGGATGGCACCGAGCCCGTCGGCGAGCTCGTAGAGCCGGCTGACATCCGCCCGGTACCGCGCGGCGCTCCCAGCGAGCAGGATGGTGTCGCCCGCGCGCTCGGCCGCCGCGAGCCGGTCGGCCTCGGCCGAGCTCAGGCACACCGGCTTCTCCAGGAAAACCGGAATACCGGCGCTCAGCAGCCGGGCTGCGATCTCGGCGTGCCGGTGGTTGGGCACCGCCACGACCGCGAGGTCGACCTGAGTCCGGTCGATCTCGTCGACGTCGGCGAGCACGGCCAGGCCCGGGTCGGCCCCGGCCGCCGCCCGGCGGGCCCCGGAATCGGAATCGACGGCCGTGACCACGACGAACTCCGGGTGTTCTCGCAGCCGGGGAAGCCAGATCGACCGGCCGGCCCAGCCCAGCCCCACCACGGCGACCCRCAGCGGAGTCCGCGTGGGGTTGCCGGTCTCGCCTCGGCTCACAGCTCGGCCAGGGTCTCGGCCACGATGGCCGCGACCTGGTGCATCTGTTCTTCGGTGCCGAGCAACGTCCGATGGTGCAGCCAGACGCCGTCCGCGCTGATCGCCTCGGTGTTCGGGCAGCGCTTCGCGATCTCGTCCACCGTTTCGTCCGGGGCACCGGTCTCCCAGAAGCCGTTGGACCGGTAGATCGCCCGGAACGCGGCGAAAGCGGGCAGCCCGCGGTCCACAAGGGCGTCGACGAACGCGTTGCGGCGCTCCTCACTGAACCCGGGCAACCGGAACATCGCCATGTAGTGCGGATTGCGGTCACACCGGTCGTCGCGGCCCTGCGGGACGACACCCGGGATGTCGGCAAGCGCGCCCGCCAGCACCGGCCAGCGCTCCTCACGCGTGTCAATCTGGCCGGCCAGGCGGCCGAGCTGGGCACGCAGGACCGCGGCGGAGAACTCGTTGAGCCGGAAATTCGACCCGGAGGTCTGGTGGAGGTACCGGCGGTCCGTGCGTGGCCGCCCGCAACTGTGCCGCAGGAAGCCGAGTTCGTACAGCTCGGCGTCGGGGAAGGTGACGGCGCCGCCCTCGCCGGCGGTCATGAGCTTGCCGTTCTGGAAGCTGAACGCCGCCACCGAGCCCAGCTCGCCGAGCTTCTTACCCTGCCACTGCGCACCGTGCGCGTGCGCCGCGTCCTGGATCAGCGGAACCCCGGCATCCGCGGACAGCTTCGCCAGGGCGTCCATGTCGCAGACCTGGCCCGCCATATGCACCGGCATGATCGCCCGAGTGCGCGGGGTCACCGCGGCCGCCGCGGCGGTGACCCCGATGCAGTACGTGCCCGGGTCGATGTCGACCGGCACGGCCACCGCGCCGAGGCGCTGGGCCGCCTGCGAGGAGGAGATGAAGGTGAACGCCGGCACGATGACCTCACTGCCGGGTCCGACCCCCAGGACCTGCAACGCGAGCTCCAACGCGTGCGTCCCGTTGGTTACGGCGAGGGCGTAGCCGGCCCCGTGGTAGGCAGCGAATTCCCGCTCGAAAGTGTCGACCTCACTGCCGCCCATGCGCCACCACTGGCCCTGTTCCAATGCCCGGATCAGACCACCGCGCTCCTCGTCGGAGTACTGCGGCCAGGCCGGCAACTCCGGCGCTGGCCGTGCTCTACCGATCATGATCCCCACCCTTTTCTTGCCCGTGACCGTATCGTTGTTCTTCGCGCCGGGATCGAGGTTCCGTCGGCGGTTCCATTATCGCGATCGGCGAAGGAATCTACGCGAGAGGATGCATGACGGACGGTACCTCGGTACCCCCGGGTTCCCCATCGCCCTCCGGACATGACACGCTAATATCAACGGACAGACTACAGATAGACTTGATAAGAACACCCCAGCTGGCCCTTTCTGCTTGCGGGTGTCCAGCAGGTGGCTTTGCTATAAATGTGGGGTTCCGGATCAGAAACGCCGACCATCGAGCCGGCCAGCATGTCTGTGAGGCGCCGTGACCACGCTACTTCTCCTGAATGGCCCCAATCTGGGCATACTCGGCCGACGCCAGCCGGAAGTCTACGGCACGGCGACACTGGCCGATATCGAGGCGGCCGTCGCGGCTCGGATCTCGGACCGCGGATGGAAACTTGTCTCCGTACAACGTGAATCCGAAGGTGAATTGATCCACACCATTCAGGATAATTACGACTCGATCGGTGCGATCGTCAATCCAGGTGCGCTGATGATGTACGGCTGGAGCCTTCGTGACGCTTTGGCCAATTATCCGAACCCGTGGATCGAGGTCCATCTCTCCAATGTCTGGGCTCGGGAGYCCTTCCGGCACGAATCCATTCTCTCGGCGCTCGCCCGGGGAGTGATCGTCGGCCTGGGGGCCCTCGGATACGAGCTTGCCGCTCAGGCACTGCTGGACCTCGTCCCCACGCCGAGCTGAGACGTCCCGCCGGACCGGGAACGACTCTTCGGATGACTGGTCACGCGAAGTGGCGTTCGTATCCCCTTCCCGACGTGACCAGRCCACCCGCGACGTGGAACTCCCCCGCGCCGGGCCGGCCGGCGTCGGACGCACGAGCGCCCTCGGCCCGGTGTCATCTCCTCGGCCGTGTCGGTTCCTCGGCCGTGTCGGTTCCTCGGCCGTGTCGGTTCCTCGGCCGTGTCGGTCCGGCTCGGGCTTCCCGGCAGGCCGAAGAAGCAGGGTGGCGCATTGCTGGAATATGGCCGTATGACCCTTTAGGATATTTTTGAGTGATATGCCGCAAAGATCGGACCGGGGCCGTCGTRCTTCCGCATCCGCAATGCCGGCGGGAGAGTGYCGCCCATGACAACGCACCCCGTTCACCCCGTTCATCCCGTTCATGAGGAACGGTCCTCCCAACGGACGATCATCCGCCGGGATTCGCCGATGGGCCTGGCAGTGGACCTGTCGGTGGGCCTGGCAGTGGCGGGCCCCACCACCCCCTACCAGGTGACCACCTCCAGGCGACCACCTCCGCCGGGAGCGCGGTGAGCTACTCCTGCGCGGTGAGGGCGTGGGTGGCTGCCGCGGCAACGGCGGGGGCTAGCCGTGGATGGTCGAGGGGAGGCAGCACGCTGCCGGGCGGCGTCTGACCGACGAGGGCGTGCACGGCGGCGAGGCGGGCAGCGGGGGTGACCGGGCGGCGAGTGGTGACGACCGCCCGCAGCAGTCCGGGCAGCGCGTGCAGCGGACGCGGGCCCGAGGTGGCGCGGGCCAGCGGAGGGGGCGTCTCCGGGCGGATCCGCAGGACGGGAACGCCCTTGGGCGGCGCCGCCAAGCCGATCAGGTCGACGATCAGATCGAGTTCGGGGGCAAGCAGGTGCAGCGGCTGGATGCCGTAGTCGACCGGATCGTAGAGGGTGATCTCGTGGAGGCCGACACCGATCAGTAAGCCGGCGAGATCGCCGCCCCGAGCCGGGTCCACGACGGCGACGCGGGCCCGCCCCGGCGCGATGTCACGCGCCCGGAGATGGTTGAGGACCGCGGCCGCGGCGGCGACGGCGAGACCGTCGTTGACGGTGTCGAGCAGCAGATGCGGGGCGGCGGACCGCAGCGCGGCGCGGGCGGCGTCGATGCGGCGGACATGCGTGTGGACCAGGACGGTGGCGGCGAATCCCGGAGCGATCATGCCGATCGCCGCGGCGAGCTCGGCGGCGGTACGGGCTGCGATCGGCATGGGGATGACGTCGAACCCGGTCGCCCGGTGTAGGTGGACCGCCTGGGACTCGACCGCTGGCAGGGCCGCCTCGGCGGCCAGCGGCTCAAAGTCCAAGACGGCGCTGCCGTCGGTGAGCAGCGCCACTCGACGCGGCCGGCCGGTGAACCGGTCGGTGTGCGTCGGGTGCATGGCCAGGTGACTGATGACGCGGMGGTCGGCGTCAGCGTCCAACAACGCAAGATCGTGACCGGTCGTGACCGACGCGCGGAGACACTGGGCGAGTTTGCCGGTCGACGCGACGGTGAAGACGGGATCCTCGGTCTGCAACAGGTCGGCACCCAGCCGCTCCCGCAGCGCCCGGACCAGCCAGGTCAATGTGGACCCGCTGTCGGCATCCAACGTGATCCGCCGGCCGCCCCCGGGGTCCGGCTCGTCCGCGTAGCACGTCACGGGGCCGGGGGCTGCGGCGACGACCGCCTCGATGATCATCGTGGCCCGGTGCGGAACGCGGACCGTGACGCTGTAGGCGGGGTTGACTCCGGCTGAACCGGCCGGACCGGCCGGACCAGGGGGCGTCACGCCGGCTCCACCCGTGCCCGACTCCGTCCGGTGCGCGCCGGTCCCCCAGCCGGCCCCTCGGCGGGGCTCCCCTCCGCGGGAGTCCCACCTGCGGGAGTCCCGGGCATCGGTCCACCACATTTCATGCTCATGAGGAGCTTGTCTCCGCTTCGCGCAACTCGGCCAACAGTCCGGCCTGCCCGGCCGCCATCTCGGTCAGAATCCGCCGGGCCGCGCGCATCAGCTCCGCCACGTCCCCGCCCGCGAGCGCGTACACCACCGTCGGGCCGTCCCGCGTCGCGGTCACGATCCCGGACCGGCGCAGCACCGCGAGCTGTTGGGAAAGGTTCGACGACTCCACCTCGATCGCGGCCAGGAGATCCCGCACCGGCATCGGCCCGTCCTGCAGCAACTCCAGCACCCTAATTCGCACCGGATGGCCAAGCATGCGAAAAAACTCCGCTTTAGCCTGGTACAGCGGAACCCGCCTCGTCACGARCCACCTCCCGTCGACCCCACGCAGCTCCGGCCGAGGCCTACCGGCCGAGGTACCGGCCTGGCCGGAGTACCGGCGACCGCCCACCCAGAGATCACGCCGGCACGGTGAGTAGCGCMACGACCCGTTCGCGCCCGATGGCGACCTCCCCACCAGTTACAGAATTTATCAACTGTTCGTTACCACACTTCGGAGTCGGGAAACAGCTCTTTATCGCACGGCACGGCTCTGCGGGGGCCGCTGTGTCCGAGATCTCGCCCACTCCATACTTTTTAGCATGTAAATTGAAGAAACCTTCAATTTTTCATCCCAGTATACGGGAGGATCGGATCCGCATCGAGACGACGACGGGGCAGGCCGAGGACTCCCGACCCCACTGCCCCGCCCCCATAAGGACGGCCCCGTCACGCTGGCCCAGGCCACTCGGCCGGCTGGAACTCGGCCGGCTCCTGCCCGGCCGGGCCGATATCGAGAGCATGCGCCGCCAGCCAGGCCGTGACCTGCTCGCGGGGATGACCGTCGCGGTGGTCGCGCTGCCGCTCGCGCTGGGATTCGGGGTCTCCTCCGGCCTCGGCGCGGCCGCCGGACTGGTGACGGCGATCGTGGCGGGTGCTCTCGCGGCGGTCTTCGGCGGGTCGAACCTGCAGGTGTCCGGGCCGACCGGCGCGATGACCGTCGTGCTCGTGCCGATCGTGCACCGGCACGGGCCGGCTGGTGTGCTGACCGTCGGGCTGCTCGCCGGGATGATCCTGCTCGCGCTCGCGGTCCTGCGGGTCGGCCGCTCCGTGCGATATGTGCCGGCGCCCGTGGTGGAGGGATTCACCGTCGGCATCGCCGCGGTGATCTTCCTTCAGCAGGTTCCCTCGGCCCTGGGGGTGCACGCCCGAAACGGTGACCGGGTGACCGGCGTGGCCTGGGCGGCCGTGGCCGACTTCGTCCACCGGCCGCACTGGCTCGCGCTGGCGCTCGCCGTCGGCGTCGCGGCGACGATGCTGGTCGGCGCCCGGCTGCGGCCCACGGTCCCGTTCTCGCTGCTCGCCGTGGCCCTCGCGACGGCCCTCGTCACGGCCCGCGAGTGGGACGTCACGACCCTCGGCGCAATCCCCGCCACCCTGCCCGGTCCCTCGCTCGGCTTCCTCGACATCACCGCGATCCCGACGCTCGCCACGGCCGCCGTCGCCGTGGCCGCGCTCGCAGCCTTGGAGAGCCTGCTCTCGGCCAGTGTGGCCGACGGGATGACCGTCGGCCAGAACCACGACCCCGACCGGGAGCTATTCGGCCAAGGGCTGGCCAACCTCGCCGTCCCGCTGTTCGGCGGGGTGCCCGCCACCGGCGCGATCGCCCGCACCGCGGTCAACGTCCGCTCGGGTGCCTCGTCCCGGCTCGCCGCCCTCGCGCACGCCGTGGTCCTCGCCGGGGTGATGCTCGCAGCCGCTCCCCTGGTCGCGCGCATCCCGCTCGCCGCGCTCGCCGGTGTTCTGCTCGCCACGGCGGTGCGGATGGTCGAGGTCTCCTCGTTGCGCACCCTCGGCCGTGCGTCACACTCCGATGCCCTGGTCATGGCGCTGACCGCCGGGGCGACCCTGGCGCTCGACCTCGTCATCGCCGTCGTCCTCGGCCTCGCGGTCGCCGGCGCCCTCGCCCTGCGCGCAATCGCCCGAACCGCGCGGGTCGAGGAGGTGCCGCTGGACCCCGGCGATCATCACGATTCCGAACACGCGCTACTCGCCGAGCACATCGTCGCCTACCGTATCGACGGCCCCCTGTTCTTCGCCGCCGCCCACCGCTTCCTGCTGGAGCTCACCGAGGTGGCCGACGTCGAGATCCTCATCCTCCGGCTGTCCCGGGTCAGCGCCGTCGACGGCACCGGCGCCCTCGTCCTGCGCGACGTCATCGACCGGCTCGAACACCGCGGCGTCAAGGTGTATGTGTCGGGGCTGCGACCCGAGCATGCCAAAGCGGTGGCCGCCGTCGGTCTGGTGGACCGGCTGCGCGGCCAGGGACGCCTGTTCGACTCCACCCCGTCGGCCATCCAGGCTGCCCGGGACCATCTCCACCACACCGGCGCCCTGGCTGCCGTCCCCACCTGAGCCCACGCGGCGTTAGCCCACGCGGCGCTAGCCGCGGTCGCGCGGCTCGCGACGCAGCCCGCCCCACAGGGGACTCTGGTCCCACCAGCCGGAGGCTGGCGATCGACATGACGGATGTGCCCCAGGCAGGAATCGGACCTGCGGCCTACCGCTTAGGAGGCGGTCGCTCTATCCACTGAGCTACTGGGGCCGGCGAGGGACACCGGGTCTGGCTCGTGCAACAGATCATACGGGGCCGCGGAGCAGCCGGCCCGAGGGGACACCATGGATCCCGATCGGCAAGGCATCCGCACACCGTCCACAGCCCGTCGGCACGCTCGATCTACCGCAACGACCGATTATTACCGAAGGCTAATGACCGCCATCGAGGACCGTGGCCGCCCGGCACTRTGTACCGGCGCAGCGCAATCAGCCGAACTGCTCGGCCATCTCGACGAGTTCCTTGCATTTCGGACAGATCGGGAAACGCGAGGGGTCCCGCACCGGTTCGAACTTGTAGCCGCACAACGCCGTAACCCGGCCACCCTCGATGGACGCGYGAACGATCTCCTCACGACGAGCGTAGTGAGAGTGATCGTCACCTTCGTCCGTCTGGGTGTTCGATGTCTCGGGCGCGATCTGAGTCGTGCTCATGGCGTCGAGTCTAGTGCCGCGGGCGCCGATGCCGGCCCTGGGTGCAAGCCCGCGCGCGGGACGGGTGCCGCACGAGGACACGCCGCCGGACCGAGGCCATGGAACACGTCGTGGAACACCGACCCCGGTCCGGGGGAAGGGACCGACGGGACATCGAAACCGACCAGCCGGCATGGTCTTCGGGGGGCAGATGGCTCTTGTGAGTCCCAGGCTGAGCGTACCCTGGAGAGGACGAAGGAGACCGGTGACTGGATTGATCGACAGTACCGAGATGTACCTCCGAACCCTGTACGAGCTGAGGGAGGAGGGCATCCCCCCGCTGCGCGCGCGTCTGGTGGAGCGCCTGCATGTCAGCGCGCCGGCCGCGAGCGAGTCGACGGCTCGTCTGGCCAACGAGGGGCTGGTGTGCCTCGCCGACGACCGGACCGTGCAGTTCACGGAGAAGGGCCTGCTGCGGGCCACCGCCGTCATGCGCAAGCACCGCTTGGCCGAGCTGCTGCTCACGAAGGTCATCGGGTTGGACTGGGCGCTGGTACACAACGAGGCCTGTCGGTGGGAGCATGTAATCTCCGACGAGGTCGAGGCGCGCCTCACCGTCCTGCTCGGCGATCCGAAGCGCTGCCCATTCGGTAACGAGATCCCGCCTTCCCAGCAGCACCACACCACGGCACGGCCGGCTTCCGCCCCGGTGAGCCTACTGGCGTCGGCCGACCTCGCCTCGTCCGGTGGTGGCAGGCCGGTCACGGTGAGCTGGATCTCCGAGCGGTTGCAGACGGACGAAAGCATCATGCGCCGGCTTCAGGACGCCGCGATCGTCCCCGGCGCGCAGATCACGCCGGGCTCCCGCGGCAACCTGATCCACATCGTCACTCCCAACGGCCAGACCGACGCGGAGATCAGCCGTAGCACCGCGGCTCTCGTTTACGTCGACCGCTGAGTCGACCGCTGAGTCGTCGCCCACGGCACCGTCGCCGTCGCCATCCTGATCGCTTCCGCCAGCGGCCGATGGTGTCACGCTCCCGGCCGCACACCCCCCCGGAAGCTCGACCACCAGATCTTCTCCACCTTGACCACCTCCCCGGTCCGCGGAGCGTGGATCATCTTCCCGCCCCCGATGTAGATCCCGACATGATCAAGATCGGCATGGAAGAAGACGAGATCGCCGGGAATGAGGCCCGCCCGGTTCACGCGGCGCCCCTCATTCCATTGTGATCCGGTGTAGTGGCTCAGCGAGACCCCGGCCTTCCCCCAGACCCACTGCGTCAGGCCGGAGCAGTCGAAGGACTTCGGCCCCGCCGCAGCCCACACGTAGGGCTTGCCCAGCTGGGCGTATGCCTCCTGCACCGCGCGCGACGCGCCACCGCCGCCCGTCGGCGGGATGGGTGCCGGGGTAGTCGGGGCCGCGGCGAACGCCCGGCCCGCGGCCGCGACCGCGGCCGACTCCTTCCGATAACGGACCCGTTCGGCCGCGGCCTTCCTGGCCGCCGATGCCGCGGCGGCGGCCGCCGCCGCCCTGCGGGCCCGCGCGGCGGCGGCTTGGCGCTCCCTGGCCCGCCGCTCCAGCGATGCGTAGCGGGATTCGAGCCGCTGCAGCAGGCTGCGCTGCTCGGCGGCGGACGCCTCGATGGACCGCTTACGTGCGGCGAGCCGCATGACGATCTTCCTCTTGCCCGCAAGTGCCACGTCAGCGCTCCGGCGTGCCTCGGTGAGATCCCGACGCGCGAGCCGCAGGCCAGTGTCCGCCACGCGTTGCCGGCGGGCCAGCGCATCGACCGSACCGGCCCGGTCGAGTACCTGTCGGGGGTCGCCGGTCAGCAGCAACGACAGTTGCCCGAATCCCCCGGCCCGATTCGCCGACACCGCCAACCCCCGGTGTTTGTCCGAGGCCTGCCGTACAGCGTCGTCAGCGCGGTCGACCCGCCCGGCCGCGGCAGCCGCGGCCCGCTCGGCCTCGGCCAGCCGAATACGTTCGGCGTTGAACACCTCAGTGGCAATCGCCGTCTGACGAGTGGATTCGTCCAGCCGTACCCGGGTACCGTTGATCTCCGCCTGCAGGCTCTGCAGGCTCTCCGGGCTCTCCGGGGCCGACCCGGAGGCCGGAGTCGTCGGCGCCGCCCAGGCGGATCCGGCAAACCCCCAGACAACCGGAGGTCCGGCGACGAGAATGCCGACCAGTCCGAGAACAATGGGCGCTCCGGCTTTCGGAYGCCATCCGGTCGGATCGTTCCCGGTCGGCTGGGGATCGTCGGTCGKGCCGGCGGCGGGAGTCTGCCTTGCGACGTGTTTCGAAGTTCGCCGGCCGAACCCGGATGGCGGGACATCACGGGGACGGCGGGGCCCGGGGCGCGGTTCGCCGGCGCTATGCCAGCCCTCCGTGGGGACACTGCTCACACCGCCGGACGGTAACTCTATGCAGTTATACAGTCACGGAAGCACGCCGCGACGAGCGGAGAGTCTCCAAGCACCCACCGCCAGCCGATGAGATCGGGTCACAGGCCACCCAATTTAGCGATTTCACATGCCAGAAACAGCTAAGACACAGGTCGGGAACAGATCTTGCCGACTCTTCGGACCCGAGGATCCGGGACGAGCGCAGCGTGGCCGGGGACCGGGTGAGCGCAGTCCGCGCATCGCGCGGGGAATGACAGGAGAGACATGGACAAATTGAATTCGGGCGATACCGCGTGGATGCTCATCAGTTCCGCGATCGTGCTGTTCATGACGCCCGGACTGGCGTTCTTCTACGGTGGCATGGTCCGAGCGAAGAACGTGCTCGGAATGATCATGCAGAACTTCTTCTGCATCGGGATCGTCACGCTGATCTGGTCGGTCATCGGGTTCAGCGTCGCGTTCGGCGAGGGTAACGGCTTCTGGGGCGGATTCGACTTCTTCGCTCTCCAGGACCTCTCCGGCAGCGACGGCGCGATCCCGTACGTCGTGTTCGTCGCCTTCCAGCTGATGTTCGCGATCATCACGCCCGCCCTCATCACCGGCGCGATCGCCGATCGCATGAAGTTCAGCGCCTTCGCGATCTTCATCCCGCTCTGGTCGCTGCTGGTCTACTCGCCGATCGCACACTGGGTGTGGGCGAGCAAGGGCTGGTTGTTCGAGCGCGGCGCGATGGACTTCGCGGGCGGCACGGTCGTCCACGCCAACGCCGGTATCGCGGCGATCGTGCTGGCGCTGGTCCTCGGCAAGCGGGCCGGTTGGCCGACCGGCGACTTCCGCCCCCACAACGTCCCGTTCGTTCTCCTGGGCACCGGCATCCTGTGGGTCGGATGGTTCGGGTTCAACGCGGGTTCCGCGCTGGGCGCCAAYAAGGTCGCCGGATACGCCCTGCTCAACACCCAGATCGCGACCGGCGTCGCGATCCTCGGATGGCTCGCGGTCGAGCAGCTGCGCGACGGCAAGGCGACCACCCTGGGAGCCGCCTCCGGCGCGGTCGCGGGTCTGGTGGCCATCACCCCGGCCTGTGGTTTCGTCTCTCCGATGGGTTCGATCGCCATCGGCGGCATCGCCGGCGTCGTCTGCGCCCTGGCCACCTCGATCAAGGGCAAGGTCGGCATCGACGACTCGCTCGACGTCGGTGCGGTCCACCTGGTCGGCGGTGTGCTCGGAGCCCTGCTGACCGGCCTCTTCGCCACCGTCGACACGAACGAGGCCGGCAAGGACGGTGTCTTCTACGGCGGCCCGTGGAGCGTCTTCGGGGAACAGGCGCTCGCCGTCGGCGCGACGCTGGGCTACTCGGCCGTCGTGACGGCGATCATCGCTCTCGCCCTGAAGTACACCATCGGTCTCCGGCTGAACGCCGACGACGAGATCGCCGGCATGGACGAGGCGTTGCACGGGGAGACGGCGTACCGCTTCACGTCCATCGGCGGTAGCKGCTCGCTGTCCACGAGCAGCATCAGCCCCGTCAAGGTGCCCGAGGAGGCCCAGGCATGACCAAGCTCGTCACCGCCGTCATCAAGCCGTTCAAGGTCGACGACGTGAAGGCGGCGCTCGAGACCCTGGGCGTGCACGGACTGACGATCTCCGAGGTCCAGGGCTACGGCCGGCAGAAGGGCCACACCGAGGTCTACCGCGGCGCCGAGTACAAGGTCGACTTCGTGCCAAAGATCAAGATCGAGGTGGTCGTCGCGGACGGGGCGGTCGACGATCTGGTCGCGGCGATCACGTCGTCGGCGCAGACCGGCAAGATCGGCGACGGCAAGATCTGGGTCGTTCCGGTCGAGTMGGTGGTACGGGTCCGTACCGGCGAGCGGGGGGCGGACGCGCTGTAGTAGTGCCGGGCGTGRCAACGCCACCGCGGCACGGCTCCATCGCACCACCCGACTCCATCCATCACTGTTACCACGCACCCCCGGCACCCGGCACCACGCACCACCCGCGACACCGCACGAGCTGGTACCACCCGAGACCACAGTTGCGCTGGTGCGCGTTTCTGTGTCCTCGGCTCGGCGCTCCACTGGCCGTGATCGATCCGGACCCGAGATCGATCACGGCCAGACGGCCGAACGGAGGAGGACAGCCATGACGGACCGCCTGGAGATCCTCAAGGGCCGCTCCGAGCACCTGCCCACGGCGACCGGCCCACGGCTGCGCCGCATCCTCACCGACCTCGCCGACGATGCCCTAGTCGACCTGTTCGGCGATCCCGGACCGGGAATTGCCCTGGTGGCCGTCGGCGGCTACGGACGCGCGGAACCCGCGTTCGGCAGCGATCTCGACCTCGTCCTCGTCCACGACGGCAAACGGAACGACATCTCCGCCGTCGCCGACGCGGTCTGGTATCCGCTGTGGGATTCGGGGGTGGGTCTCGATCACAGCGTGCGCACCGTCGACGAGGCCATCATGGTGGCCGACGGTAACCTCAAGGCCGCGCTCGGCCTGCTCGACGCCCGCCACGTCGCGGGTGACGCGACGCTGGCCACGCAGCTTGCCCAGCGGGCTCGCGCCCGCTGGCGGTCCCATGCTCCGAAACGACTACCCGAGCTCGCCGAGGCCGTCGCGGAACGGGCCACCCGACTCGGTGAGGTCGCGTTCCTGCTCGAACCCGACCTGAAGGAATCCCGCGGCGGGCTGCGTGACGTCCATGCCCTGCACGCCCTCGCGGCGGCCTGGGTCGCCGAGTCCCCCCCCGCGCGGGTGATCGCCGCCGGTCAGGTGCTGCTCGATGCCCGCGGCGAGATCCGCCGGCTGAGCCGGGGACGAGCCCACGATCGGCTCCTGCTCCAGGACTCCGAGTCGCTCGCCACCATGCTCGGCTACGCCGACGCGTTCGCGCTCGCGCACGCGGTCGCCGACGCCGGACGCGCCATCTCCTGGACCTGGGACACCACCTGGTACCGGGTCGCGGCCGGCCTGCGGTCGGTGGCGCGGTGGCGCGGTGGCGGCCGGCGGCCGGCCCGCCGCCCCCTCGGCGAAGGGGTGGTCGACCAGGACGGCGAGGTCCAGCTCGCCCGGGACGTCGATCCGGCGAAGGACCCGGTCCTGGTGCTGCGGGCCGCCGCCGCGGCCGCACGAAGCGGGCTCCCGTTGGGCCGCTACGCCGTCGACCGGCTGGCCCGGGAGGCCCCACCGATGCCCGACCCCTGGCCTGACGCCGCCCGTGACGCGCTGGTCGCGCTGCTGGCCACCGGCGACGCGGCCGTGGGGGTGCTGGAATCCCTCGACCAGGTGGGGCTGCTCGTCCGGCTCATCCCGGAGTGGGCGGCGGTGCGCAGCAGACCGCAACGCAATCCCTAMCACCGCTATACCGTCGACCGGCATCTGATGGAGGCCGCGGCGCGGGCCGCCGCGCACACCCGCGAGGTGGACCGGCCGGATCTGTTGCTGCTCGGCGCCCTCCTGCACGATATCGGTAAGGGCTTCCCCGGCGACCACACCGACGCGGGCATCGTGCAGATCGAACGGATCGGCCCGCGGCTGGGCCTGCCGCCCGAGGACGTCGACGTGCTTGTCGCCATGGTCCGCCACCACCTGCTTCTCGGCGAGGCCGCGACCAGGCGGGACATCGACGATCCCGGGACAATCGCGAGCGTCGCCGCGTCCGCCGGCAGCGTGCGGATCCTCACCCTGCTGCACCGACTGACCGAGGCCGACTCCCGGGCCACCGGTCCGACCGCGTGGAACGCCTGGAAGGCGCGGCTGATCGGTGACCTCGTCGAGCGGGCCCGAGCCGTCCTCGGCGGCGAGCGGGTCCCGTCTCCCCCGAGCCTCGACGATCGGCAGCGTGGCCTGCTCGCGCTGCCCGACGAGCACGTCGTCCAGGTCAATCCGCTGCCGGACGAGGGCATGTTCGAGATCGTGGTGGTCAACGCCGACCACGTCGGGCTGCTGGCGATCATCGCTGGTGTCCTCGCGCTGAACCGATTGGACATCCGGCGGGYCTCGGCCCGGAGGAACGGCGGTCGGGCGCTGCTGCAGGCCGCCGTGGCGGCGCCGCACGAACGGGTACCGGAACCGGCGCGGTTGCTCGCCGACCTGCGGGCCGCGCTCGCCGGCACCCTCGACGTCGCCGGTCGGCTCGCCGCCCGGGAACGCGACTACGCCGGGGCCAGGCGGTGGACCACGCCCGGCGCCCCTCAGGTGATCTTCGATGACGACCTGGGATCGATGACCGTGATCGAGGTGCGCGCCCCAGACCAGGCCGGCGTGCTGTACCGGATCGTACGGGCGCTGTCCGGGTTGCGACTCGATGTCGCCACCGCCATCGTCGCGACCCTCGGACTAGACGTGGTGGACGCCTTCTACGTGCGGGAGGCCGATGGTGGTCCGGTGGCGGACGGCGGACGGCGCCGTGAGATCGCGGACGCGATCCTCGCGGCCCTGGGACCGATGGAACCCATAGACCGCGCGGAACCGGCGGGYCGGACCACACAGACGTGATCCAGCCCGCCGGGATCCGCTCGGACCGAGCGTCAGCACCGTCGTGGGAGACGCTATGATGAGCAGGCACGTTGGGAGGCTTCGCCTAGTCCGGTCTATGGCGYCGCACTGCTAATGCGGTTGGGGGCATACACCCCCTCCGGGGTTCAAATCCCCGAGCCTCCGCGTCGACCAGGCGTTTTGAACATACGTTCGAGACGCCCGGTCTGTCCTTAAGATCAAAATGGCCGGTGGATGGAACAAACGGCGTGGATCTTCATCCGGCGCCTGTTCCCCGGCTCCGCCGGGGGACGAACTCCTCGATCACCACCGCCGCAGCCTCCGCCAACTCCTCGGCCACGACCGCGTAGACATCTCGGGTAAAGTTCGACGAAGCGTGACCGAGCACATCGGCGACCAGCTTCATGTCAACTCCGGCCGCGAGGAGCATCGTTGCCGCCCCGTGTCGAAGGTCGTGAAAACGGATCGGGGGAAGGGGCATCGCCGCGGCGTCTGTACTGCTTCTTCGCCATCGAGGTCGGCTCCCGCTCCGTCCACATCCTCGGGGTCACCGCCCACCCCGACGGACCGTGGAGCACCCAACAAGCCCGGAACCTCCTCCTGGACCTCGGTGACCGGGCGGCCGACTTCCGGTTCCCGGTCCGTGACCGCGCCGGACAGTTCACCGCGTCGTTCGACGCGGTCCTCGCCGACGCCGGCATCACCGCGATCAGGATCCCACCCCGGACCCCGCGGGCGAACGCCTACGCGGAACGGTTCGTCCGAACCGTCCGGACCGAGGTCACCGACCGGATGCTGATCTTCGGTGAACGGCACCTGCGCGTTGTCCTGGCCGAGTACGCACGGCGCTACAACGGACGACGCCCCCACCGCGGCCGCGACCTTCAACGACCACGGCCCGACCACCCCGCCGCGGACCTGAGCCAGGAACGGATCAAACGTCAGCCCGTCCTCGGCGGCCTGAYCAACGAATACGAACGAGCCGCCTAAAAGACCAGGCCAACGCCGGTGGCCGAGTTCTCGCACCCCACACGCGGGCCTTCACCCCCGGCCTGAAGACCGGAGCACTGGCCCGCACTCTGGTAGCAAGGAGTGGGAGGGCTCTGTAGCGGTCGGCGGCGACGTGTTCGAGAGTTTCTTTAGGGGCCCCCGTCACAGGTCATCTTCAACGGGGGCTGTCTGGTCTTTGTGGGCGCCGCGCATGGTGGGGAAGAGGACGACGTCGCGGAGGGTCGGGGCGCCGGTGAGCAGGGCAACGAACCGGTCGATGCCGAGCCCGAGGCCGGACATCGGGGGCATCCCGTATTCCATGGCCTCGATGAAGTCCTCTTCGAGCATCATGGTCTCGTCRTCGCCGGCCTCCCGCAGCGCGGCCTGTTCCTCAAGCCGCTGCCGCTGCTCGGCGGGGTCGACGAGTTCGGAGTAAGCCTTGACGATCTCCACGCCGTTCACCACGACCTGGAACATGTCAAGCGCGGTGGGGTCGGTGTCGCTGCGCCGGGCCAGCGGGACCAGTTCCGCCGGGTGGTGCACGAGGAAGCACGGCTGGACGAGATCGGGTCGGACCGTCTTCTTGTAGAGCAGGTCTACCAGGCCGGCGTAGGACGGGGAGGTCCCGACGTCCAAGCCGAGCTCGGCCACTCGGGCACGCAGAGTGGGAAGATCGCGGACAACGGTAAGGTCGATGCCGGTGCGCCGCTCCACCTCGGCCCGGTAGTCGATCTCCGGCCAGTCTGCGCCGAAGTCGAGCTTGACACCCTCGTAGGTAACCGCCCGGGTGCCGAGGACGTCGTCGAGGACCGTGAGGATCAGTTCGCGGACGAAGGCCATGTTGTCGCGATAGTCCCAGTAGGCGGCGTACCACTCCAGCATCGTGAACTCCTGGAGGTGCGAGGAGTCCATGCCTTCGTTGCGGAAGTTGCGGCCAAGTTCGTAGACGCGGTCATAGGCGCCGACGACGATCCGCTTGAGATAGGTCTCGGGGGAGATCCGCAGGTAGAAGTCCTCACCGAGGGCGTTGTGCCTGGTGATGAACGGGCGGGCCGCGGCACCGGACGCTGCCTCTTGCAGAATCGGGGTTTCGACTTCGAGAAAGTCGTTGTCGTCAAGGAGACGGCGAATCCGCCTGATGATGTTCGCTCTGGTCTGGAAGCGTTCCCGGGACTCGGCGTTGACAAGCAGGTCGAGGTAGCGGCGGCGGTAACGAGCCTCGACGTTGGACAGGCCCTGCCACTTGTCCGGAAGGGCACGTACGGTCCGGTTCAGCACCGTCATCTCGGAGATGGCGACGGTCCGTTCGCCGCGGCGGGTAGTGTAGAGGCTGCCGGCGATCCCGACGAAGTCGCCGATCTTCACGGCCCGGGACCATTCCTTGACGACCTCGGCGCCCAGATCGGTCTTGGACAGGGAAACCTGCACCCGGCCGCTACGGTCCTGGAGATGCCCGAAGATCAGCCCGCCCATACGGCGCCACAGGACCACGCGGCCGGCGAGACGGACAGCCGTCCCGTCGGGAGCGRCTGCGGCATCGGCCGCGACCGCGTCGGTCCGGTAGCCGGACCGCGGCCCCGCCGCCTCGGTTACCCCGGACTCCTCGATCGACATCAACACACCCTCTTGCCGCAGAAAGCACCAGCTAGCCACGAGGGTGGCGTTTCGTGAACGCTCCCGGGCGGGCCAGATGACGGATCGCCATCCTGCAGATGACTACTCCAGAGATGACTGCCCCAGCCTACCGACCCTCAGCGAACCGCAGCCGGCGTAGCCCATCCCGACAGTAGTCGATCATGGCTTCCACCAGATGCCGGTCCCGACGCCGGGCCGGTCGAATGGGTCGCCTGCCGCCGGCGCGGCGGCGCGTCCGTCCATGTCGTGCGCGGGGGGACTGGCGCGCACGGGCGGTTGCTGCGCCGGGTACGCCCCGACGTCCTGCACGTCAACCGGTGTGTGCCGTGGGCGTGCGCGCCGATGCTGGCCGCCGGCCTGACGGCCGGAGTGGCCGGTTGCGATCTGCGGGTCGTCGCCGTCGATCAGCTTCCGCAGCAGTGATCGACGGCGCGACCGGGCTGCTCATGCCCGCCGGCGACCCGGCCGCCCTGGCCGCTGCGCTGTGCCGGCTGCGGGATGATCCGGTCCTGCGCCACCGGCTGGGGAATACGGGCACGCCAGGCTGCCGTGAGCACCTTCACTGACCACCAGATGGCCCGCGCCTACCTGACGCTCTGGGAACGGTGCCGCTCGCAGCCGCGGGCCTCTCGCCTGCGGCCCGGACCGCCGCGCCCATGACCTTGAACTGACCGCGCATCTGCGGAGCATGTCGGCGAGACGCTCGCCAGCACAGGCCTGGGCGGGTTCGAGTTCTCACCATGCCGGCAGTCTCGCGCTTTCCAGCAGGCCCGAGAACTTGTCCTGGCAGCCGACCGCCAGACACCTGCGCGTAGCGGACCGCGGGCTCGGCACCGTAGGCTCCGTTCAGGATGGCAGTACGCACCGTGCCGGGCTGCAAGCGCCGCCCGGGCGACACGCATCATGGCCGCGTTCCTGCGGGAGCACGCCGGCTGGGTGAGCACGGTGTTGCTGCCGGCTTACACGCCCGAGCTGAATCCGGCGGAGGGGTGTGGTCCCAGCTCAAGCGCACCGCCCTGGTGAACCTGGCCGCCCGCAGCCTCGACGATGTCCACCAGGCGGCCAAACACGGACTGAAACGGCTGCGGTACCGGCCCGCGTTGCTGTTGGGGTTCCTCGCCGAAACCGGCCTGGGCTGGGAGGAGCTGCGGCCAACATGACTCCAGGCATTGAAGCTCAGTACCTGTGAGTGATGGCTGGCGTTGCGCCACTCGCGTTATCCTGACCCGGCTGAGTAGCGATCAGGTATGGCTGATGGGGACGTTTCGGGTATGACTGACGGGGACGTTCTTGACGGCAACCGGGCAAGGCGGCGTGAGCCGCGCCGTGGTCCGGAGCCTTTCGGCTCAGGCCGGGACCAGCCGCGCGACCCAGACCGGGAGCAGGCGAGCACGGCACACGCCAGGCCAGGGTGGCCGCTTCCGCCGGTTCCTGCCGGGCACCGGTGAGAGGGGTGGGTGTGAGTGCGGCGCCGCGTGCTGCGGAAGGGGGCCATGCCCGGCGAGCCGCCGGCCRCCGGCCACCGTTGATTCATCCGCTGAATCCTCACCCCGGCGGACCTCGATTCCGCTACTTTCCCGGTCGTCGGAATATCTCGTCGATGAATATCGGGGAGAGATCAATCACGGGTCCGGCTCCCCGACGAAACCTCCCGACGCCCGGTCCCGGGGCCTGGCTGAACTGTTGGCTGGCGGAGGAAACAGGAGGCTGGTAGGCACCGTGTTCTATGATGTTCTRCTGATCATTTTTCGGAACATGGAAGGCGCCGTGGTAGTCGTGTCCTCCCGGATGCGCCACCCGGTGCGGACCGTCCGCTGGATGTTCAACGGACTGTTCCAGCCGCCCGCCGGCTGGCGACGCCTATGTCTGCTTGCCGCGGTTTCAGCATTCAGTCTGGGGATGGTCGGGCTCTGGCAGCTGTCCCGAAGCCCCGGCGCCGGCCTCAGCGCCACCGACATCGCCTACGGCAGCCTGGGGCTTTTCTTCGTCCAGCCACCAGACCTACCCAATGATGTCGGTCTCCCGATCTCCTTTGAGATCGCCCGCTTCCTGGCGCCTGCGGCCACTGCTTATGTACTCGCGGATACGCTGGTCAAACCGATGGCCGCCCTCCAGGCCACGCTGTCCCGGGGGCACGCGGTCATCTGTGGCAGCGGACCGACGGCGCTTGCCTTCGCGGAACGCCTGCGGGCCGCGTCCCGCCAGGTTGTACTGATCGATGACGTCGACAGTATCGAAATCGCGGAACACGCCCGCCGTCTTGGTCTGGTCCTGCTACGAGGAGATGCGCGTCGCGGGGATGTGCTACGGCGGGCTGGCGTGGCCCGGGCCGACCAACTGTACGTGTGTGGGACTGCGTCCGGATATAACGCCGCTGTCGTCGCGGCGGCGGAGCAGGTGTCACGCCAGCGCCACCGCCCGCTGACATGCTACGCGGAGGAGTCGGATCCTGACGTGCTCGACGCCCTGTGGACGCTTCTGCTCGGCAGGGAACACATCGGTCGTCTCACGGTCGAGTTCTTCAACACCGCCCGTCTCGGTGCAAGTCTTCTGCTCGACGACGAACGGATCGCGTTCGCGCCCCTTGGTCTGTCCGTCGTGATAGTGGGCATGGGCCCGTTCGGCCGGGAGCTGCTCCTGGAACTCGCGCGGCGCCGCAGAGAGGTAGGTGCGACGTCGCGGATGCAGGTGACCCTCATCGACAAGAATGCCAGCGGTGTACTGAGGCTGCTGCAGACCCGCTATGGCCTCGTCGAGGCGATGGTAGACACCATCTGCCAGGATACGGGTTCCGACGAGGTCGACCTGAACGGTCTTCTGGATGGATACGCCCCGGAAGGAGCCATGCAGTTGGTGTTCATCTGCTACGAAGACGAGGAACTGGCGTTACGCAAGGCTCTTGCGGTGTCCCGGCTGCCCGGACACCGCAAGGTGATCGTTCGGGTGGATCGCATGACTCCCTTCGGGCAGGCCTTCGGTAGCGGTGACGGCGCGCGACCGCTGGACATCCTCTACCGTGGCCTCACCGTTTTTCCACTGCTGGACCGCGTCTGCGATCCCGACCAGCTACAGGATCCCCAGGTCGAACAGCTCGCCAAAGGAATACACCGAGACTACTGCCGGCGGCGGATGGAAGCCGGCGAAAGACCGGAAGAAAACCGCGCGCTCGTCGCCTGGGAAAATCTCTCGGAGGATTTTCGCAACGCCAACTACGAACAAGCCCGCGACATCCGCCGAAAACTCGACATGATCGGCTGTGGAATCGTTGCCGGCGCTGTCCGAGACGATCCTTTTTCTTTCAGTGTGACCGACGCGCAGCACAACGAGGTTGAAATTCTCGCGAAGCGGGAACACGAGYGGTGGATGGTCGAGCGACAGGCTAACGGGTGGCGGTACGGACCCCACCGGGACAACGATCGAAAAACTCATCCCATGCTTGTACCGTGGGACGACCTTGATGCCCCCAGTCGCGAGAAGGACCACGAGACCATCAGGCTGATACCGATGATTCTGGCCGAGGCGGKATTCCATATTGTCCGTCGACGCAGCTGACCTGCCGACCGTTTGACCCCGACCTTCCGTGACCTGGATGCATTTCGTCGAGTCAATTTCTCCTTCGGCTATCCGATGGGCGATGCCGTTCCGGATGCCGCCGCCCGCCGCTTTTCGAAAATACTCCACCCCGGCGACATTCTCGGGCGCTGGGGCGGGGACGAGTTCGTCATCCTCACCGGACCCGTTACCGCGGCCGAGGCCGCGACCCTGGCCGAGCGGCTCATCTCCTCCCTGGACGGACCGCTGGACGTGCACGGTCATCGGATCAGCATGTCAGTGAGCGCCGGAGTGGCCCTGTCGGCCGGGCCGTCTCCGACCGGCCAGGCACGCTCACCCGAACCTGCGCTCGGTTTACCGATCCCGGCCGACGCTGCCGAGGTGGGTGACGCCATGGTGGAGCTGGCGGGTACGGAGGTGATGCGCACCCGGGCGACGGCACGCACGGTCGGGCGGGAGCATCGTCCTCGCGACTCGCCATGAATCGTCATGGTGGTTTCTGCGCCACCACGTATTTCGACCACAACACCAAGTAGAAGAACTCCCCGTCGGCCGGTCCCGCTTCCCGCTTTTCCACGCCGTATCTTCCATACATGCGTTTCACCCTCACCGTCCGCGATGCCACCCGGAATTCCAGCACGGACGTACTACTGGCCGCCGCCCCGGAAACCCCACTCCGTGCGGTGGCCGGGGCGATGGCCGCCGCTGTCCGCCCGCAGYGGCGTACTCCCACACCGGCGCGGGCCGGGCCCTCGATCAACGTCTCCGGTACCGTCCGTCCGCTCGACCCGGAGACGACCCTGGCCTCCTCGCCGCTGCGTGAGGGTGCGGTGGTGAGCCTTGATGCCGTGGTGTCCCGGCGGGTCCGCGGGACGGGCCTGGTCGACCTGATGATCATCGGCGGACCCGGGGCGGGCGACATTCATCACCTGCCGGCGGGTGAGTTCACCGTCGGCTCGGGACCCGGCTGCACTGTCACGCTAGGGGGTCACAGCAGCGACGAGCCCGCGCTGACCATCCGGATCGAGGTCGACGGTCGGTGCACCGTCACAGCCGGTCCGGGTGCGGCCGTCCTCGGCGACCACCCATCGTTGCCTGCCGGCACCATCCTGGCCGCGGTGCGGATCGCCCCGGTGACGTTGCTGCTCGTGCGGCCCGCACCGCTCACGGTGCTGACCCGCCCGTCCGTCTCCGCTCCTGGCATGCTCGACGTCAACCGTCCGCCTCGCCTGCATCCGCCGGAGCGGGAGTCCGTCTTTGTCCTGCCGGCCGCACCCGCCGAACCCCGCCGTGTTCAGGTTCCGGTGCTCACGACGGTGCTGCCGCTTGTCGCCGCCCTGGGCATGGCAGCCCTGCTGCGGACGGTCTACGTTCTGCTCTTCGCGGTGCTGGCGCCGGTGAGCCTGGCCGCCTCCGTGGTGAGCGGCCGACGGCGGGAGGGCCGGGAGTTCCGTGCGGCCATGGCCCGCTACCGGCAGGAGCGGGACGACGTCGAGGCCACGGCTCGTGCCGCGCTTGCGGCGGAATGCGCCGAGCGTCGTCGCAGCCACCCCGATCCGGCAAGTCTGCTCGCCACCGCTCAGGGACCGACTGCGACGCTGTGGGAGCGGYGTCGTCATGACCCCGACCACCTGCACCTGAGGTTCGGCACGGCCGACCTGCCAAGCAGGGTCCGGACCACGGACCCCTCCCCTGCCGCCGTCACGCCCCGGCAGCCCCCGGCCTGGGTCGCTCCCGATGTCCCCGCCGTCATTGCTCTGGCCGAGCGGGGAGTGCTCGGCGTCACCGGTCGGGGCATGTTGCCGCAGCTTCTCGGCAGCTGGCTCGTGATCCAGGCCGCTGTCCTGCACAGCCCTCGCGATCTCCGGATCTGTCTACTGATTGGCTCCACAGGCATCGTCGATGCCTGGCGATGGATCCGCTGGCTGCCGCACTGTCGGCCGTTGGTAGAGGAGAAGGCCATTTTCGTCGGAGCCGACGAGGTCAGCCGCTCCCGCCGGATCRCCGAACTTACATCCTTGATCGAGAGTCGCCGCGCCCATCCGCCCGAGGCACCCAGATCCGCCCCCGACATCCTGGTCGTGCTGGACGGGGCCCGGATGCTGCGCTCCGTTCCCGGGATGACGACCGTGCTACGTGGCGGACCGGCGGTCGGCATCCACATCATCTGCCTGGAGGCCGACGTCCGGGACCTTCCGCCCGAATGCCGGGCCGTTGTCGAACAGGACGGCGACGAGTTGTTGATGCGGCAGGATCGGTCAGCCGTGATCAGACATGTCTGCCCAGACCTTATCGGTCTCACCGGCCTGCCCAGTCTCACCGACCAGGCCGGTCTCACCGGCCAGGCCGGAGCACCGGCCGTCGATGCCGTGGGACTGGCCTCCGCGGCCGGCTGGTGTGAGTCGGTCGCCAGAGCCTTGGCGCCGCTGCGCGACGCCGGTGACGACGACTCCGAGGGCCTTCCCTCCGCCGTCCGGCTCCTGGACATCCTCGGCGCCKACCCACCCACGCCGAAGGTGATCCAAGATTTCTGGTCATCGGTGCCGCAGCCGCCCCGGGGCGCGGCGAGCAGGGCGGTACCAGTCGGGATCGGTGAGGGTGGGAGGTTCACGATCGATCTCTCTCGCGACGGACCGCACGGGCTGGTCGCTGGCACGACCGGGGCCGGAAAGTCCGAACTGCTGCAGACGATCATTGCTGCGCACGCCGTGATGTACCGCCCGGACGAGATGATCTTCGTGCTGGTTGACTACAAGGGAGGCAGCGCGTTCGCCGAGTGCGCCGCTCTCCCCCACACCGTCGGTATGGTCACCGACCTCGATCCGCACCTGGTTCGACGCGCGCTGAGCTCGCTCAGCGCCGAGCTTCGCAGACGGGAACGGATGTTGGCCGCGGCCGGAGCGAAGGACCTCGACGCCTTTCGACGTCTGCTCCATCATCCCATCGAGCGTCCGACGATTCCCCGCCTACTTCTGGTCGTCGACGAATTCGCCACGCTAGCCCGCGAACTACCCGAATTCGTCGCCGGATTGGTCAACCTGGCCCAACGCGGACGGTCGCTCGGGATCCATCTCCTGCTGGCCACCCAACGCCCCGCGGGGGTGGTGTCACCGGAGATCCGGGCGAATACGAACCTGCGCATCGCGTTGCGGGTCACCGACGCGGCGGAGAGCGAGGACGTCGTCGGCTGCCCGGCCGCTGCCCTGATCAGTCCGGCCACTCCCGGTCGGGCGGTGGTACGCACCGGCCCGGGCATCACGACAGCCGTTCAGACCGGGTGGATCGGTGGACCGGATCCGGTCACCAGACCAGGCAGAGACGGCTCGTCCGGAATTCCTGTGCCCAGGGTCACCCCGCTACCGTGGCCGGAACCGGACGACGCTCCACGTCGGGATGCCGACACGTCCCAGGTGGTGCCGGCGCCGTCGGACGGACCGCCGTCGGAAGACGTGTCCCTGGCAGAGCCGCGCACCGACCTGGCTGCTCTGGTCTCGGCAGTACGGGAGGCCTCGACGAGGCTCGGGATCTCTCCGGTACCCAGTCCGTGGCTTCCCCCGCTCCCTGAGCGGATTACCCTCGACTCTCTCGTCGGGGCGACCGCCGGCCGCACCGGCCCGAGCGACCACACCGGCCCGAGCGACCACACCATCGCCGCGGATGGCTACGGCCGCCGTCCGGCGGGYTCCAACCGTCCGGCGGGCTCCAGCGGATCCCCCRGGCTCCACGCGGACGGTCTCGTTCGGCTCCCTCCCGTCGCCATCGGGCTGGCCGATCACTGTGACCGTCAGCTTCAGCTGCCCTTCACGATCGATCTGGAACACGGCGGCCACCTCATGATCGTCGGCTCGCCACGGACCGGGCGCTCGACCGTGTTGCGCACCGCTGCCGGCGCCCTCGCCACCGCCCTGCCCGTCGGCGAGCTCCATCTCTACGGACTGGACTGCGGCGGCAACGCCCTGGCACCCCTCGAGGACCTGCCGCACTCCGGTGCCGTGGTGAGCCGGGACGATCCCGAGCGGGTCGCGAGGCTCCTCGCCCGTCTGGCCAATGAGATCAGCGAACGGCAGACGATCCTCTCCCGGAAAGGCTTCATGGATCTTGCCGAGGCCCGGCGGTCGTGGCGGCCGTCCCCCGGCGATGCGGGCGACGCCATGCGCCCATCGCCGTACCTGGTGCTGCTCGTCGACCGGTTCGAAGGATTTCTGGCCGCGTTTGAGGACGTCGACGGAGGAATACTCGTCGACCAATTTCTGCGGCTGGTGCGCGAAGGTCAGGCGGTGGGCCTGCGAGTGATCATCACTACCGATCGACGAGGGTTGATCGGGCGGCTGGCGTCGCTCGTCGACGAACGACTACTCCTGYGGATGGCCGACCCTTCCGACTACGCACTCGCCGGCCTGTCCCCGTTCGACGTGCCCGGGACGCTGCCCGCCGGACGTGGGGTCGCGGTCGGAGGTCGGTTCCCCAGTCCCGTGGAGACACAGATCGCGCTGCTCGACGCGGACCCCACAGGCCGGGCTCAGGTTGCGGCACTGCGGGCGGTGGGCTCTCGGGCGATGTCCCATGCGGGCCGATCTGTGGAGGTGCCGCGAAGGCTGCCGGAGCGCTTCGATCGTCGTCCTTTCCGGATCGACGCGCTGCCCTCCCTCGTCACATCCGAGCAGATGGAACGCGCGCCCGGGCGGTCGCGGAGATCCGTGGCGGCGGCCATGCGCCCAGAAAATCGATCTTCGCTGCACGTGCCGATCGGAATCGGAGGGGACGAGCTGGAGATCGTCGAGGTGGATCTGGATGCCGACAGTCCCGGTTTCATGATCAGCGGCCCGCCACGATCCGGGCGCAGTTGCGTTCTACTCACGCTGGCGTTGTCCCTCCTTACCGAGGGTGCCCGAATCGTCGCGTTGACGCCGCGTCCGTCGCCCCTTCGTTCCCTCGCCCACCGACCCGGTGTCGTCGCCGTTCTGGACGGAACCATGAACCTCGTGGAGGAGGCGGGAAGCAACAGCACCGGCCGTCACGGCGGCCGCGGGCGGGGTGAGTCAGCCGTCACGCCGAAGACCCGTCGGACCGACACCGCCCGGTCGCTGACCGACCTGCCAACCGGCCTGTCAGGGGACGAACCTCTGGTCGTCCTCGTCGACGACGCCGAACTGGTCGGTGAACGGGCCGCGGCCGAACTGGCGGCCTTCTGGCAGGCCGCACGCGACGGCGGCGGCGTGTTGATCGTCGCTGGTACGACCGAGGAGCTGCTGGGCCAGTACCGCGGATTCCTCGTCGACGTCCGCCGCGGTGGGTACGGGCTGCTCCTGGCCCCGGGGCGGCCGGGTGACGGCGAACTGCTCGGAGTCCGGCTGTCCCGCACGATCGGCGGCCCCGCGCCTCCAGGTCGCGGGGTGCTGGTGCGCCGCGGAGCCGTCCTTCCTGTCCAGGTCGCCTGTCCCCCGACACCCAACCTGCTCACGTCCCCCTCTGCTCGAGTCCCGAAAGGAACAATGCCGTGCGAACCGTGACCACACCAGCGGCCCAACAGGCGGCCGGGCGGATGAGCCGACAGCTACCCGATCTGCAGGCGACCACGACAAATCTGATCAATCATGGCAATACGTTGGCGGACCCGCGAAACTGGGAGGGCCCGAAGGCACAGGTTTTTCGTGCTCAGGTCTGGCCGGAGGTGCAGAGCGCGCTGACCGACCTGCGGACGAACCTCGCCGAGCTCGCCCGCGGCATCACCGAGATCAACCGCCGAACCGCCGCGGCCGGAAGCTGACGGATCACCCCCGGGACCGTGCCCTCCCGGGACCACTGTCCACTGCGCCGTTCGCTCTCTTCCATGCCATCGAGGCGCTTTGCCGCCGAGACGGCCGTCCAGATCCCCGTCACCGGAGCACACCATGACCCAGCCGTCCGATGTCACCGTCCGCARCACGCCACAAGCCGTGACCGCCATCGCCGATCTCACCACGATCATCAACGGCCCGCTGCTCACCCATTTCGACGAGCTCCGCGCCGCGGCGAAGGTACTGATCGACCCGGAGAGCTGGGACGGCCGTAGCGCGGTCGATTTCCGGACCACCGTCTGGCCGGGATACGACCGGACCCTCACCGAACTGCACACCCAGCTGGATCAGCTACGTGCGCGGCTCGCCGAGATTCAGAACGAGATCCAGAGTGCYGGATGACCAGACCACTCCGGGGTCGGTCCGGCCTCGGTGTGTGGCCAGCGCCGGTGTTCCGCGGATGCGGGAATGGACAAGGTGGTCGATCGAAGATACGCCTGCCCTGGTACGCCGCGACACTGGACACTTTTAGGGATAACTCAACGTAAGAATAAATTTGGACATTTAGCATCGGAACGACATCAGATGCCCACCTTGAGTAATGTATCATAGATCTTTCATCTCAAAATTTCCTCTATGCAACCACGCTGGTACGATTACAGCGGGTTCGTCCTTCTGTCGCCGTCCAGGCACAGCAGCGCGAGGAGGCCGGGTGTCCACTGCACGAGATCGACGTGCGGGCATCCAGGCGGCTCGGCGCCRCTCCCGCAAGTCCCGTCAGCTCGCCCCAGTCCAGAGCCTGGAGCGCCGGCATCCACGGCGGAGACATACCATCGACCGGATCCAGGTAATGGTCAYAAGAAGGTCAGGGAACTGCTGCTTCGCCCTGGAAACCGGCTTCCAGCGACCTAGCATGAGCGCCACGCAACCGGGCACGAGGCCGTGCCCGGAGTGCCCATGCGCCCGACCCTGCGCCTGATCGGGGACGTTCATGTCCACGCCGCTCCCGCCACCATCGACACCACTTCGATCCGCGCGGCCGTCCTCGCCGCCGGCATCGATGACGTCCGCCTCTCCGGCGGCGGCACCGCGGTCACGACGGCGGCTTCCGCGTGCCGGCGACCCTCCCTATCGGATGGTCGATGACAGGGCCGGGAGTGTGCCGGCCCGCCAGCCGGTGCCGGTGGTCTCCGCGGAGCTGCGGTCTCGGGAACGGCTGCGCGCAGCCGGGGCCATCGCTGCGATCGCCGGTGTCGTCCTCGGCGTTCCGGTCGTACTGATCCTGGTACTGGGTCCACCGCTCCAGAGCAGGGACGGAACCGGCGCGGTCGTCCGAGCCATCCTGGCCCTGCTCTTCTGGGCCGCCTGGCTGCACTTCACCGCCTGTCTCATCGCGGAATGCCGAGCCGAGCTGCGCGGTACCGGCCTCGCCCCGCGGATACCGCTGGGCGGCGCCCCCCAGAACCTCGCCCGCCGTCTCGTCGCCACATCCGTGTTGTTCTCCGGGACGACGGTTCTGGTCGCCCCGATGACATACGCCCGGGCCCCCGCCGTTCCGCCTGCGCCCGGCCGGATGGGGACGGCAATGCCGGTATCGACGACCTCGGCGGCCCTGGTCGCTCCGCGGCCGGCTCCGGACGACAGGGCGCCCGCGCTCACGAGGGGTGATCGGGCTCCGGTGACCACGACAACGGATCCCGGCGCCGGCGCACCGACCCAGCAGACCTGGCCGTCACGGCCGGAACCGGGGAGCAGCCCGGCTGGCCCGRCTGGCCGCATGACACCGCGTGTCCGCCACGCCGAGTTGATCAGTCCGATCGCGGATCCGAACGGCCGGCTCATGCCCAACGGGCGCATGATGAAGCTCTACGAGGTGCGACCTGCCGAGGGACGCCACCACGACACCCTCTGGGGCATCGCGGAGCGCTTCCTCGGTGACGGTCTACGGTATCGGGAGATCTTCGACCTCAACGAGGGTCGTGCCCAGCCGGACGGCCGCACGCTGTCCAAGCCATCGCTCATCCATGCCGGCTGGGTGCTGCTGCTGCCCGCCGACGCGCAGGGCGAGGGCCTGCAGACACTGCATGTACCGGACTCCGTCCCGGGATGGCCTGCCGCCGAAACGGGTACCGCGCCCCCCACCCCCGGCGGCTACGACCTCACTGACCTCGACAACCACGGCCCCGGCGACCCGGGCCTCGATGATCCAGAACCCAGCTATCCCGATTTCGAAGACCCCGGGCCGGGGGACAGCGACGGTCGTCTCGGCGCCTCTCGTGCGCTGGCAGTCCTGGATGACACGGCCCCGGTCGTCTCGGCGCGGAACACCGCGGTGGTCACCGGTGGCCCCACTACACCCGGCCTGCTCACGTCCGACTCCTTCGGACCGTCCTCCCAGGGTCTGCTGGGGATAGCAGCCGCCAGCCTGCTCGCCGCCGGAGTCATGGTGGCGTTGTCCACACGCCGGGCGGGGCCGGCGAGCCCCCCGGAGGACGAGACAGAGCGCGCGCTGCTCCTGGCCGCCGACACGGATGCCGCCCGATTTGTCGACCGCTCACTGCGCGTTCTGTCTGCCGGCCTGACCGATCTGGGACGTCTGCTTCCCCCGGTGTACGCGGCGATCCTCACCGACGACCTGCTGATCCTGCACATGGCACCCGCGGAGGAGGAGCCTCCACCGCCCCCATGGACCGTTGGCGAGGCGCCCGGGTCCTGGCGGATCGAGCGGATGCCCGGTCTGCCCGGTGACCAGCCGGCCCAGATGATCGCCCAGATGACGGCCGGCGTGCCGGCTCCGTTCCCGGCCCTCGTCACCTTCGGCCGGGACGACGCCGGGTCACGCATTCTCGTCGACCTGGAAGGCGCTCCGGGCATCATCAGCCTGATCGGCGACCTGGACGTCGCGACGGAGGTCGCGATCGCCGTGGCKATCGAGCTGGGAACCAACGTGTGGTCGGATGATCTGCGGGTCTGTCTGGTGGGTTTCCCGGCCGACACCGGAGCCGACCTGACGACGATCGCACCCGCTCGGGTCTGGACAGCGGACGACCTGAGCGCCGTCCTCGACGAACTCGCCGGACCACAGGACGACGCCGGTCGCACCGGCGTCGATCCGGCACCGGCAGACCCGCCGACCGTCACCGCGGGCGGCCGCGATCGGGTCACCGGCAATCTACGGGCGCTGGCACCCGATCTACTCATTCTCGCGGCCCCTCCCGCAGCCGCCGACGTCGCCCGGTTGACCAGGATGGCGAACGGGCGGGACGACGCCGTGGGAGTCCTCACCGTCGGCGACACCCCGGCCGCCCGCTGGCGCTTCACGGTCGAGTCGGACCGCCGCGTGTCCCTCGGCGTTCTCGGCGTCCAGGTACGGGCGCAGGCTCTGAGCATGACCGAGTACACCTCGATCACCGCGCTGTTCCATCGGGCCGATGCGGCGGGATCTCCCGCCCGGGCCTCGGGCAGCCTGCCGGACGAGAGTCTGCCGGACGAGGGCCCCCCACCACCCCCCGTATCACAGCCGCCCGCCGGACCGATCGTCGCCGGACCCACCGCGACCGGGCCGGCAACTACCCGGCCCGACGAGCCGACAAGGCCACCCTCACAACGCGGCTCCATGCCCGGGGCGCTGCCCTGGACGCCGAAACTCTCAGCCCTCACCGGGCCTGCCTTCCCCCAGCCGCTCTCGACCGTCCCCACTCCGGCAGGCCCACTCCCCGACCCCGGCTCTGCCACACCGGAGCCACGCGGAGCGGAACCGCAGGACATGCACGGTCGCGCCGCGGTCCTGCCCGGCACCGGATTCCCACCCACCATTTCCCCGCCGGACGACGATCCGACGCGACCGCCCTCGAACGGCCGCCGGCTCCCCACCGAACCCCCGCCGCCCACGCCCAAGCCTCCCAGCCCTCCGCGAAGGACCGCATCGGCCGGTCCCKTCCTACCGACCACCACGGACACCGGCGACGCCCCCGAAGCCGCCGGTCTGCTGGCCCATCCGGGGCGACCGCTCATCCACCCGACGGATATCCCACGGGTACCACCCGTGGTCTACTTCGAGACGCCCCGGATGCGAGCGAACCGGCAGGGCCGCGTCCCGGCCGAATCGATCCAGCCCGGGACGGAGGCACCACCTGGACCCCCTGCCCCCCCGCCGCCAACCACCGGGTACCGGACCGCGATCCCACCCCGGCCGCCGATCCCGCCTCCGAACGAACGGCTGGCGGCGGACGCGCACCGTGCACCGCCTCAGACTGCTCGGGCGCGCTACGCCGACGGAGATACCACCGTCCCGGATGTCGGCGTTTCACGGCCCCCGACGGGGACGCCCGGGGCGGCGCCACAGCGTGTGCCGCTCGAAACCACGCCGCCCGCCGATCCCACCGCGCCCGCCGAGGCGCAGGTCCGGATTCTCGGACTGCCCACCGTCGAGGGTCCCGGGCGACCACCCGCCGAGCGCATCGACCTGTTGACCGAGGTCATCGTCTACCTCGCGCTGCACCGGGAAGGCGTGGGCAGTCGGCTCCTCGCCGAGGAGATCTGGCCATCCGACACCACGGAGGAGATCGCCGACGCCGCGTTGACCGAAGCGCGCCAGTGGCTGGGGACCGATGCCAGCGGCTTGCCTCGGATCATGATCGGCCCGGATGGCCGGTGGTGGCTGAGTCCGGATGTGCGCTGCGACTGGGAACTCTTCGTGGCCTACACCCACCGGGCCGGTCTGCCGGGCAGCGACGCCGAGGCGGATCTGACGACAGCCCTGCGGATGGTCAGCGGTCCCCTGTGGACGGATCTGCCTGCCGGGCGGTACCGCTGGGCGACCACCGGGCCAATCGCCCGAAGCACCCGGGCGGGCGTGGTCGACGTGGCGCATCGCCTCGCCCAGCTGACGTTGGACTTCGGTGACACGATGACGGCGATGGCGGCCTGCCGCACCGGGCTACGGGCCGTGCCGACCTCCGAAGTGCTCTGGCGGGACCTGCTGCGCACGGTCGCCGCACGGGGTGATCGCCGGACTCTGCAGGCTGTGGCAACGGAGATGTACCGAACTATCGGTGTCGGCGGGGTGCGTCGCGGCGGGCGGGCCGAGGCCGAGACGGACGCACTGGTGCAGACCCTGCTGCCCGGATTCCGTCGCGGCCGGCGGTAGTGCCCGTTTCCGCTTCCGGGGCAGCCGGCAGAGGACCCGGCCTGATGGCTGGTCGCTGGTCGCCGGTGACGCTAGCCGACCTCGGGGATCTTGGGTACCCCGGAGATCTCCGAGGTACCGGGGTCCGCAGTGAACTCGGCAGCCGCAGCAGGAGAATCGGGACCGCGCAGCGCCGACGCGCAAACCGTGATCGCAACGAGCAGGACGAACACGACGACCATGGCGAACTGCAGGCCCGCCAGCTCGGCGAGCCCACCGATGAGAGCCGGCCCGCACAACCATCCGACATACCCGACCGTGCCGACCACGGCGATGGAGCTGCCCGTCGAAGATCCAAGCCGCCCCGTCGCGGAGAACACCGCGGGCAGCACGCAGGCGGTGCCGACGCCGAGCGTTCCGAATCCGACGATTCCCCCGACCGTGCCGAACGCCGAGGAACCGAGCGCAAGCATGAGCGCGAATCCCACCATCGCGGTCACGGCGAGGCCGCGGACCGTTCGGGTCGGGCCGAACCGTGCCATGGCGCGGTCCCCGAACAGGCGCACGACGAACATGCAGGAGGTGAAGGCCACAAAGCCGATACCCGCGATTCCGACGGCCGCTCCGGCCACATCGGTGAGGTAGACGGCGCTCCAGTCCGCTGCCACACCTTCGCAGAGGAAACTACCGAAGGCGATGACGCACAGTGCGACGAACGGCCGGGCACGGCTGCCGGTGCCGACGGGACCCCGGGGCATCGCTCTGTCGCTGTCCCCGTCCCAGCCATCTCGCCCGTCCCCCGGCGCGACTTCCGGTGCAGCGCCGTCGGGCAGCATCCAGGCCGTGGCGGGTAGGGCGGCAGCGAGACCCAACCCGCCGAGCACCGCGAACTGCACGCCGATCGGGACACTCAGAGCGGCCGCCGCCGAACCGATCCCGGCCCCGGACAGGGCACCCGCCGTCCACGCCGCATGGGCGGAGGTCATGATCGGCCGCTGGTAGCAGCGCTCAATCCCCACGGCCTGGGTGTTCAGGGAGATGTCGAGGCAGCTGCTGGTCGCCCCCCACAGGGCGAGCAGGGCGAACAGAGACCAGGGTCCCTCGACGAGCGGGACCAGAAGACCGGTGGCGCAGTAGGCGGGCAAACCTGCTCGCACCATGGTGATGCTGCCGTAGCGGGTGACCGCCAGACCGATCAGCCACAGTGTCAGAACCGCCCCGATCGGGGCGCCGAGCAGGGTCAGACCGAGCTGCCCGTCGCCGAGTTCGAGCCCCTCCTTGATTTGCGGTATACGCGGCGCCCAGCTCGCAAGCAGCAGAGCCAGCAGGAACAGCGAGCTCATCRTCGCCGCCCGGGCACGGAACAGTACTTGGGCATCGAAGGGCTGGCTCCGAGTCGCGCGGCGCACGCCGCCCGGATCCATCAGGATGATCTCCAGCCGTCGATCTTCATGATGCGCACGCCGCGAGGAGAATTACCCTGCGCCCCGGATCGTTACGCATCATTGCTCCATGCGACGATACCCGATAAGATCGAACAACGCTCTGGCGGCATCCAATTATGCTTCGACAGATCTAATTACGATACATAAAATCTAATTAAGTTACATAAATCCAATTATGATCGACGACACCCGATGACATCCCGATGTCACTATGAGGACCGCTCGACCATGAGGACCTCTCGGCAGCGGGCGCGAACGTGCCCGCCCGATCGGGCACGATGGCGTTCCCGCGGCCGTCGCGTCGGATACTGGCGGGGTGCGTCTGGTCATGCTCTCGGACACGCACCTCCCGGTGCGGGCACGCGAACTGCCCGCCGAGGCGGAGGATCGCCGGCTCAGGGAGGTCGTACTGCGCCGCCTCCCGCCGCGGCGGACGGTCAGCGGTTGACCGTCCGCCGCGCGCCCCACCGGCAACTCCTCCTGCCGGTGCCGCAGCTGCCGATTCGACGATGACCCCACATCTGTCCACACAATAAGCACATGATGAACTACGGAAAGCTACATCCCCCTCGGGGGATCGGTGCCACCCGTCGGGTGCTGTAAGCTGGCACCGCCGGCCACCACGGTGGCAGATCGCGCTCGTAGCTCAACGGACAGAGCATCTGACTACGGATCAGAAGGTTGGGGGTTCGAGTCCCTCCGAGCGCACGCACGGTTGAGACAGGCCAGAGCCCCGCACCCCCATCCAAGGTGCGGGGCTCTGCCGCTTTCAAGACCTCGTGTACTGCAGTTCATACTGCAGTTGGCGAACGGTACTGCGGGACGACTCAGGCGGCACCCTCGTCTGCCTCACTCTCCGTAGCGGTGGTCGGGTTCCGGAGCCGGGTGAGGATGTCGTCCATGCTGCGGGCCGTCCCCCGCCGGACGTCCGCCAGAACGTCAACGTAGATGTCCGCGGTGGTGCCAAGGCGGGTGTGACGCAGAAGCGCRCGAATCTCGTTCAGGTCGACGCCGGCCCGGAACAGCATCGTCGCCGCCGTGTGGCGGAGATCGTGCACGCGGGTGTGCCGCACCTCAGCCCGCTCACACACCGCGTCCCACCACCGGTTGACGTTGCGCGGGTCGACCTTCCGCCCGAGTGCGGTAGTGAACACCAGTCCGGGGTCTTCCCACCGGATGACCTTCAGGTCCGCCGGAGTCCCGGACACCCCCTCGGGGAGGTTCTGCGCGGCCAGCGCCGCCAGGTCCTTTTCCGCCTGGTCCGCTTTGGCGCTGAGGTCGGCTTTCGCGTCGTCCTGCCGCCACCGGTGCTCACGGAGCATCGTGACGACCATGTCGGGCAGTGCGAGAACCGCCTTTGAACCCTTCGTCTTCAGGGCTTCCTCTTCGACGAGTTCCCAGCGCTGCCGGCCGGTCTCCGGATCAATTCCCGCCTTGCGACGCCGCTGCTTGCGCACCACGGCGACCGTGCCCGCATCAAGGTCGAGCGCATCCCAGCGCAGCGCGAGCGCTTCCCCCTTGCGCAGCCCGAGCGCCAGCAGCACCAGCCACAGCGCGGACATCCGGTCCACGAGCGCGACCGCGACAACCCGACGGGCTTCTTCCTCGGTGAGCGCCCGTATCGGCGCATCGGCCTTCCTCGGCGGCTGGACGAGAGCGGCGACGTTCCGGGTCAGYAGTTCCTCCCGGACCGCGTCATTCAACGCCGCGGTGAGGATCACCAGCAGGTAGCGCACCGACCGGRCCGACAGCGGCTTGACGGGCTTGCGTTCGCTCGGTGYCGGAGCCTTCTTCTGTGCTGTCGCGCGTCGAGCCGGGCGAGTCTTCTTCTCTTTCGCGCGTTCTGCCGCCTTGCGGGCCGCCTCAGCCTCCCAGGCCGCGCACTGCGCCAGACCCGCGGACGACGGTTCCGTGAGCTTGCGCGTCATCCAGTGGCGGACGTGCGCGGTGGACAGCTTGCGCAGCTCGTGACGGCCGAGGATCGGCGTGATATGCAGCCGGACCTGATCGGCATACGACTCGRCCGTTGACTCGGCGAGCGTTCCGGCGACCACGCGGGAAGGCAGAACGATGGTCACCCACTGATCGAGATATTCGGCCACCGTCATCCGTGTCGTGACCAGCGGCACCCCGTCCTGCACCGCCCGGAGCGCGGCAATGATCTTCCCTCGGACGTCGTCCTTCGTCTTGCCGTAGAACGTCGGCCGGGTGCCGTCCGGCATACTGATCTGACCGGCCCAACCGTTGCGGTACCGGTAGATCGAGCCTTCGCCGTTGCCGCGTCTGCTGCCCTTACCCTCGGCCATCAGGCCACGTCCAGGGGGTTGCCGTCGGGCCATTCGACGGCGTCGCACCATGGGCAGCCGTAGGGGCTGTCTTCCATGTCGCAGGCGAACTTGGTCTCTCCGTCCGACTGCGGGTAACCGCGTCCCTGGCCGCGGTCGGCGCGGTCGAGGTGGTCATGCAGCGCCTGCATGAGGGTCACCCGCCGTGGGGTGTTGGTGGGCATGGTGGTTCTGGCTCCTTGCCGAAAGAACGGGCGCGGGTCGCGAGTCGCGTGGTCCGGCGCGAGTTGGGGTTTCCGTTCTCTGGCGCTGGGATGGTCTGCCGGGTCGCCGGCCGCGTCCAGGGCGCTATCGCGTCGCTACGCGATCGGCCTATGGCCGACCCTGGACCCGTCCACCGCCCCGACAGATTGAGGCGCCACCAGAGAACGGAAGAAAAATGGGTGGGGCAGAAGAACCGCTACGGGCGGGTTCCGCGTGCCGCCGCCGGTGCCGTCGGGGTGACGCCCCCGGTGGGATCAGGTTCCCTGCCGTCGGGCACTGTCCGGAAGACCATGGTCAGGTCGATGTCGCCGACGTGCTCGGTCAGGAAGGCGTCGACCGGCATGCAGGCGAGGACCTCGGCGATCTCGCGGGCATCAGCACCAGGACGCAGCGTCAGCGCATAGACGCCGGGCCGGACGATGCTGGCCACGATCAGCGGCACGTCTCCGCCGGGGGTTCGGTCGGGATCCGGGGCGTCGGACGGGAAGATGGGCATGGGTCTCTCTCCTGTTCGCGCAGGAAGGGGCCAAGGTTCCGGTCGGGTGTTGCCGCACTCGGCCGGAACCGCCTCAACGCGACTGGACGACCGTCCAGCGACATCCACGGTACACGTGGCGCTGGACGGTCGTCCAGTAGATTGCGGGGTATGACGCAACCGCTCATGGGAGCGGCGGAGATCGCCCGCCGGTTGGGGGTCGGGCGGACGCGGGTGAACCAGCTTCTGAAGGAAGACCCGTCGTTCCCCGCGCCGTATGCCTCCCTGGCCGCCGGTCACATCTGGCGGACCGTCGATGTGGAGGCATGGATTGCCGAACACCGCCCCGACCTGCCCCCGCCCGACGGCCRGTGAGGGTGATCATGCTGCCTGTCCGTCGTCGAGGCCGCGGAGCCGGTGGACGAAGGCGAGCAGCGAGGCGGAGGGGATCCGGCGGGCACGGCCGATGCGGACGGATTCGAGGTCGCCGCTGTTCAGCAGTTCGTAGACGGTGCTGCGGCTGACGCCGAGCAGGTCAGCGGCTTCCGTCGGGGTGAGCAGGAGCTTGGTCACGCAGGCTCTCCAGGGGCTTGCCGGGGTGGGGTCAGGCTGCGTCCGCCAGCGGCGGCCCTGTTGCCGAATCCCCGCCGGCCCCTTCCTCGGTGCCGATTCCGAGCTGTGCGCGCCAGGCGTGCCGTTGGGCGATGGCATGCAAGATCAGATGCTCGCGGCGGGGTGCGGCCGGGTCCCCGGGGCGTAGCAGCGTCCAGGCGATGCGGGTCGGATCGTCCTCGGGCGCGGCCGGTCCGGTGCCAGTGGCGCCCAGTGCCGCGAGCTGCTGGCGGATAAAGACGACCCGATCACGACGGTGGTCGGTGAGGGTCTTGCCAGACCAGCGGCGGGAGACCAGCACCCGCCGGCCGCCGAAGCCGAGGGTTTCGCGCCGGTGGGCTTTGCCGGTGCACCGTCCGGGGGTGAGGCCGCGCCGGGGGTTGCGGGGTTGGATGCCGTAGCGCAGCCAGTTCGCGCACGTCGGGGAGCAGGGTTCGTAGCGCAGGGCATCGGCGAGCCGCTCCACATGCGCCCGCTGCCGGTCACTGCTGATCTCGTGACAGGTGTCGAGGGTCTTCGTCAGGTACTTGGTGAGATAGCCGATCATCCGGCCGGTGTTCACCGAGTTCGCCGTCACCCCGTCCGCCTGGAGTTGCGGACCGAACCGCACGACGTGCGCGGGTTCGTCGTCCTCACCGATCGCGTCGAGCGCCGCATCCCACGAGGGCAGCGGGTCGCCGGCGTCGGGGTCGAGGTAGGCGCCGATGGTGTCGTCCCAGACGGGCAGATGCTGATCGTCGTAGACCGGCCGGTCCGTCGCTGGCCACCAGACCTGGTGGTAGGTGGCCGCCGCCACCAGCCGCAGCATGGTCCGCGGGATGGTGCCGCGGATCGCGGCGTGCAGGTGCGGGGCGAGACGCCGTTGGGGTTCCAGCGCGGCGAAGTACTGGACATCCCAGCCGACCGCGCGGCGCAGGTTCTGCCAGAACCGATCCAGCAGCTTCGGGAAGTGGATCGCGTCCCGTGCCGCCTGCCGGTAGTCGTAGGAGGCCGGGTCCACCGGCGTGCCGTCGGAGTGCACCCGCCCGTACGAGGCACAGGTCAGGGTCAGGAACATCGACGGCCGCCACACCGTCCCGTCCGGCGCGGTGAACGTCCGCCCGACCGTGCGCCGCTCAACGGGCAGCCGGGGCAGATCGGGGGCATCCTGGCGACGACGGGTCGAGCGGACGCGGCGCGGCCGGTCCCGGTCGGCCGGCGCGATCCGGCCCCGCACGCCCAGATCTGACAGTTCCCGGTCCACCTGGCCGATCAGTTCGTCGATCTCGCCGACCTGCCCGAGGTCGCCGGCCGCCAGGACCTCACCGCGGGCTTCCTCCAGGTCCGCCCGCAGCACGGCAAGTGCCTTGGCGTCGTCGGACGGCGGATCCGGGTCGGGGATCGGTTCGTCGTCGAGATGCCATCCGGTCTTGCACTGGGCCATCCGGAGCCGCCGCGAGCGGTCAGGGCTTCCGTCCTGCACCGCCGTAGACCCAGACGGTTTCCGGGTCCGTGGGTGGCGTGTCCGGCTTCCACAGCGGTAGGCGCACCACGCCCGGGTCGAGGACATCCGTCCCGTCGAAGAAGCGGCAGACGTCCGCGAGGCCGCGGAGAACGAGCGGCGCGGCCGTGGTCGCGTAGGTCTCGACGATCGCGCCGACCCCTGGGGGTGCCTGGTCGCCGGTCGCGTGGGACACGACCAGGTAGCTGCCGGACGGCAGACCGTCCAGCAGCCTGCGCACCAGCGCACGCGGTTGGTCGGCGCCGGTCAGGAAGTGCAGGACCGCGACGAGGAACAGCGCAATCGGCCGGTGGAAGTCGAGCACGCCGCGGAGCTCGGCGGCATCGAGGATGAGCCCGGGGTCCCGGAGATCCGCCGCCAGGTAGGCGGTCCGCCCCTGCTCCGACCCGGTCAGCAGCGCACGCGCGTACGCCAGCACAACCGGTACCACCCCTTGGTCACACATGGCAAGTGGTACTCGTGTGTCGGTCGTGAGCGCCGATGGGCGCGCATGGCGGTGTTCTGGGCGCGTAGGCGACGGCGGTTCCTTGCAAGGGAGATTAGAGCGTGTCTCACGTCGAGCGTGGGAGCTTCTTCCAGCAGGTGATCGCGGCAGCCAGGCAGAGGAACCCGAGGAAGTTGTAGCCGTTRCGTTCGTAACGCGGGCTCAGGCGGCGGTAGCCACCGAGCCAGGCCAGGGTTCTCTCGACTTTCCACCGGTGCCGGCCGAGGCGTTCGGTACTGTCCACACCACGGCGGGCGATCCGCACCGCGATACCGCGCCGACGCAGGAAACGCCGTAGTTCCGGCTGGTCGTAGGCCTTGTCCGCACGCAACGTGGCCGGGTGGCGCCGCCGCGGGCCACGGCGGGAACGGATCGCCGGGATACTGGCCACCAGCGGGACGAAGGCCCCGCTGTCGTGCAGGTTCGCCGGGGAGACCGCCACGACCAGCGGCAGCCCGCCCGCGTCGGTCAGGACATGGATCTTCGAGCCCGGTTTGCCGCGGTCGACCGGGTTCGGACCGGTCAGGCTTCCCCCTTTTTTGCCCGCAGGCTGGCCGCGTCCACGATCGCCGATGACCAGTCGACCCGTCCGGCCACACCGTGCAGATCCAAGATCTTGCGGTGCGGTCGAGGCCAGACACCCGCCCGGGTCCACGCCTGGAACCGACGGTGCGCCGTGGGTACCGACACCCCGAACTCGGACGGCAGATGCCGCCAAGCACACCCCGAGGTCAGCACGTAGACCACCGCGGTAAACACCGCCCGATCCTCGATCGGGGCAGTCCCACCGCCCTGCCAGCGGGCCTCGAACCGGGGCAGCAGCGGTTCCACCAGCTCCCGCAACTCGTCCGGGACCAGCCGCCCGGCAAGGCTGCTCCCCAACACATCCATGATCGATATGTACCCCGGGCAGCCACGCAAGACACGCTCTTAAGTCGCGGAGTGCTTGGGTGGGTGTGGCAGGTGCTTTGACCTGCGCCAGTGCGACATCTCAGACCCACCCATCTTTACAGGTGGTCCGGTGGGCGGGCCGATGGGTGCTCCGGTGGGCGGACGGACGGGAAGTTTGGATAATTCATACCGAACAGGAACGTAGCGACCCATGCGGGAGYCTGCGAGCGTGCGGATGCCCAGCGGCCGAGGTCGTCCAGATGTGAACACGTGGCCTGTAGGGCTACGAGTCGGGCTGTCCTTGGGCAGTCCCAGCGGAGCCGGTGGCCTGCGCCAGCGGCGCCCTTGCGGGGTCGCCGCTCAAACAGGGGACCGGCACGGCGACCGGTACGGCTACCCGATCGGCAGGGGGTATGCCGACACAGCGAGGCGCCCGGACGACGCCAGCGCGTCCGGCCGTGCCCTCGGCACCCGGGGCGTGGCCGCCGCCGGTTCCCGGCGGTGGCAGCGGTGGCAGTCGGCCGGTTGACGTTGGCACGTCATGGCGTCGATCACCAGCCGGTCAGCCGGTCGCATCCGGGCGCGGTCGCGGGCGTCCACCAGCATGTGGACGTCCGTTCCATAGGTGGACGCCAGCAGCGCGAGAATCTGCGGGGTCGGCCTGCGTCGTGAATACCCGTCCGGCCAATGCTCCACTTCACACAGATGGGATTCGGTCACCCGCGCCCCGCCGTCCGGATCGATACCAAGCTCGGCCGCGTGGCCGTTGATATGGTCAGCGGCCCGTGTCAGCGTCCAGCCGTACGCCTGCCGGAAAGCTGTGCGAGGACGAACCCGATAACGAACCATGAACTCGTCAGCGATCTCCGCATGGGTCATACCCGCGTCMAGCATCTGGACCCGTAGCGCATTCTGTTCCGCTCTTCCACCAGCTCGCCCCATGTTCCCTCCTTTCTCGGTCAGGTTGCGATGCGTCGTGCCGTGTGTGCGATGGCTTCGGGCTAGCGTCGGCCGGAGGGGGTCCGGTGCCACGGGTCCAGTGCGCGCAGCGCGTCTGCGACCCGCCGCAGGGTCTCCGGGTCGGTGCGGTAGACGACCGGCGCCGTGGGTTCCGGCCCGACCCTCGGTCGCCGCGTCGGCATCGGCGTAGGGGCCTGCGTCGACGGCGGCGTGGCCTGCAAACCACCGGGAATCTCAGCCCAGACAACTTTTCCGCCGGTCTTTACTCTCCACCACGACCATTGGCGCGACAGTGCGTCGACCATCAGCAGGCCGCGTCCGTCCTCACTGAACAGGTCCGGGCTTTTGATACGGGGAGCAGTGTCATTGCCGTCCCGCACTTCAACAAGGACGTATTCTCCTGTCGCGGTGAGCCGTATGGCCACGACGTCTTCCGGGCGGCTCGCCTTCACGGCATTCGATGTCAATTCACAAACGACGAGTTCGACAGTGTTGACGGTGTCGGAGTCGACTGACCATTCCCTGAGCGTGCAGGCCGTGCTCGTGCGCACGTCGGGAAGGGCGGCGGCTGTCGGCGGGAAGTGCGCCACGGCCACCCGGATCACAGGCGATGAGTCACCAGTCATGCTGAGCCCCGTGCGGCGGTCAGCGCGCGGACGGCCGCCGAGCGGCCGATGATCCGGATGGTCACGACCGTGAGTGCTGTGCAGGCTGGYGCCGCGCCGTGTCGGCTGCGGCTGCGCCGAGAGCGGGCAGGTCACAGCCGGGCAACACGGCGAATTCGGCCCACGCCACCAGCCCACAGCGGGCGTGGGATAGGCGGCGGCTGACCTTCGCTACACGGTCGTCGAGTGTCAGGGGGAGGCGGGTTCGCGCCTGCCGCATCCGCACGTGCGCCCACTCGTGGGCGGTGTCGAAGTCGGGGAATGCCCCGAGCGGTCGTCCGTCCGCGTCCCACACCACGAACCGGCGTTCGTCCATGGACTCTCTCCCTTCGGTCTGCGACGGGTAGCCCTCGCGCCGCGCCTCCGTCTCCGTGCCGCAGACAGCAGGGCGCGGCAGATGCCGCCGAGGAGGGCGCCTTGGCAACGCAGAGAGACGCGAGCGTCCGCCGATGGCAGCGCCGTAGGCGGCCAGGCGGCCACTCTCGGCGCGCCTGCTGTCACGCAGAAGTCAAACACCGTGATGACCCAACATGCAAGACTCACAATGCAAGCTGAGAGATGTTGATATTGTTGCGAAACAGCGACCGGAGTCTTTCATTTCGGGTGATGGACTACCCTCAAACCGAAGGAGGGGCGATGCCAGAAGGCACCACGACGACGGGCTCGACCGTGCCGCGCCGCCAGCTCGGCCGGTACCTACGCGATCTTCGAAACCAGGCGAGGCTGACCGTGCGGGCAGCCGCACGGCGCCTGGAGTGGTCCGAAGCCAAGATCTGGCGCATCGAGTCGGGGCTGACCTCGCTTCGGAGCTTTGACGTAGAGATCATGTGCCGGATCTACGGTGCACCCACCGACCTGACCGAGGCGCTGATGGGGCTCGCGAAGGAGACGAAGGCGCGCGGCTGGTGGCACAGCTACGGCGACGTCATCCCGGCCTGGCTCGACCTGTACATCGGGCTCGAAGAGGCAGCCTCTCGCCTCTGGTGCTACCAGTCGGAACTCGTTCCCGGTCTCCTCCAAACAGAGGAGTACGCACGGACCCTGATCAGAGCGGAAGACCCCGATATCGAGAACGACGAAATAGACCGGCGAGTTCATGTACGCATGGCCCGGCAGGCGTTGCTGACCCGAGTGACCGATCCCCCGGTCCTGAATGTTGTTCTCAGCGAGTCGATTCTGCATCGCCCCGTTGGTGGCCCGAAGGTGCTCGCGCAGCAACTCGAACGGATTGCGGRCGTAAATCGGCTGCCTAATGTCACGATCAAGGTAATGCCGTTCAGTGCCGGCCTACACGCGGGCGTCACGTCGGGTCCGTTCGTCGTTCTTCGGTTTCCCGAGAACGGAACCGGAYGAGCGGGGRAACCGCCAACGGTTTACGTGGAGGGACTTACCGGAGCGTTGTATCTAGAGAAAGATCGTGAGGTAGAGCAATACGAAGAGTCGTTCAGCGCGATGTGGGAATCTGCGGCCGAGCGGGACGMGAGCACCAAGATGCTCATTGATCGAGCTAGGAGTCTCGAACCATGAACAGTCACGATCTTTCCGGCGCGGTGTGGCGCAAGAGCAGCTACAGCAACGCTAAGGGTGAGTGTGTCGAGGTTGCATTCCTTGACGGCGGCCTTGTCGCCCYACGAGACAGCAAGAACCATGGAACCGGGCCGGCGCTGGTCTYTACCAGTGCGGAATGGTCGGCGTTCGTGCGTGGTGTGACGGATGGAGAGTTCAYGGCCTGACAGCCGATACGGTGTCCATAGGGCGCCGAGATAGCATTTTACACGTCTTCACTATTGTTGCCCGTCCGCGTGGCGCTTGAGCGCAGGCGGACGGGTGACACTCCGCCCGAGCGACGAGAGAGATAGGGTTTCCATCGTGCCAAACGTCCGCGCTAAATTGGATCTCAGGTCGGGGTCCTATAACGACGTCTTGAAACRTGTCGAGCGATCACTAGACRTTCACTTTGACCGAACTGCGGTCGTGCGGAAGCGACGCTCAATTGRCCTCGCCAGCGATAGAGGAACCTGGGTCCGTGTTGAGGTTCGATCTCCAGAGAAGATGACCGGTCAGGGATGGAACGGAACAGAGACCTCATCGATGCTTCATGGCGTGGCCCGGCCCGTCTGGAGGCAAAGCGTCTCTTGGAACGATCCCGACCAGGATCTCATGTGGAGGGCTGACGAGACAGATTTCGTCGCGGATCATCCCGTTAAACCCGGTGGTATCCTCACTACCGATCCCGACCTTTCTGAGGCGTGGTGGGCGACRCTGAGATCTTCGCTGACCGCGCTTGCCGGGCATTCGACCACCCGGCTAGCTACTCCTCACACMGAGACAATAACGCAAGCGCGGGTGGACCTGGCAATCAGTCGGGCCTGCGGTGGCAAGATCGACACTAGGATCGAGCAATGGTCAGCCRCGCATGCCGACCTAAATTGGGCGAATCTCACGGCACCAGAATGCATGCTGCTTGACTGGGAAGACTGGGGAATGGCGCCGCGCGGATTGGATCCAGCGAACCTGTGGGTCAACAGCCTGGCAATTCCCGACCTCGCTAGCCGCATCTACCGAGAGTACAGAGAGGAACTGGAAAGCAAGACAGGTAAGATCATGACGCTATTTCTGTGCGCGGACATTGTCAGCGCGCCCGCCTCGTATTCAGGGCCGCTTCACGAGCCGGCATGTCAGGCTGTCGAAAGGCTGGTGAAAGACCTTCAGATGTGAGCGCCTCTCTCACGGAGGAGCTGCCGATAACGAGCGATCTGGTCTAGGTCAACCTTTAGCGCTTCGGCTGACACAAGTTCCCTCATATGGTCTGTGCTGCCGGAACTCACGGCTATCCGCGTTACTCTTGGCAGCTCATATGACACACGGAAGACGGCTTGCACATTTGACCCTTCTTCGTTTGGCTGAAGAAAGGTGGCCGCCTTAATTCTCTTCCAGACGTCGCGTGCGGCGTCCCCGCCGAACGGGCTCATCCCCCACAGGCGATCGGACGGGACGCCCAGACGTTGCGCCGCCCGCTCGCTCGCGTCGAGCTGGTCAGACGGCACCGTCAGCCCCGCGCKGACCATGAGCACGTCTGGCGTGGGAGCCTTCGCGAAGAGATCGCCGTCAAGCGCCCGGATCAGCGRCGCCGTATCCCAGGACGATATTCCCCACGACGCGCACAGACCCATGGCTACCGCTTCATACAGCGCCGCGCACGCCGCATCCAAGCGCTCACGGGCTTGTACGGGGCTCACTCCCACAAGGGACTTCTCAGGATTATGCAGAAAGACGACGTCCGGGATGCGTCCAAGGTCGCACGCTGATTCCTCCACCGCACGGCGAAGCCGGCCGGGGTCGAGGGTRTGAACTACCCGTCCGGACTCTCGGAAGAAGCCGACTTTCGTCGAGATGGAGAACATGGAAAGTAAATCGCCCACGACGCTTGAGAGAAGGCGATGCGAGTCGAACCCATGATAGTTGTAGCTTGTGTCTAGGCATTGAATGCCAACGGCAARGGCATCCTCTAAAGCTTGCCGTCTGTGGTCAGACCGGTATAGCCCGAGAATAATTCCGGAGTCAGTTCCGCGCATATGCCCTCCCGGACAAGTATCTCCCCAAGGCGCGCGCCATCGATCCCCGCTGCGGACGATACGTAGTCAAGGCACACAGGATTGCCCGACAGAAGCAACCCAAGGGCTGGTAATGCTTTCCTGGTGAAGACGATCCGTTTCTCCGCCGTCGCGACCGCCACTGTATCGCCCTGGGTCTCTATCTGAGGTGGAAAATCAGTAACGCACACGACCGCGGATGGCGGACCAAAAATGCCGGCTGTGGAGACATACCGGCCTGCGGAGGTGGCATGCGCCACGGATTCCAAGTAATGGGCCGGCGGATGTGACGTAAGAAGACGCGATGCGGCAACAATAATTTTCTCKCCGTCGTTTTGATGTTCTTTCGGGTCTTCTCCCCGCTGATTCAGATCCTCCCGAAACACCTCTTCGCGGCGCGACTGGTCCGCAAGYCAAGCCAACCAATCGACGCCCGTTCGTCTCGTGAACCCAAAGGTAGCATGAAGGCTAAACCCGTCACCTCTGCTGGTGCGGCTCGCCCGATGCCAGTGGCCCCGGGGAATATACAACACGTCACCGGTATTCACGGTACCAGACCACACGATGTCTTTGGGAGGCTCAGTATTGGGTGCGGCGTCGCGGTACATGGGAGCACGGCGAGACGGACCCMGGACCTCCCACTCTTTGTCGCCAGCTAACTGTAGGACGATGACGTCGTGATCATCCCAGTGTAGGGAGAAACCCGCCGCGTCGCCCGTTGTGAGGTACACGTTCGCCTGCACAGGCGCGCGCAACCACCATTGAAACGCTCGGCACGCAACCTCTAGCGTCGGATCAAAGTGGTTGACCGCGTCCAACACCAGGGTGCAGCCTGATTGCAAAAGTCCGGCCAGCCGGCGCATATCGACCATCGGAGTGACCTGCCCTCGCCTCGTCGTGTTCATCTGAAGCAAGGAGTTTGGATGMAGCTCTGATTCGTTTTGAAAGCACCGCATCTGGGGCGAGACAAGGCTTCGTCTCATTATCAGGTCTAGAAATCTGGTCGGCGTGAGCACCCTGGGGCATATCCCAGAATCAGGAAGAGTCCCCCGTAGGAACCGGGAGGGTGTCGAGCTGGGTCTGGACCATGCCAACGCGGTCTTTATATCGCGGATGAGCTGATGATCCATCAACATCCTTTACATGGTGGCTCCTTCGGCCTGCACCCAGATCGCCATGAAAAACCAACCGAAACAGATGAAAGAGAGGCAGGGTCGTACGGCGACAGCTAACGTCGATGCTTAGCCGTCCCTGTTCTCGCCGMTGTCACCGACGGGTCCATCAGAGGTCTGAAAGTCGCCGCGGTCCTGGATCGTGGCCAACTCCTCTACCACGATGACGAGGTCATCCGGTGGYGTCATTGCGCTGGTCTCCTTCCGTGAGCATCAGCCGTGGCGCCCGCGACGATAAGCGAGGCCGAAGCAGCCCAGATTCTGGTTGATTGCGGGCAGCGACTGAAAGATTACCGGACCGCTCCCGGAGTCGCTACCGATTTCGGGAACTCCTTCGGTTCCCACCCGGCCACGGCTGGCACGATGTGCCGGCCGCACCAGCAAGGGCGAGAGCCCCGTGACGCTGGCCTTCGTTATGACCTGCACCCCGGACGTTGCCGACCTGCGGCACCGGGCCGCTGAGCGCCTGGCGAGGCGGTCGGGCAGCGCAGCCCGGCCGGCCGGCCGGCACGATCGTCACGTTACGACCCAYACCGGCAACCTTGGTTGTCAGCCAAGGAGATGCTTCGTCGCGGGTCGGGTAGCTGCCGCTTCGCAATCGACAACCGTGGTTGTCGTGCAAGATCGCTGTGCGGGTCGGGTGCCCAGCGGGGATAGTCAGAGTGGACTGGTTAATGTGGACCATTGATCGCTGGCATCGGCCGCGTACGTCACAGCGTCGCAGGTCAGCGCCCTGGTTCCACCGACGCGCCGTGTCGCTGGCTTTGCACCATCCCGCTGTGACGTCGCATCCTGCTCCGCAGGGGGCGCTTATCGGCACGGTGCCCGCGCGCCGCCCAGGCCGCCGAGAATCGTGCACAGCGTGCCGCCGTCACGGCGTGGGCAACGGCGTGTCGCCGTGACGGTGGCACTCCCGCTGACTCTTCGGCCCCTTCACGCTCGGCCCGCTAACGGTCCAGGGACGGAATCTCTCCCCCCCTGCCAGCGGGGAAGGCGGTTCTAACGTGCCAGTGTGGCTCTCAAAGGGTCATAGCGGGCAGGTACGACGAAGGCCCCGGCAGACGCCGGGGCCTTCTGCGGTGACGTGGGCTACCGGGGGTCGTTCAGGTCTCGCCACACGATCCGCACACGCTGAACATCATCACCCTCGACAGTCCCGTTTCCGCCGACGATCACACCGTCGATCAGTTGGGTGAGGATCACCCGCTTGGCCGCGATGTCCTCGCCSAGCCCGTCCCAGCCCACGGCGCCCTCCACGGGCAGCGTGGCGCGCCGTCGCGCGCTGGTGTGCATCCGGGCCTCGGCCGCGCGGATCTGGCGGACGATGGCCTTGTGGGCATCGTCGTAGGCGTCATCGTCCATCTTCCCGGATGCCCACCGGTCCGCCAGCGCGCTCTTGCGGGCCTCCAACGTCVCCAGCTCAGCGGCGGCCGGGTCGTCCATGGCCACAGGCCGGAGAACCAGCTCGTCGAGACGCCCCCGCACGGCACGGGAGACCAGCCCGACGAGGAAGGCTTCCCCGATTCGGACCTTGGCCGGACAGCGGCCGTCACGCCGCTGGCAGTACAGCCGCGTCCCGTTCGTGCCGTTCCCGGTCAGCTTGTGCCCGCACGAGGCGCAGTAGACGAACCCCGCCAGCATGCGCCGAAGCTTCTGCGCGTTGGTGTTGGTCCGCCGCGAGG